>JAQTWB010000098.1 GCA_028689495.1 bacterium | reverse complement strand
CGCGGTCGGGTATCTTTCGCATCTGCTGGGGGATTGGTTGACCAACTCCGGGGTGCCGCTGCTGTGGCCAAGCAAAATGCGTTTCGTCTCGCCGCTGAAGCTGTGCACAGGGGACTTTCGAGAGTACATTCTGGCGGTGTTGATGTACGGCTGGGTGGCCATGACGGCCATGCGAATCTTTATCAAGTGAAAGGGAGGGATTGATGTCGATATTTTTATTCGTGGTCTTCGTGGTTCTGATAGTCGCCGTATTTCTGGTGTTGATGCGTCTGATGGCGCAACGCTCACAAGGTGCGCAGGAGTATTTGAAGAAGCCGATTCTGACTGACAACGAGAAAGAGTTCTTTGGGCGGCTCATTGAGGCGCTACCGGAATTCTACGTGTTCCCGCAAGTGGCGATGGGCGCGATTTTGCAGCCAGCCGTGACCAGACAGGACAAGCGCAACTATTACCGCATTCGCGGGACGTTCTCGCAGAAGATGGTTGATTTCGTGGTGTGCGACCAAGCGCTGAACATTGTCGCGCTGATCGAGCTGGATGACCGCATGCACTCGTCAGAAAAGGACGGGAAACGGGATGCAATGACCAGTCAGGCGGGGTATGCGACGCTGCGCTTCAATTCAAAGAAGAAACCAACCGTGGCCGAGATTGCAAAAGCGGTAGAGGGAACGAAGTCGCCGGTGACCGATCCGGCCTTGGCTCAGTTGGTGACTAGTCCGAAGGTGTGATCATGGCAAGCATAACGATGTGTACCGGCAAAGGCTGTGCTGAAAAGAACGATTGCTACCGCTATCGCGCCATCCCGTCACCAGCCGATCAGAGATGGCAACAATTCGACCCAAGAGAAACAGCGAATTGCTTTTTTGGACTATTTTCATTCTAGGGTTGGATTAGGGAGTTTTCGAATTCCAATCTGGCAGCGTCACTAGGTTGGAATCAACCTCAGGGCTGCAACTCCCGTTTAGTTGAAGTTTTTGCCCGTGACGGCTTTGTCTGCAAATAGAAAACGGACGTTGGGGTTTAGTGACCCATCGACAACTGATCGGCCAAACCGGCCAGTCATCTCTTGATTAATGAATTGATCTTGAACGACAGCTTTACGGCGGGCAGATACAAATGCTGTCAGGCGGCTGCGTGCCAATTGCAGTCGCTCGACGGTGTGCCAGTGAAAGCTCACTGCTCGGCCATAGCCGTCATTACTATCCTCAGGAAATTAAGGCTTGGTGATGTCCGCTATCATTAGCGACAACTGGCAGTAAGTGATATAAGAGATCGCTATTAGCGCGACCAAATATAACAAATTTACTCATGCTATTAGCATCCACCTCGTTGGATGCTAGATGTAAAGTCGCAGGCCATGAAATCCCATATATCGGGATGCCAGTCCGAGGGGCATCTATTTAGTACTCTTGAAGAGCGTGGAGAAATTGATGCAATTTACCAAGTTCATTAAAAAGCTACTTGCGAGAAGGAAGAGGATTTCCGGTGATTGGAGGCAATCTCCATTCACAGATCTGACTCCTGTTGATAATGCAGACCCAGATGGAAGTTATGCAAAGGCACTATCGTTTGCATTTGAAAACCAAAATATCAAAAACATTGCCCTCACCGGTCCGTACGGTTCCGGAAAAAGTAGCATTATTAAAACCTATGAAAAGAACAGCGATTTCGAGTTCTTAAATATCTCGCTAGCTTCTTTCAAGGAAGAAGGCAAAAAATCTGTCGATGCGGCATTAATTGAAAGAAGCATTCTTCAGCAAATGCTGTATGGGGCAGATGCCAATAAGCTTCCATATTCTCGCTTCAAACGAATTACAACGCCTGAACACCCGTTGCTCACTGCCATGTTCCTGGCGGCCTGGGTGGTAACTGTTTTCGTTCTATACCGACATCGAAATGAGTTATTCGCCCTTGAGTTTTTTTCACTAATTTTGCTCGTTGACTTTGCCATTTCTATTCCTGTGGTCATTGCTTCTGATATTTATAAAGCTACTTTTGGCATTTCACTAAAGAAAGTTTCTTTGATGAATGCTGAAATTGAGACTGGGGAAACTTCTGAAAACTCAATTCTGAATCGTCATCTTGATGAAATTATCTACTTCTTCCGAGAAACCACATACGATGCGGTCGTTATAGAGGATCTAGACAGGTTCGGAAATCCGGAAATATTCGTAAAGCTACGGGAGATTAACAAGCTCATAAATGACAACAGCCAAAATAAAACAGGGCATCCAATAAAGTTTCTATATGCGCTTAAGGATGACATGTTTTCCCATACAAAGAATCGCGCAAAGTTTTTTGATTTCATTATCCCGGTAGTGCCAATTATTAATAGCTCCAACTCTCTGGATAAAATGCAGGAGCGTTTACGGGAACTTGATGTCGCAAGAAAGACACATATTGAAGAAAGGATAAATGGAGGTTTTCTGCGCGAGGTCTCTTTTTATATTGATGACCTTCGGTTAATTCACAATATATTTAACGAATTTGTGATTTATTACGACCGACTTATGAGCGAGAGTTTGGATGTCACAAAACTTCTTGCCATGATGATTTACAAGAACGTGTATCCCAGCGATTTCGAGAATCTTCATTCTGGAAAAGGCGCATTCTTTCAAATTTGCGCAAAGCGGGCTGAACTCTTACTTAATACGAAAAGACGGCTGAGCGAGCAACTTGTGGAACTCAGGGCGCAAATCGTGCAGTCAGACAACGAGCAAGCGAGGGATGCCCAAGAGTTAATCAGCGCCTATATAGGTCATATCGTTATGCGTTATGGCGGCAACAATTTTACTTCTGGCTTCTTATGCAACGGGAACCTAATACCATTCTCGCAAATTACAACTTTGGATCAATTCAATCCAATACTTTCAGAACGAAACATTCACTTATACGCTCAAAGCCAATATCAGGGGCGCCAAAGCAACCCAACTGGAAAGTCATTTTCGCAAATAGAAGAAGAGATAAACCCGGGAGAGACATTCCTAGGTCGGGCAAAGAATATTGAAAACAAATCGCCGAAGAAAAAGATGGAGTTGCAAAAAGAAATTTTGCGAACTGAAAGAGAGATTGCAGAATTACCATACCAACGGTTTTCAGAGATATTAAAAGGCCCAGATTTTAAGTTTTCAGAATTGATGGATGAATGCAAGATCTCCAATAGTGATCTTCTCGTGTATTTGGTTAGAGAGGGTTATCTGGATGAAAACTACCACCTTTACATATCAACCTTCCATGAGGGGCGTTTAACCAAAAATGATCGTGAATACATTCTCACTATCCGTAATTATGGGGTGGCCAATCCTACTCATAAGATAGATACCCCGAGAGAGGTTTGTGAAAATATTCGCGAGGAAGATTTTGCGCATGAATATGTGTTAAATGTCACGCTCATGGACTATCTGCTTGAGAACAAAAATGCAAACTCAGGCCGTATCAAAGCAGCAATGCACTTCATATCCAAACATTTCCTGCAGTCAGAAGTGTTTTTTTCGGCATATTTCGCAGCAGGAAAATTCAATGGTGAGCTAATCAAGGCGTTGAGTAGTGAGTGGCCTGGATTTGCGAAAGCAGCGATTCAATCTTCCAAAGGAGCCGAGTATCTATCACATATCCTTAGGTACGTTGATGCTGACTATGTAAGTCAGAAGATGAATATTGAAAATGTTCTTACACAGTTTATTTCTGAAAGTGGAGAGCTTATTCTGACTTCTGGCATGCAGTTGCCTGACAGTTATGATTGCATAAAGAAATTAAATGTGCGCTTCGTCAACTTGTATTTGCTTGAGGAAAACCTTGCACTGCTCAGATACGCGTATGAAGAGTCTCTTTATGCGATTAATCTTCATAACGTGAAATTCATCCTCGAAAATTCAGACAAGCTTGATGATGAAAATATTGCACGTGGCAATGTCTTAAGCGCAACAGGTATTGACGCTACGACTCAAGAAACGGCAAATTTCACATCGATACTGGCCTCTAACAATTCACGCCTGAAAGAATATATTGAGCAGAATTTGCCGGATTACATTAAGCATGTTTTTCTCCTTCTACCGAATAACACTGACGAGAGTGAGGCGGTCATAAAATGGCTCTTGAACCATGAGGCGCTCGATGACGAACTGAAGAAGCAAATTATCTCAAGGCAAAAGTATGTGTTCGAGACATTTGACGAGTTGCCAGAAAGCCTCTGGGCGCACTTGTTGCAGGAAGAAAAAATTGCTACCACTTGGCAAAATATTTCAAGATATTTTAGTCATGAAGAAAGTGACAAGACGGTTGTGACCAATATACTAGGTCGCCATAACGTTGCAGATAAGCTTTCAAGCTCAGTTTTTTCGATTGATGATATTGGAGAGGAGAATAGCAAGTCATTGTCCAGCTTCATCCTGAATAACGACGAAATAAATGACTCTGACTACGGCAAGCTGATAAAGCGTCTTCCTTATCCGTATCACGAATTCCCAGCAGGCATTTCGGAAAAAAAGATTTTGAACCTTGCCAAGGTCGGCACGGTGATGCTTACAGATAAGTCCTTCACTTTTGCCGTCAACAACAATCAGCTTACCGCCGAGTTGATCGGAAATAATTTCAATACATTTATAAAGGAGAAAGAAAAGTTCCCAATTACAGATGATGTTCGGGAGCTGCTACTTTCGAGCGACATAAGTCGTGAATATAAAGTTGCTGTATGCCTTGATGTTTCTTCATCTGGCGCTAGCGGAAGCAAACAATTAGCTCGACTGATTGCAGATTTGCTTGTATCAAATGAAATTGATTGTTCTAAATTCGACGCTAGAGTTTTGACATCCGCAATAGCCAATGCGCGTACAGCCAATGATTCAATCAAACTACTTTTGAAATGCCTTCCGGATTGGGATGAAGCTAAGGCTATGGGGGTTCTTGCTACGTTACCAGAACCATTCAGCGAAATATCGATATATGGGAAACGCCCAAAACTTGACCATAACGAGATAAACCTCGAACTTGCCAAGTTGTTGGAAGTGAAGGGCTTTGTTTCGTCGATAACACTAGAAGACCGGATGATAAAAATCAATACCTATAAATCCAGCGACCATTCTGAATAAGTAATCTGGAGTAAAAGCAGACATTCATAGAAACCCTCTTTTCCACGATTTCACTGTCCCCTATGGCCGATTTGCCGAAGTAGACCATCCGGCAGGTTTCAGAGTAGACCAAAGCGGGGCTGATTATTTCTTGGCTTCAGCGGCTGTACGAAGCCCCATTTTGGCAGCAAGTTGATTGGCTCTGCGCTCGTCCAACTCTCTCATTTTGGCTGCTTGCCGTTCGACAAAGCGTTCAGCCGCGACCGGGGTAGTGCGTTCTGAGAGTCCGGCAAGACCCAGAAGATTGTCTATATTGCCCCAAGTGTTGAGCCAGCCATCGTTGTAGGCAAACTCGCTGATCAATGGCAGGTTGAGTGCCGTGAAAATCGGGATCCAGCTCTCTTCGTCGCCTTGGCGGCTGCGCACGGCGAGTTTCGGATTGAACTGGTAGCGTCCGGTCCCAACACGCAGAAAGAGTGAGCGGTTATAGGCGTAATCCCGGTCGATCTCATTTCTCGACAGCACAGCAGAAAGATGCTGGCGCTTGTTGCGCTCCGGTCGCACCACATTGGCCGGCAAGTGTTGCCAGGCATCAAGGATGATCTGGGTCTGGAAAGCGCTATCCACATTGCGGCGTATCTTGCCGAAGCGCGCCTTGAATAAGACCCACAGGGTCTGAAACAGAAAGTATTCCGACAAATGTCGGTCGATGCGCACTAGGCGATCACCCACATTGACATCGATGCAGGGGGGCGCCAGACGCTCATAGATGACCGCCAGCGGTCCGGCAGCATATTTTGTGTCATCAAATGCTTGGCGCAAAGCCCAGTGCAGGGCATTGTATCCATAGTGATCGACGGCATCCCGGTCTGCACCACGCTCCAGAAGGGCTTCCACCAATGCCACATTGCCAGCAGCAGCAGCAGCCATAAGGGGCGTCTGATTCATTGGCAGGCGGTGATCGACACCATGCTTGTCGCACTGCTGGAGAATGTCCTTGAAGTTCTTAGCGAAGTAAGGGACGTAGCTCTTGCGGGCGAACACGGCGCGCTGCTGATCAAAGGCGCGTGCCTGCTCGAATTTCGCCTCAACAGCCAGCCACTCGGCTAGTTGTGGTTCATCAAAGCAGCAGGCATAGTCGAAGAGCTGTTGCTTGCCCTTGTTGCCTGGACTCTGCTCACGAAACACTTTGATCAGTAGCTCCCTGATTCTGCCCTCGTCAAAAACCGGCCAGGGCACAGGAATCAGCTTCAAGATGGTACTGCGGATAGCCTCCGCCTGTTCCTGTTTTCCCTGCAATTCGAGTTTTCGAGCCTCCTTCTGCCAGTCCTCAATGGTAGATTGCGTTGCCTCAATCTTGGCTTGACTCAGGTTCAGGTCAAGCAGGCCGAACAACGCATGCCCAGTGTCCGACTCGATCATGTAGATGTTCTTGATGGCGCGCGTTAGCGCCACATACAGGGCATTGACGAAGAATTTATAGACCTCCAGAGACTTGTCACTCTTGTCCTTGGCCCGCTTGTAATCCAGTGTTTCGACCAGTAGATCGGCCTTGGCAACGCCTACGACAATGTCGCTGAACTCGCCACGATGATCGGAGATGAACCGATAGAGCACGATGTTCTCGTATTCGAGACCTTTGGCTTCGTGGATCGAGAACAACAGTGGCGTGGCAAAGTGCTTGCGGGCCTCAGCCTTGTCCTCGTCGCGCATCACCAGCACAGCAAACTGGGTGGATTGGCGAATTTTCTGGTCCAGTTCGCGCTTGGTGGACTCCTTGTCGGGCATTAGCGCCACCTGACCAGCCTCGCCGCCGACGGCCTGAACTAGGAAATTGCTCTCGCGGTCAATGGAGCCGAAGCGACGCTGCTTGATCTTGAGCAATTGATTGGCGACACGTGTAGCTTCCAGGCCGTTGCGGAAATTAGTCGTCAGTACACGCAATTCCTGCCGCTCGGCCAGCTTTTGATCAGTCCAGAACAGGCTCTTGACCTGGCTCCAAGAGAAGAAATTGGGATGGACGATCTGGTTGGAGTCCCCGCAGAGCAGAAAATGGCCCGGCTTCTTCAGGGTTTTTAGCACCAGGGCAAGTTGCACCGTGGTGATGTCCTGCACCTCGTCGATGACCACGAAGTCGTAGCGTGGCACTGCCCGGGTTTGCCAGTCCTGGGCGACTAGGTTGAGGTCATACAGCTTCGCCTCCGTCAGCCAGGCTCGATACTTTTCAAACAGATCGTAGAGTTGATCCCGCCGTTCCTCTGGAAAAATAGATTGACGCACCCCAAGTCCTCGATACGCGTCGCGCGAAAGAACACCGCTCGCACCGGCAGCAAACACACCACGAATCTCCTCAAACGCCTGATGG
The DNA here is from genome assembly GCA_028689495.1 of bacterium. Classification (GTDB taxonomy): domain Bacteria; phylum Bdellovibrionota_C; class UBA2361; order SZUA-149; family JAQTWB01; genus JAQTWB01. The sequence continues at coordinate 1,383 of JAQTWB010000098.1, read as the reverse complement.
GCATCAACCTCCCTGAAGTTTTGCCGCATGCGAGAATGCCACCCCGCGAAATCGCGCCAACTGGCCTCGCGTCCCACGGGGACGTGGATCGACTCGACAAACTCACGATAGGACAGGAATAATGCCTCTTGACCAACGTGCTCGAAACCGTTGGCGTAATACAGGTCGCAGGCACTTTGTGCCAGAAAAGCGGATTGGGTCACGTAGAGGACTTCACCTTCGGCATGTTTGAGCTTCTCAAGCGTCAGGGCGGTCTTGCCACTGCCTGCACTGCCGACGACAACCAAGGGAAGTGGCTGTCGGTAAATTGTCTCTTGGGTATCGTCAAACGAAATCGGTTTGTCGAGCAGGTGAATGGCGGTTCGCTCGGGATGTAGGTAGCGCAGTGCTTGTGCTTCTTTGATGGCCTCATCAGCGCTGATGACCGGAATCTTGCTCTCGTCGATCGCCGCGCCGCGCAGGAAACGTGACTTGTCGTAGTCGTGATTGGCGATTACTTCCAGCATCAGTGCGCAAACCTCATTCTCGTAGCGTACCAGCGAGAACAACAACCTGTCGGCGTCATCCAGTTTCGCCCGATAGAACTTGCCGTGGCTCAGATTGACGAGCTTTTTGACTTGGGCGGCATGGAAGTCGTGGCGAGCGATAGCCTCGCACACCTTGCGATAACTGTTTTTGACGCGTGAGGTATCAAGGCCAGTGTATTCAAGTATCTTCATAAAGCGATGAAGGCTAGGACATGTGCAAGCATAATTATCTCATGGTCGTCTGGCCTGCCAACGTCTGCAACAAGTTATTGGTAATTCTTGTATGACATTTATTTACCTATCTCGAAATCGATTGATGGCACAGGTGCGCCCGTAGTGAGCGAATGGCGGGCGATAAGGCCGATGACCTGCCATCCCAAATTTCTCAACAATCAGGCTCAGATTCTAGTTACAGCTTGGCTTGGCAAGCTTGCCCGCAGGGAACCTTGGGATCCAATGATCAGGACGGAGGCAGACTACCAGGATTGTTTGCGCTTTTGGTGCTCAAACGCTTTGATTCACGACTCAGAAGTCATGGGAGAAATTTTCACAAGCACCTGGGAAGAGGTGATTGGTCTGCCAAGGCAGTTCACATGAGATAAACGGATCCCAACGTCTGCAATGGCCGTGATTTTACTAGGCAAGTTTCTGGAAGGGCCGACGTGTTGCCGTCCATGACGATTCATCGGCTCATGCGCTGGAAAAATTCAATTGATGACTCCAAGTCGGCCATAAGAGACGCTGAGGAATTACTGAAATAGCTGATTGTTTGCTCTGAAGGCTTGTCCGCTTCACTCCTGACAGCGGACGTTCAAAACTAAGAGTTTGATGATGCTTGGCCGTCGCTTGCTAACCC
>JAQTWB010000097.1 GCA_028689495.1 bacterium | reverse complement strand
TTGCCGGAATCGGCCAACAGTAACAAAATACCGCCACCTGAAACCCATGACGATAACTCACCGAGTTCCGCAGCATTAGGAGTGGAACCCGGTTCGCCCATAACGAAGACATCGTAGTTGCCAAGTGTGCCGAGGATGTTGGAATCGGCATTTACTGTGTGTCCGCTGTTGGACATCAGCTGTTTGACATCAGCAAAATCAACGTTGTTCCAACTGCGTGAGCTGCCGGACCAGTTGCCGATCGATGCCGCAGGTGCGATTTGGCTTACGGCAAGTAATGCCAAGCCAGCGATAGAAGATAATTTGTTCATAAAAACCTCATTTAAAAATTGAAAAAAAATAGCCTGACCGTACAGACAAAAAAAGTTCTGCAGATAGACCTCTGAATGCTGCGAGCAGAATAAATGCCTCAGAGCTCAAAGGTCTACCCGCTTTGAAACTAATGAAAATCCTTGTTCTCTACACTACTCCTCAAAAGAAAGTTCAGCATCTATTGAGGATTAGTTAATCTCATCTACTCGGATTGGGGATGTTGCGGAACAGAACGAGCATTCACTAGCAAATCAATACGATATTGGCAAGATGTGGCAGGGGAATGTGTGGAGGAAGGGTAGAGACATAACCTTGAGTGGCTCACTCGCCGAAACGGAGTTCGTCGAGTGAGCATAATAACGAGTTTAGGTCAGGCTGATTGCAGCTTTTCTTTTCAGAAAGATAGGCAACAGACCTGAGATAAACAGCCACAGTGCTGGTGGCAGTGGCACATTTGATACGGGGCCGTTAGCAATGTTCAGAAGCAATATGCTATTCGGTGTATTGATAGTATCGGTAAAAAAGATATGGTCCGAACGATCGGCAAATCCGAATACTGTACCAAGTCCCAATGCCTCAAAATTGAGATAGTTTTCGGATAGTACCGTTCCACCAGTGACTTTCGCTCCAGGTGTGGTGTAGAGCGGTTCACCGACAATGTTGAACTTTCCTTCGGTAGCGAAATTGCCGCCCTGGAAAGGACCGGCGGTGTCGACTGTTTCGCCCCAGCGCAGCGATAACCCTAACGAAGCCGAGATGATATTCAGGTTATCTTTCCACGGCCGATCGACTAATGGATTGTAGTCAGTTGCGTAGTTTGAGTCTCCCATCAAGAGCAGAATACCACCCTCGGAGATCCAGTTTGACAATTCTGAAATTTCAGAAGGGTTGGGAATGGATCTCGGTTCACCCATCAGGAAGACGTCGTAATTGTGCATGTTGCCGCTGATCGCTCTATCCACGTCAACTGTGTGACCTTGGTTTGTCAATAGTTCATTCGCAGACAAGAACGCGCCGTTATTGTTCCAGGAGCGATCACTGCCAATCCAGCTACCAATTGATGCTGCAGATACAGAGCCGGTGATTGATAGTAACGTTATGCCAGCAAAGAGTGCTAATTTGTTCATGGTAAAAACCTCGAAAAAAATTGAAAAAATAGTCAGATCCTTTAGTCAAAAAATGCCCTGCAGGTAGACCTCTGAATGCTGATGGCAGAAAAAATGCCTCAGAACTCAAAGGTCTACCCGCGCAGAAAATAAGGTAAATCCTTGATCTCTACACTACTCCTCAACAGAAAGTTCAGTATCTGGTGAGGATTAGGCAGGTTCATCTACTCAGATTGGGAATGTCGCAGAACAGAATGAGCATTCACTAGCAAAATGCTGCTCCATTGGCAAGTGCTGAATAACAGAGTTGTCCGAGAATTGTTCCCGAATTGCCTCAGCCCAATAGTCGTGAAAGCATAATCGCCGCAGCTGCGCGAACTGACAGGTGGTTATAATCACCGCGACCATCTACCGGTTCGAGCATATAATCAGCACGTGAGGTGATTTCTTCCGTCAACCCCCAGCCGGTGCCGAGTAGCATCAGATGTGGTTCATCAGACAGGCAGAGACGGGCGCGCATTTCAGTAAATGTCGTCGAATGCGGGCCGCGGCGCGCGGAGGTGGCGATGATACGCGGCAGCATTTTGTGTTTTTCTTCGATGGCCAGAATTACGTCGTCGAGATCGGTAACGATAGATATTGTTTCCAGGGCCTCGCTGCGGTTCGGGTTGTAGGTTAAGCCGTAGCCGTGCTCCCAGTGGCCGAGAATTTTCAGCGCCAGGAGGCGCAGAGCTTTTGTCGGGTGGGCAACGTAGTAGCGGTCGACGGCAAAGGTTTTACAGGAACGGGCAATGTCGTGCAGGTCGAGGTTGGTAATCGACGAAATGATGACATCGCCCTGTTTGTCGTACACAGGGTGATGAATTAACGCCAGGTAGAACGGCGCTTTGGGTTTCAGTGCTTTGGTTATCAGTTCCGGGCGGCGAATCAGGGTGTCGTTGACAGCCTGATTCTTTTGCCAGCGGGCAATTTCGGCGTGATTGCCGCCAAACAGCACTTCGGGAACGGCAAGACCCGAGTATTCTCGTGGCTTGGTGTATTGCGGGTGTTCGAGCAGGCAATGACTGAATGATTCCTGCACCGTCGATTCCGGATTGCCGAGTACGCCGGGGAGCAGGCGGACAACCGCTTCAAGCAGGACAAATGCCGGAGTTTCTCCACCCATCAGGACATAGTCTCCGATGGAGAATTCCTCATCTACCAGTTCGTCAATGATCCTTTGGTCAGCGCCTTCATAGCGAGAGCAGAGGATGATGTAAGTAGGTTGAGTTTTGTCACTCGCTGAATTTGCCGAAGTTTTCTCGCTGCATTGCGTTGTTGGTGAAGAGTTGGCCAAGCGTCGGGCATCGGCTTGGCCGAACTGTTTACCGCGAGGAGTGAAATAGATTACCTTCGCATCAGGGTGTTGGGCTTTTATTTTGTCGATTGCAGAAAATGCAGGTTCGGGGCGCATTACCATACCCGAGCCTCCGCCAAACGGGGTGTCATCAACTTGCCCCTGAGTATTAACCGCATATTCTCGCAGGTTTATCGCCTCGAGTGTGATCAACCCCTCGCGCACGGCCTTGCCGAGCAGTCCATGACCGGCAAACTGGGTGATTAGGTCCGGGAAGATGGTAATGACTTTAAAGTTCATGGTGGTTCTTTATCCTGGTGTCTTTGCACCTTTAACCGTGATTTCCGCGCTAGGAATGGTTGAAATACTTTAAAAATGCTTCTATAGCAGGTCTGGTAAAACCTCCCAAATCGGGGGTGGTGGTGACTCTGTAATTTGAATCAGCAATCTTCAGGAGAGTGTCAGGATGGAAAAGGTAGTCCTTGCTTATAGTGGTGGTCTCGATACGTCGGTAATTCTCAAGTGGTTGCTGGAGAAGGGCTACGAAGTTATCGCCTACATCGGCGATGTCGGCCAGGCTGAAGATTTCGAAGCGGCAAAGGCCAAGGCGCTGAAGATTGGAGCTTCCGAGGTTCATATCGAAGACCTCAAGGAAGAGTTCGTCCGAGACTATATTTTCCCGATGATTCGCGGCGGAGCTATTTACGAAGGACGCTACCTTCTCGGGACGTCTCTCGCCCGACCAGTTATCGCCAAGGCTCATGTTGAAGTTGCCCGCCGAGTGGGTGCGACCATTGTTTCTCACGGCGCCACCGGGAAGGGCAATGATCAGGTTCGTTTTGAGCTTGGTTATTACGCCTTGATGCCGGAAGTGAAGGTACTTGCGCCTTGGAAGATGGAAGAATTTCTTTCCCAGTTCAAGGGGCGGACTGATTTACTCGATTATTGCGACAAATATGGCATCGAAGTTGAAGCGACGCGTAGCAAGCCCTACAGCATGGATGCCAACCTGATGCACATCAGTTATGAAGCTGGAGTTTTGGAAGATCCAGCCGCTCGTCCACCAGTTGGTATGTACAAGATGACTGTCAGTCCCCAGGAAGCGCCCGACAAGACGACTTCGCTGAAGATTAGTTTTGACAAGGGGACTCCAGTGCGTGTTGAGAATCTTGCAGACGGCACGGTCAAGAGCGAACCGCTTGAGATGTTCAACTACCTTAATAAAATTGCCGGTGAAAACGGTGTTGGTCGAATTGATGTTGTTGAAAACCGTTATGTCGGCATCAAGTCGCGTGGCTGTTACGAAACACCGGCGGGCACTGTGCTCTGGAAGGCACACCAGGACCTGGAAACAATCTCCATGGATCGTGAAGTATTCCGCATGAAGGAGCAAATGCAACCACGTTTGGCCGAGCTTATCTATAACGGCTACTGGTTTTCGCCAGAGATGGATTACTTGTTGAACTCAGTCGACAAGTGTCAGGAAGTGGTGACGGGTAATGTTTATCTCGACCTGTATAAAGGTAATGTTATTGTCGTTGGTCGTGAAGCGGAGAACGAGGCCTATGATGCAAACCTGGCGAGCATGGATATCGAAGGCGGCTATAATCAAAAAGATGCGGAAGGTTTCATCCGCATCAACGCCGTCCGTTTGCGCTCCAGTATCAACCCATGGCGCGCACGTTTTGGCGGATGAAGATGATGCGCAGGCCATGATTGTGTAGGGGCGCCTCGCGAGGCGCCCTCTCGATGGCAGGAAACAAACAACAAACACAGAATATCGGAGCAACAATGGCCCGTCTTTGGGAAAAGGGAGAAGCGGTTGATGCCAAGGTGCATCGGTTCACAGTTGGCAACGACCCGCAAATCGATCTGCATATTCTGCGCTGGGATATTATCGGTTCTTTGGCTCAGGCGCGGATGCTGGCCAAGGTCGGTCTGATAAGTGAGGACGAGAGCAAAAACCTCGTTGCTGCTCTTGGGGAGCTGCTGATAAAGGCCGATCGCGGCGAAGTTCATATTCCCGATGACCTGGAAGACTGTCATACGACAATTGAAAGTCTGCTTATTGAAGTTGTCGGTGAGGCGGGCAAGAAAATTCATACCGGTCGTTCGCGAAACGATCAAGTGCTGCTCGCGATGCGTCTTTATTTGCGCGAGCAGGTGGCCTCCGGCCTTGCTGCCCTTCATGCTTTTGCTGATCAAACATCCGAACGGGCCGAAGAGCTTTTTGACCAGCCGATGCCGGGATATACCCATTATCAGCGAGCTATGCCGACCAGTGTCGGTGTATGGCTTCATGCTTTTGCCGAAGCGGCTCTTCATTTGTTGCGTGAGGGGTTTGCTGTCTATGAAATGATTGATTGCTCTCCACTTGGTGCGGCTTCGGGTTTTGGTGTGCCGCTACCACTTGATCGCGCTTATGTAGCTGAGCTTCTTGGTTTTCGCGCCGTGCAGAGAAATCCGATTTATGTGCAAAGCTCGCGCGGGCGGCATGAGCTTTTGGTGTTGCGCTGGATGCTTGATGTGAACTGTTTGCTGGAAAAGCTTGCTTGCGACCTTGTATTGTTTTCAACGGAGGAGTTTGGCTTTGTCTCAATTCCGCCGGAGTTTACTACAGGCTCTTCAATCATGCCCCAGAAGCATAACCCTGATGTGCTTGAATTGCTCCGCGCCCGAGCCAGTCGCCAGCGCGGTGCGGTTGCCGAGCTTGAGGCGGTCATTGCCAAGCTGCCATCGCATTATCATCGCGATTACCAGTATACCAAGGAGCCGGTGATGCGCGGGACAACCAACTTTCTCGAATGCCTTGATGTGGCAACAGAAGTTGTAGCTCGTCTCGGCATTTCGCCAGAGCGAATTAAAGCGGCGATGAGTCCGGAGTTATTTGCTACATACGATGCTTATCGCCGTGTGCTTGCCGGTGAGACTTTTCGCGATGCTTACAAGGCGACGGCTGAGGCTGTGAAGAAAGGTGAGATTAATGTTACTGAGCTTGAATCGGATCTGAATATCATTCTCACGTCGGCTCGCGAAGAGTTGTCTGATTGTCGGGCAGAGCTTGCAACTGTACGTGAGCAAATTGGCAACCTTATTTTGCATCTGACAGAAGTCGAACGTCGTCTGTTAGGGGGTAGCTGACAAACAGTGTCTTGGTTATAACTGCAGATTTCGTCTCTTTGCCATCCTGTCCTTGTGTCTGAGCAGCGGGGCTATCGCTGGAATTGGGAATTGTTTGCGTTCGTAAAATATTTTTTCCTGTTTGGTGACTCTGTAGCGTTCTCCCGATAGCTGACACGTATAGATGCCAGCAGTCTCATCAAATGGTAATGCCTGTCTGACCTCGAACGAGACTTTATCTTCGCCTGATGACTTATTCTTCAAGGGGTAATACTCTGAGGCTATGCTTTCTTGATAAGTGAAAGGACTCATTTCGGCCGGGAAAAACTCTCCCCATTCCCCATTCCGAATCATGCTTTCGACGATTTTCTTTTTGACTGCTTCATATTCGTCCGCACTGTATTGCCGATTCAAGATGCAATATGACTTATTTTTTAGGCCGTTACAGCCAAAGAGAAAGGACGAAGAATGGCAGAATTCCGAATAAAATGAGTCCGAACAGTTCGATAGTAAATGAGAGTAGTGAACCCGCTCGCAGTTACTGACAGTCAGGCATTCATTGCAGAATTTTATCGGTCCGCCGGAAAAACTGAGGTCAATGCAGTCCTGCCCGTCCTGAACCGTCTGGCAATGGACCATGTCGCGACTGCGTTTGATATCGCTTGAATTGTTAACATACCCTGAATCGAAGATGTGGCGCCCACTAACCGATTCGTTTCTGGTCCCGGTGATGATCTCATCACGGCTTGTATTGTCGATTTGCATCGACTGAGCGCGCAGAAGCTGGGCGAGCCTGACAGTATCAGAGGGGTAATATTCCGCAAGTCGTGCACTGTATGCTTCCTTTGTCAGTTGTTCGTTGAAGAAACAGTAATGGGCGTTCTGAAGTCCTGAGCAACCAAAACAGTCAGAGCAATTCTGGCAGTTGAAAAGGAACATCGAACACTGGCAGTTGATGCAGTCCTGGCACCAGTGCAAATCGTAACAGCAATACAGGTCGATTGAATTTGAACATAATTCACAGCGATAGAGATAGAGGTTCTCGAAGCAGTCCTTTGAGTTCCAGACGATGTGCCCGCCGATACAGTCTTCATTGCCGACACAACCAAAGACAAGATGACATCTGGCGGAACTGTTGGCCATGTTGACGTAGTCGCAGTCTTCACACTGAATAGCCATCAGGGAACTTCTTGGTACTTGTGAGGCCAGACGGGCGTACTGCTTCAGGAATGACTCTTCGCAATTGTAATCCAGTCCATAGTCCTCTGCGCTCCATTGGTCAGTCCACCAGAAATCCTTTTGGTAGACTGGAAATTTCTGGTCCTGGTGGTACATGCTGATAATGTTCTGTCCGGTCGCATCACACTTTCTTTTGTAGAGACTCGTGAAGTTGCGAAACGAGATCCGTCTTTTATGTCGTTCAGCTGGACAAAGTGTTGGAAGTGGTAGGCCAAGAGTCTGATAGAAGTGTACTTCAGCAGGGCTGATTTCGAACGACCTTTCGCTAATTGTGCATTTGTGCTTCAGGGATGAAGGAGTTGATGTTGTCATACATTTTATCCGAAATAACTATACTGTGATGTAAATATTGTAACGTAGTCCGTAGTGCTCGCCATTACCTGACAATCGCTTGGTCAGGGATCATGTTTTGTCATAAACATGCCGGTACTGCGCCAAAGGAAGTCTTTGTAAGTATTATCCGCGACAATTGCCCCGATTGCCGCCCGACGATTGTCACGACTCGCTAAAAGCGATAGCCAACCGTGACGGATGAGAGTGGTGATCGCTATTGTCAGTGAACTGTCGCGAGCAAGGTCCTCCCTTATAAGAAGTATATTCTCAGTGTTTTGTCGGCTGGCAACTATATCATCCACGATCGCCGATTGATTTTTTAACTGATGAATCTTGTAGTGGGGGAAAAACAGGATTGCTCGCAGGTCGCTGTCGGCTTCAGTCATCAGGCTGAGGGTCTCGATTGGTTCCATATGAGAGACCTTGATTTTTGAGCCTGCGACCACGCCACGTTCTTTCATCGAAGAAAAGTAGAATGATGCTACTGATGGTGCGTTGTTCATGAACAGATAATGGCCTCGTGACAGCTCCGGTTGGGTGAGTTTACCCGAGGCGACAATTCTCTTCGAGATTCCTGGTATGAACATTAATGGATGATATTTTACTGGACTTCGTTCCATGAACCATGCCGCGACCGGCAGCCCAAGACTAACCAACTCAGGAGGCGAGTTAGTTGAGCCCGAAACAATTTTTGATGCAACTTCAATCGCGTGGTGATGTTGAAAATCAAATGAAAAACAATTTAGGTTTTGTAGCTGCAGCTCTGCAATAATTGCGACGATTCCAACGCTCACAGCTGGTGAGGCAATTGCCAGATTTCGAGACTTCAGTATGGACAATGCATCAAGTGGCCTGGAGCCGATAAGAGCTGTTTCCGGCATCGTAGTATCAATGGTTTCCAGTAACTTTGAAGTAATGTGGCGATATGAGGGGTTGTGATTAACTTGCGAGCAGAGATTCTTTAATTGTTGTTTGGTATATGCCGTGGCCCCGGCAAGGGAGTTTTCAAGTTCTTCTAGGCAAATTTCTTCCAGGAAGCTTCGCCAGCTCGAGATCTTTGATTTAGTGGTTGTCGGCGAAGTATCCAACTGGGGCGCGGATAAAACTGTTTCTGTGCCAGTTATTGAATGACCCAGTTTTTGAAGATGCTCGGGGTCGGTGATTCTGCTGCCCTGATAAAAAACGTTTATATTGTCAGGACTGAGGGATGCGCTTCGCATGGTGATTCCAACAGGCTCGTTTCGTCGTTGCCCAGGATTTGTTCGCTCTATCAGATAGTAGATTATACAGCGACCAGCGTTATCTATACCGAACATTTCACTTAGCCAGGTAGGCTGTTTGTTGATCGCGTAGTCCAACGAAGAGATGATAGACCCGGGCTCACCGATCATGGTTGTTCCGTTGGTGGAGATAG
>JAQTWB010000096.1 GCA_028689495.1 bacterium | reverse complement strand
GGCGATGTTACATATCCGGCTTCGTCGGCGCTGCGCTCGTCTGGTTTGCCGGAGGGGTTTGAAGCTATTCCCAGGAATGTCATGGATCAGGTGCCGGTTATTCCTGGGCGGCCCGAGAGTGCGCCGATTTATGATCCGCTGCGCCAGGTGGTGACCATGCCTTGGCCCGATGCCTGTCTCAAGATGGGAGATCGGTGCAACTGCTACACAGCTGACGGCTCTCGGATCCTTGAGATCGATGATGCGTCCTGTGCTGACGTTCTGGCTAAGGGTAAGGTTTTTAATCCTTATCGCAGAGCGGAGACGCCGGCGCGGGTGGCTTATCAGCAAAGAGCGGCCGTGCCGGCTGGTTTTGAGGTGTATCCGTAATCGGTAAAAAAGTCTAAATAAATTTGGGCGCAAGGCAGGGATGCGCCGGCTTTTCGGCGCGCCCTGCCTTGCGCACAAATTTAACTCTCTTCCTTTTCCTGTAATTCGATTAGCTGTTCTTCCAGGATAAATTTCTGTTTCGCGTAGCCGGCGATAAGCGCCATCGCTTCCAGGTTGTGTATTTTTGCTGACCAGAACTGCTCAAAAACGAATTTGCGAATGGTCGTGATTCCGGCTTTGCTCATGCCCTCTCGTACGCGTCCTTGAAAGTGGCTTACGACTGCGTGTTGTTGTTCTGTGGTGTATTTCTTGAATACTTCGATTGCCGGATCATCTAAGCAGCTCAAGCATTCATCTAGCTCCTCGATTGCATCTTCCAGTGTCCAGGGCGGGGGAGGGGGTGGCTCGTAAGGTTTCGCTTGCGAAACTGTTTCTGTTTCAGTCTTTTTTTTATCTTTGGCTTCCTTGAGTGCAGCTCGGAGATCATCCCGGCTGGCTTCGCTTTTGCGAACTTTGTTTTCCCAATCGCGCAGCTCATACCAGGAGATAAAGCCGGCCAGGGCATTAAACGCCTTGAGTAATTCCATGTCTTCGCTGATTCCGTCTTCCAGCAGCTGGCGTGTTTTGTGGTGCCAGTCGCTGATTTTCATGCTGTAACGCTTCGAACACCAGGGCACGGATTTTTTGACCGCTTCGCTGACGGCCTTTAATGATCCGAGCGTTTCATAGAGTTTGATGATTGTTGTGCATTCGTCCTCTAAGCTCAGCTCTTCGCGCTGGATATTTTCTGCGAGTTGCATCATGAAGGCCTGTTCTGTGCTGGCCTTGGTCAGCAGGGCGGGGATGGACTTCATGCCGTTTGCTTTGATGGCGCGCAGTCTCCGTTCGCCGGCGATCATGGTAAAGCGGTCGCCGTTTGGGTTGAGCAATACCGGTTGCATCAGTCCGCGCAAGCCGATATCGTTCGCAAGCTCCAGGATGCTGTCCTGGTCGAACTCGGTTCGGATCTGCGCGGCGGTGTCGATCAGATCCACCGGGACCAGGTGCACTTCGGCGCATGGTGCGCTGAATGTGGCTTTTTTTGGGGTTTGCTTTTTGGTTGTTGCTTTTGCTGTCGTTGTCATGCTGCTCTCCTTGTCGTGGTGATGTTGCTGAAAACTTCAAAAAGTCCGAAGGGTAGGGGAAGCGTGGTGTTGATTGCCTTCGGTGCTGCTGGTTTCTTTGCCCAGGCTTTGAACCATGCCCAGGCTTCCGCTTTGGTTTCCTCAAGCAGCTGTAGGACGATGCCGGTCGCATCGGTAAAGCCGAGCCAAAGCTGCCGGGCCTTGAACTCAGCGTTTTTCATGTAGGTTTTGTTTTTCAGGTTCATGTGCAATCACTCCTAGATTTTGTTCGGCGGTTTTGATTTCCTCACCGTGCAGATGCTTCGTGTCGCTTTCTGCATCCCTCCTGAGTTCCGTCCCGGCACCCTTAAAGACGAAATAACCGTGCCAGCTTTCGCGTTTAGAACGGGAGGGATAAAAGCTTCATCTTTATGCTCACGTTCTGCGAAAGCTGGCACGGTTATTTCGTCGGGTGTTGGGAGGGACGGAACTCAGGAGGGATGCAGATTCGATGCGCTGCACGGTGAGGCAAAAAAAACAATCCGCGCAGCGACAACCTGCCGGCAGCTTTATCCGCCGGCAGTAAAGAAGGCTTTGCTTCTCGTTTTTAAAAAATAGGGATTTTGATCTTGCCGGCGTTTGCCTGGCTCAAGGGCTTTTGCGGTTGTAAATTGTCTGCAAGTTTCGCTAGGCGAATCTTGTGTTCAACGTTGTAGGCTTTTCGGTAAGCCTCTCGGCGGGATTTTGTCGCGGAGAGCGTGGGCACTGCATCAAGCCACGCCTGAACTTCGGATTCTGAAACTGGTATTTCGTCAATGAATAGCAGGTTTGATGTGTGCATGTATTTTTGCAAAAGTAAAAAGGGCACACACCTTATATAACAATGCCTTAAGAATCAATAACTTCTCGCCTTTTCTTGTTCGCATAATGTATATTCCGGCTTCGTTCTGAGCGTGAAAATGCGCGTCATAATTTGCACAATGTAAAACTTGCGTTTCTGTGGCCTCTGGAGCGATCAACAGCGAAAGCCCTAGGGTTACCATCACGAACGCTCCGGCGATGCCGTGATCGTGCATGTAGAGCTTCCAGAACTCCTTTTTCTTCTCTGTTGTTGCTGTTTGGTATTCGATGGCGGCAATAACGCTCATTTCTTCAAGTCCTGCAAGGGTAGCAAGTTGAACAGCTACCTCGTTGCTCGGGTGCCTTTTTCCTTTTCGATATTCGCTAATCCAGCCTCTGCTTACGTTTATGGCTTTTGCTAAAGCGTAGTCGCTTGGTAGGTTTGCTCTTGTTTTTGCTTTGTCCAGTAGGTCGTTAATTTCCACGATGTTCTCCTTTTTTTAGTTCCGTTTATGTTGCGCTCCAAAAATGGAGTTGACAAGGTTCCATATTTGGTTCTAATCTTCGATACGTTCTAATTATGGAACGTTCACTTAACCCTGAAAGGATATAAAAATGCTTCCTCCACTTCGCGTTGAAATCAAGTCAAACCTTATTCAAGAAATTTCTGGCACCTCCAAAGCTGGCAAGCCCTACCACATGCGAAAGCAAGCGGGATGGGCTTATACGTACGACCAGATGGGTGCGCCAAATCCATACCCTGAGCGCATTGAGTTTTCGCTTGTAGATGGGCAGCAGCCTTACCAGCCCGGAAACTACACGCTTTCTCCTGTGTCTTTCTTCGTCGGCGACTTTCATTCTCTTTCGATCAGCCGGCCGGTTCTTGATCCGATCCCTGCCACGCAGCGTCCTGCAGCCTGATCGTGTTTTCTCCAAAGCCACCTCCTGGCTTTTCCCTTTCCAGGTCGAAAGGGTTTTTTGCTGCATCTTCTAGCCGACACACCAGCGCAAAATCCTTTCAGGGAAAAGACGAGGGTGCAGCAAAAAATCATGGCTGTAATACCCCTTTACTTTCGACGGGTATTCTTCCTTCTGGGGTAACACGTAGCCATTCAGTGCCAAATTGGCACTTTTTCCTCCTTTTGTGGGGTTGCCGTTCAGTCCAGAATCTGGACTATTTGCTCTGCCGTTCAGTTTCAAATTGAGACTTTTTCTATGAAAATTGAGGCTAAAGATGACGGGCTTTTCTGTGATTGGTTGTCGATCTGGCAAGTCCACCCGGCACATGCTCCCCTTAATTCGGGACGCATCGTTACTTATGACGGCGGAGGCACATCAGTTTTTGAGCGTCATCGCGCCGCGCGCATACAGGGAAGCCACTCTACTAGCTGTAGCGTTAAAAGTGACGGCAGATGTGTTGTACTTAGCGGCAATTTCGGACGGCTTAACCGTTCGGACAACCTTTTCAATTTTGACCCCCTGCGGACTTTGGAAAGGGCGAACGTTGCCGCGCAGTTCGCAGGACTCCCGCTTTTTCAGTTACACGATTGTGGAAACGACACTACACCGGTCGGAATTGAGCTGGCACCTGTTGGACACTCTCAGCGACATTTCGAGCAAAGTCGAACACGCTATGAACACATCCACCTTTCACGTATTGACCTTACAAAAAATTATTCATGTGGAAGCGTTGCCGCTGCCCGGTCGGTCATTCGGGCGATATCCGGCAAATCAGTTTCAAGGGTAAAGAAGGGCGTTGGTGGTGATGCGTCTGTTTGGTGGTCGAATACTCGGTACATGCTTAAGGTCTATATCAAGGCGCTGGAAATGGAAGCGCATGGTGTCACCAGCGGGGCGGCTTATGAATACGCAAGGGACAACGGAATCATCCGCCTGGAGATTGAATTAAAGCGGCGTGAATTATCGGATCTGGGTTGGTCTGATTTTGCCGAATTTTTGAGGGCTTGGGACATGGGAAAAGTTCATAATTTATTTGCAGATTACGAGAAGATTCTAACTGTGGAAAAGATAAGTAACGATGCCGATTTTATAGATGCGCTGCCGCAAAAATTGCGCGTTACGGCGGCGGCGTTCCTGGCTGGCCGTGATGTTAAGTCGATGATGAGTCGTCGCTCTTTTTTTCGGTACCGCAAGGCGCTTCTCGATTACGGCATTGACATATCCGACGAGCGGCCGGCGCAGCTGAATATTACGGTTCGTACTGTTGAGGTTAAGGCCGTTACGGCGCCGGATTGGTACTGGCAGAAGGTCGCATGATGAATCTTTCGCATGCGAAAGTCGTTGACGTTTGGCTGCTCGGCTTCGTGCTCAGTCTGTTCGGCGTTGCCTGCGGCCTGATTTTGTTGTTGGCTGCATACAGCTTAATGATTTGAATTTGCCCGCTTGGGGCGATCCGTTGCCGGTCGGTCACTGGTGTTTACTGTAAGGAGTTTGGAAAAATGCGTGAATATATCAAGCGTGGTTTGAAGGTTGGCGTTGGTGCTGGTTCGATGGTGGTTACTGCGGCTCATGCTGCTGTGCCTGCTGGCGTTACTACTGCCATCAGTGACATGATGGCTGACGCCGTAACTGTTGCAACTGCCGTTCTGGTTGCAATTATCGCCGTGGTCGCCATCAAGTTCATCCGCAAGGGACTGTAAGCGACTGGATGGCGGCAGCAGTCAGGCCGCCTCTTTTTTTCTGTTGTAAGGAGTATTAAAAATGAAATTGCCTTCATGTTCTACCTGTCGTCGTTTGGGGGTTGCCGGTTTGATGGCCCTGGGCTTTTCTGCCGCTCAAGCAATGGCCGCCGTACCCGCGTCCGCAACTGCGGCGGTTGAGACAATGGCTGCCGATGCTGTAACGGTGGCAACGGCTGTATTGATTGCAATCATTGGCATTGTCGCCATCAAGTTCATCCGAAAAGGCCTGTGATGTCAGAAAAGAAAAGGCCGGTACCGTTTCCGCGTGAGGTGTTTCCTCTGGAGAGTGTGCCGGTCTTTTTTTGGGAGTGCGTTTTTTTGATCGCGTGGCTGGTTTTTGTTTTTGAGGCTGGGGGTTGATATGAGTTCTATTCTTCAAACCGATGTTATAGAGTTGTTTAACACCTGGGGCGAACGTGTAGCGTTTAATGAGGGCTACCAGGCACAAAAGATTTCTTCTGCTCGCCAGGGTGGTCGCGACGCTTTTAACCTTGGTCTCAGTCGTTCCGAGGGGCAGCGGGCGTATTTAGCAGCAGCTCATGCGGCAAGTGTGGATGTGGCTGGCGCTGTCGATGATGTTGGCGCTGTCGATGATGTTG
Source organism: bacterium (assembly GCA_028689495.1). Taxonomy (GTDB): domain Bacteria; phylum Bdellovibrionota_C; class UBA2361; order SZUA-149; family JAQTWB01; genus JAQTWB01. The sequence continues at coordinate 3,263 of JAQTWB010000096.1, read as the reverse complement.
GCGAGGTTGATGATCTCGGTGAGGTTGATGATGCAGTTTTTATCAATGAATGTGTTTTATGTGGGGATAGGTTTGAGTCGCCGGTTGATTTGTTCGATGCGGGAGTTTGTCAGTCTTGTTATGTTTCTATTCATGGGAATGATAGTGAAGATTCGGGAGAATCTTTGTTTGAAAATCCCAGTCGTGAATCAATTACTTTTTTAAGTGAAGAGGATGAGCGTGAATACAATTTTCAAAACGGCTAATTATGGCTCTGACCGGTTTTCTCGTTAATCAGGGCCACTCGACAATTTGCGCGCCGGACAGTGCTGCTGCGATTGTCGCTATTGGCGGGATGCCTCAGATCGTCGGCGGCGGTGAACCTTATCTCTGCGATTACATGAGCGTCAATTTTGTTGCACCAAATATTTTTTATACTTTGATTGGTTGCCGTTCGTTGGTTACGACAAAAGAATATTCCAGTGTTCACCCTCAACATTTGGCGCGCTGTGACCCTGCTGTATCAACTGATGCCTATATGGATGGCATGACGATCGGGTGGGGTGTTGTTTCCGCAATGGCTGCGGCCGCTTCGATTATTTTTCTCAAAAAGGCTTTTTTCCGGTGATCGAGTGGCTCTACAATCTGTACGGATTTTTAACGGTCGTTCTTCCGTGTTCGTTGATCTTTTTCTCGTTGATGCGATGAAAAAGTTTTTTTTCTGGCTTGGTGTTTTATTTATATCTGCGCTGGTGATGATTCGGCCAGCGTCTGCTGTGGTTGAGCAGGTTGCGCCAGAATCGAATAGCCTGTTGAGCTACTACATTCTGAATTATGTAGCTACAACTGAGCGAGCCACTCCTTATTTGTCGGTTGCTGCTTTCGAATCAACTTATAACGCGGTATTTGATTCTTTAGGTGCGCCTGAGGCTTTTTCTACTTGTCCAGGTGGCGGTACTACTTATAGGCGTATCGTTTATATGCATTGGGTTTCCGGCGGAAATTTTACCAAATATATTTATCCCAGTTGCCATGTTGGCGGTTCGGTTGTTTGCCCTACGGCCAGCCCGGTTTATTCATTTAATGCGCAAAGTGGCATGTGCGAACGCGAAGTTGTACCACCTCCTGCGTGTCCTGTTGTTGGCCTGTTGCATAGTGAGGGCTTTTTTAATGTTGGCACGGTTCCCACTGGAAAGCTGCTGACTTTTGCTTGCGTTAGTGGATGCAAGGTTGGGCTGAATAGCGGGTATGTCCCGGCTGCCAGCTCTGTGATCGATGGCACAAAATATTATTTTGGCCAGGCAAAATATTTGCATACCGGCGAGGTGTGCTCGCCTGATACGCCTAATTTTTTGACTGATTTTGTTGGCAATCTTCCTTCTGAAACTTGCGGGGCGGGTCAACAGATGATTTCGATGGCTGGTGTTACCAAGTGCTTCGATTCTGTTGGTGATGAGTCGAGCGTTGATAGTGCAAGTGCTGTTGCTGCGGCTCAAACTTTGGCGGATGCTGCTATTGCCAAGCGTATTGCGGATGCTGAGGCGGCTGCGATTGCTGCCGGTTTAAGTGCTTCGGCTGTTGAGGCTGCCAAATCAATGGCCGCCGCTCAATTGCCTGTTGGTTCTGTTTCTGGTGCGAATCCGTATCCTGCATCAGATCCTATGTATGGATTTTGTGCAGAAAATCCAAGCGCGGAGATGTGTAAGCAAGAAACCGCCTGCGACAAGAATCCGAATCTGGCCAGCTGTGCCGAGCTGGGGACGATCAGCGACGATGTTCCGCTGGGCATTAAAACGATTACAGTCAGCTCGATCACGCCGGTGCAGGTCGGTGGTGCTGGTGCTTGTCCAGCGCCGCATGCGATGGTAATTAAAGGGCAAACCTATTACATGCCGTTCACGACTTATTGCAATTTTGCAAATGGCATAAGACCAATTATTTTGGTTTTCGCCTGGCTGGCGGCCGCTGGGATTTTGGTGGGTGGATTTCGTGCTGCATAGGGGACAATGATGGGTGGAGTTGTTGCGACAATAGCGGCATTTTTGGCGACCAGTATCGGTCCGCTGGTAAAGCGTGCCCTTGTTGCGATCGGCGTCGGCACGGTGACCTATGCTGGCCTCGATGTGGCTTTTGCTGCTGCCCGGGATCTGATTGTCAGCAATTACGGGCAAATGTCTGGAAGCGTTGCCGATCTGGTTAGTCTGGCCGGAGTGGGGCAGGCCATAGGGATCGTTTTGGGGGCCCTGGCTGCTCGCGTTGGCCTTGTTGCTCTTACCTCATTAGGGAGGGTTTTATAATGGCGATTACGATTATTACCGGCGTTCCTGGTACAGGTAAAACGGCTTTTGTCGTTTCGTGTTTGGAAGAGGAGGCCAGCAAGGGGAGGGTGATTTTTTCCAATATTGCCGGCCTCAAGGTTCCGCATTATCGGCTTGGATCGGTTACAGATTGGCAGCGGGGTACTTGGTTGCACATCGATCGGTATAAGCGCACCAGCCCGGCGTTGGTTATGTCTGCGGCTCCTCCTGGTGATTTTCCTGTTGAGGAAAACGACAACGAGGATCGTAACGAAAATTGGGATCCAAATCCGGATGTTGTTTTTGATTCCGCCGGCGTTCCCAAGATCCGGGTTCGTGCTCATGATGGCCAGGTCGTTGGCGTAACCGATTATGAAAGTCATAAGGGCGCGTTGTTGGTGATTGATGAGTGCCAGAGTTATTTCCGGCCTCGTCCTGCCGGCTCTCAAGTTCCCGATCACGTTGCCGCGCTCGAAGTGCATCGTCACCAGGGCTTGGATATATGGCTTATCACTCAGCGCCCTGGTTTAATTGATGCGAACGTGCGCGGCCTGTGTGGCCGTCATATTGCATTGCGCTCGATGGCGCTTGGCCGCTATAAGTACGAGTGGCCGGAGGTTGGCGATATCGACTCGAAGGGCAGCCGTGATACGGCTGCTCGAACACGCTTCAAGCTGCCTAAACACATTTTTAATCTTTATAAGTCTGCCGAGGTTCACACGAAGCACAGCCATAAAATGTCGTTTGCGCTTCGGGCGATGTTTGTCGTTACGCCGCTATTTTTTTGGTTCATGTATATGTCCTGGTCAACGATTAACAGCAAATTCAATCCGCCGCAGGCTATCTCCAATGCCATCGCCGGCGATGTTACATATCCGGCTTCGTCGGCGCTGCGCTCGTCTGGTTTGCCGGAGGGGTTTGAAGCTATTCCCAGGAATGTCATGGATCAGGTGCCGGTTATTCCTGGGCGGCCCGAGAGTGCGCCGA
>JAQTWB010000095.1 GCA_028689495.1 bacterium | reverse complement strand
CTCAGGTTCTACCTGGTCAAGTTCACCAAACGGCCTTTCTTGCAATTCGTTATGAACACCGACTATCGGACTGGTGAAAAACTGCCTTTCCCGCAGTGCTTCATGAATACCAACCGATTCGTCAATGTAGACTCCAGACAACGCAGAAAGACATGTCTGAATATGCCTGACAAACGGTCCCGTTCCCCAATGATGAACATCAAGTCCCTGCGGTAACATTGTCAGCAGACGCATCAGAACATTCGCTGGCGCAGAAGAATCCCGACACAATGGCCAATCCATAGAATGGCACCGATAAATTTCGTCGGGGTATTTTTTGATAAGCCCCTTTTTAAGCCACTCGTCGAACCTGTTCACCACCGACTGATCGTGACGCATAAAGGCCACAAACTGCCGTTGTTGCATAGAAAACATCATAAAATCCTCCAGAGGCTTTCACCTCATTAATTTAAAACCTAACACCTCTACCCATATATTTAAGGTAACAAATACCTACACCTGCTCGATGGTAATATCAACCTGAGCGCAGCGCAGATTCCCGCCCCTGACAGCTTTACATTCCCCATAGAAATATCTGATACTCGGCATTCTTCTGGGTAATAGGAGCACTGTCGCCCGCTTCCTCGGCCTCGGAAGATAATCGGCTAGAAACACAGTAATATATCGTTTTTGAGGATACCCCTCCCTATGCAAGCAGCGCTTAAATTATCTGAAATCAAGGAGTGTGAAATGGCCCGTCAGATTCTCTGCTCTCTCTACGGTGAAAAAACCGGTCTTGAGACTTTGGATAATCTGCTTTCACTGATGGACAGCTTCAAAGGCAAAATATCGCAGCAGCCTTTCACCCCCTCCGAGAAAGACTGCATGCTGATTACCTACGCTGATTCCGTCCTGCGCGATAAAGAAATCCCCCTGCAAACACTGCGCTCATTCCTGAAGAACGAGCTCGGCAGCCTGACAAACGCTGTGCATATTCTGCCTTTCTACCCTTGGTCCTCTGACTATGGTTTTTCCGTAAAAGATTATGAAACCGTCAACCCGGAGTGGGGCACATGGGAAGATGTGCATGCACTCTCCCGCGACTTCGACCTGATGTTCGACGCTGTAATCAATCACATGTCGGCACAAAGTAACTGGTTCCAAAGCTATCTCAAAGGTGATCCCGAATTTCAGGATTTTTTCGTCGAAGCGGACCCATCGCTTGACTACAGCAAAGTTGTCAGACCGCGCGCTCTGCCACTTCTGACAAAATACGAAACGGCGAATGGAGAAAAATGGATCTGGACGACTTTTAGTGCCGATCAAATCGATCTCAACTACCAAAGCCCGAAACTTCTCCTGACAATCATCAAAATACTGCTCGACTACGCGGCGCACGGTGCAACCTATGTCCGTCTTGATGCGATTGGTTTTCTCTGGAAAGAGCTCGGAACCAACTGCATGCACCTGCCGCAAACTCACGATGTCATTCGTCTGATGCGAATTGTACTCAATGAAGTTGCGCCTCGTGTGCAAATGATCACTGAAACAAACGTGCCCCATGAGGAGAACATCTCCTATTTCGGCAACGGCCAGGACGAGGCGCAGTGTGTATACAACTTCTCACTACCGCCGCTGACAGCGCACGCAATCCTCCGCGAAAACGCAGAGACCCTGACCCGTTGGGCGGCATCGCTTGCGCTTCCTGGTGACCAGGTCACCTTCTTTAACTTCCTTGCCAGCCATGATGGCATTGGCATGCGCCCGCTTCAGGGGATTTTGCCGCAAGAGGAAATTCAATTCCTTTGCGAAACAACTCTCAGTCGCAAAGGAGAGATTTCCTACAAAGACAATGGCGATGGCACACACAGCCCATACGAGCTTAACTGCACCTATATGGACCTGCTTAATCCACTCGATGAAAATGATGCAACAAGAGCAAGGCGGCATCTGCTGGCTCATGCAATCATGCTCTCCATGCCCGGCATACCTGGAATCTACATCCACAGCGTCCTCGGATCGCGTAACTATGTTCGCGGCATCGAAGAAACCGGATCAAAACGAGCGATTAACCGGGAAAACCTCGACTACGACAAAACAGCTTCCGAACTACACGCGGAGGGAACGCTGAGAAATATCGTCTTTCAAGGCATGCAGAAGCTTATTGGCACTAGAACAGCGGAAAACAGCTTTTCTCCGCGAGCTGCGTTTAATGTTCTAAATCTCGACAAGAGACTTTTTGTCATTGCGCGCAAACACCCTGAAAACGACTATTCGGTATATGCAGTCCATAACGTCAGCAGCACTCCTGTCTCCGTAACCCTGCCACACGCGGCCTCGGAAGAACTGCTTTCCGGCGCTTTTGTGCCTGGTTGTAATCAGACAATTCCAGCTTACTCGGCTGCCTGGTTCAAATGCTAATACCAGCATCGGATGATCTGAAATTATTTGGAGAAATTGCCGAACAGTTGACACAACTCTCTGGCTCAATCCTCCATGCTGAGCTGGACGGTAAGCCTCTGGCTTTTGACACAAAGGCCGACAATTCGCCGGTAACAAAATGGGATCGGGAAATTGAACTTGCCATGCGCAAGCTCATTTCCCGACACTTCCCGACCCACGGCATACTGGGCGAAGAATTTGAAAGCATAAACCAGGATTCCGACTATCAGTGGATACTCGACCCGATTGACGGCACAGACGAGTTCCTCTACGGGCAGCCAGTCTTTGGCAGTATCGCCGCACTTTATTACCAAGGCATAGCAATAGCCGGTTCGATTTTTCATCCGGCTCTTAATCTCGGCGTCTCAGCCGCGAAAGGTTGCGGTCTTAAAACTCGTTATCCGAGCGACTGGCTTAATCGGCCTTCAGCAACAACTTCATCTCTCCCGCGTATCGCCTGTTCTTCACCAAGAGAGTTTTTCCGCTGCCCTGAGACAACCGAGTTTTTCCCCCACTTCGCTCAACGTTTCTCCAACCTGAGAATGTACCGCTGCTGTTTCGAATACACTTCGGCGCTGCTGGGGATGGTGGATGCCTGCATCGACGTCAATGTGCATCTCTGGGATATGGCCCCACTGGAAGTTCTCGCCGCCGAAGCCAATCTCTCTTTTGTTGATTTCTCTCCCTCAACCTCCCCCATGGCAAAAGACACTCGTCGCATCGTCCTTGGTAAACAATCTACTGTTGAAGAAATTTGCGAACTCCTGCAACAGTACAAACTGCTCAAAAAATGAGAACCACTGAAATAGCTCTTATTGGCGCCGGACCCATCGGAATCGAAATGGCGGTTGCTCTCAAATCCGCCGGAATAGACTATCTACATCTCGAAGCCGGGAATATCGGCTCCACAATGCAGTGGTGGGCGCCGGGCACTGTCTTTTTTTCATCCTCAGATCGCATCGAGATAGCCAGCCTCCCCTTGCAAAACGAACACCAGGGGAAAACTTCGCGTGAAGAGTATCTCAGCTATCTGAGAACTGTTGTTCTTCATTACAAGCTAGAGATTGAAACATTTACCCGCGTTACAGAGATATCAAGACAAACAGACGGAAGCTTTATTCTGCAATGCAGAAGAAGCAACCATGGCGTCGGTGGGCCAGAGGAGCTCACCTGTAATCATCCTGTCGAAGACCACAAGGAGCTTCTCCATGAGCTTCTCGAGCCCATTGCCGCAAAAAAATTGGTTCTGGCAATCGGTGACATGCACCTTCCGCGAATGCTCAATATTCCTGGCGAAAATTTACCTCATGTCAGTCACTATCTCGGCGAGCCTCACCAATTTTTTGCCAAACGTGTTTTCATTGTTGGCGGGAAAAATTCAGCTATTGAAGCTGCTATCCGCCTTGCCCGCACAGGAGCCCATGTGACACTTTGCTATCGCGGCAATGAACTTGACTCCAAGCGAATCAAATTCTGGCTCTATCCGGAAATAATGAGTCTAATTCGCAAACAAAAAATTTCGTTTTACAATAATGCCACGCCCGTCCATATCGAATCATCATCGACCACAATTCGGCAAATCGATCCATCCACCAAAGAAACTGCTGATCTGAAAATCGATACGGATTTTGTTCTTCTATTGACTGGATATACGCAGAATCCGGAAATTTACCGACAACTTGGAATATCTCTTTCTGGTGAGGGCAATAAACCCGATTTCAATCCGCAGACCATGGAAACGAACATCCCCGGTGTATACGTTATCGGGACTGGCTCAGCCGGCACTCAGACAGCAGGCTCTACCGAGTTTATCGAAACGAGCCACGTCCACGTCGAAAGAATCATGGCTCACCTGCAAGGAAAAAATCCACCTGTCGCCAAACTTAATCCAGTGCCGGAAAGAGAAATTTAATTTTTCTTAAAAATCGTCATCTGCAATGTCGATAAAAAATATCCCGGTGAAAAAATCGAGTATTTCAACAGGATCAAAACCAGCATCAACCCCAACAAGGACTGCATGCAAACTCACTCCTATTTCGCTCTCACCATAATCAGGCCCCATACCAAAATCAGCTGAAACGCCAAACGGCCCTAGTGCCGCGGCATTGTTTACCTCAAGGCCAATTGGCGATTTCGGCAGCTGACGTCCTCTCGGACCAGGCAGACCAGCGTATATTGACATATAAGAACCGAGATAAGCCTCGGCATAAGTTGTCACACGAACTCCGGCGGCAATTCCCGGGCCGACACGAGCCCGCAATCGGACAACATCCAGCAAATCAAACAAGCGATTGGGAGGATACATCACAATAGCGTGAAGAATCGGATAACTCTCCTCTTCTTCCGTTTCATAGACCGCTTCTTCCTCTTCGTCCTGGTATAGAGTGTCGTCAGCACTCTCCTCGTATCCGGAAGATTCGTCGTCATCAAAAGCACATGCCTGCTTTGGCAGCAGACCGACTCCGAAAAAAATAGCGATAATTAATAAATACTTATGCGTCATATTTTATTACATTCTCAGCTAACAATTCTCCCCGTCCAACAAATCATAAATTTTCAGAACAGGTCATGGTTGTCTTTCATCCAATTTGGATATAGAAAGAAACTAGAAACGGGCGGCGATCAATTATGAATAAAAACAAAAGTGCAATTAACCATCTTATTACCGAGGGTCTAATCTGGCCGGCACAAATGCCCACATCGCAGACACCACCGAAAACCGAACCTACACTGATTAGGCGAGATTGCTCCACAAGGAAATATGATTTTGATGAAATAAACAGCTTCAGGAGAAAAGCCGCCCCAACAGAAGAACGCAAAACATTCAGCTTCAATTACCCTCCGCTAGATTCTCTGCTCGAAGGTGGTCTTTCCTGCGGCAAATTACACGAATGGTTAATCCCGGTAGAATCTGCCGATAAACATCTCTCCTTTCCGCCTCTGATAATCCTCCTCTACCTGATAAGAAGTAGTTATTTACAAAACAATGAAAAACACACCGGTCATATCTCCAATATCTGGATCGGTCGCGAATTGTGGCCAACTTCATTCTGGCTGGAAAAACTTAAACCTGACACAGACAGATCATCGGATAACTCAGTAGCCGAAAATATATTTCTCGCACCTCAATCAAATCGCGATCTCCATGCCGCAATTACGCAAGGACTATCATCATCAAACTCTATTGTTATTTTCAACTACGCCAACCCATCATTTGCATTAACAAGGAAATGGCATCTTGCCGCTCGCCGCAACGGCTCCACAGCCTTCCTCATTCGCCCCTATAAAATCAATTCTCAAATGTCACCGAGAAACCGTGCGGAGCTCAAAATTTCCATAGCGCCACAACTACCGGCAAGCTGCGCTGCGACACGCTGGTTGATTGAACCATTACAGAATCTGAAAGATGCTTCCTGGTTAGTTTCATTGCTCAAAAGTAAAGGTCTAATCCAACCAGAATGCTTCACTCTAACCTGGACCCGTTATGAAAACACGTTTTCTTTCTCTCTATACTCCGCACATACTGGGGGACTTGATTCGCAAGAAATTACAAAACAAAAGAAACGCTGGAAAAAAGTCTCATGAGCGCTACTCTAACGATATTAAACAGGAATTAGCCGTCTCAACGCCGCAAATTTTCATAATACTGGTTGAAAAACATGGCAACAAAGAATTAGTTGCTCGTTGCTGCTCCAATGCCGCGACATTCGGTGTCAGGCCCGGTATTTCAGTAATTCAAGCCGCCGATCTATGTTCACAGTCAAAAAACAAAAGTGAAATATTGATTAACAAGTTCAACGAGAATCTGGAAAATAAAACGCTACAGCATTTGGCATCATGGGCATATCGATTCTCACCGAGAATCGCAATCGATCTCAACAAATCTGCACCAGCATATAAATCTCAATTATTTAGCGGAATCTCTCTAGACATCACAGGAACTTCGCGCATCTTCCCCAGCGAGGATTCTCTTATCACCGCGATAGTTTCCGAACTCGAACAATATGGTATCTCCGCTCGTCTGGCCATTACCCCGACATCTCCTTCGGCATGGGCCTTCTCCCGCTACGGGGAGAATAAAACCTCAATTATCGAAGATAACGAACTAAAATATCTGGCACAGCAACTACCATGCGAAGCACTTGGCCTGAGCGAGCCGATCAATCAGGAAATGAAGGAAGTAAATATAACTCGCCTTGGACATCTTTTTGATCTTCCGCAAAGAATCATTGCCGAACGTTTCGGTCTGCAGACATATCAGCAGATTAGATTTTTTCTTGGCGAAGAAAAAACCAACATTTCTCAATGGAAGTTTGATAACTTGCCAACTGTCGAAAAATCTTTCCTTTCCCCTATCAGCAATCGACTCCAACTAATCCGGGCCTGCGAAGAACTTCTCCCCACTCTAATTACCAAACTTCAACTTAAGCAATGTTGTCTATCTGCCATAGAAATATCGATATCCTCCACGGCAAAAAATCTGTGCCAACAAATTACGATTTCACCTGCCAGCAACTCGAAAAAATATATCTCTGCCGTCATCAAAGCGACCCTGGAACGCATGACGCTACCAGAAGAATGTCACAATCTTAAATTAACTGTCAGTAAATCAGTCAGTGCCATAGCCTGGCAGTTCAACATCGCCGGTGAAAATGAAAACTTGATAACAACAAAGGCAGAGATCGTCGGTTCCCTCTCGGCCATCGTCGGAGCAAACAACACACTCCTTGCTGTCGGCAAAGAGTCTTACCTGCCAGAACAAGTTACAACATATATCCCTGCGATATCAGCTCTGGGCTCTCGACCTGCAAAATCAAAAATCCTTGCCGCCGATCGACCATCAAGATTATTCCCCCAAGCACAAAAAATTACTGTTCTTTCGTTGCTCCCGGATAACACTCCGTTTTTAATCCGATGGTCACGAAAGAAATATCGCATCATTGATGTAATCGGACCTGAACGTATTACCAGCGAGTGGTGGCGAAACACTGAAATCGAAACAAGAGACTATTTCAAGGCACAGATCGAAACAGGTCTATACCTCTGGATTTTTAGGGCAATTGAACGAAACCAATGGTTTTGTCATGGTGTCTGGTGCTGATTAATGAAGCTCCAATTCGCCGAATTGTGTGCGACTTCCAACTTCTCTTTCTTGCAGGGCAGCTCACACCCCGAAGAAATGGTTAATGCGGCAACACAGCTAGGATATAGCGCAATAGCTTTGGCCGACTCCTGTACTGTCTCAGGAATAGTTCGTGCCCAGATGGCGGCCAAAAATCTCAATATTCAGTTTATCCCGGCAACAAGACTGACTTTGCTAGACAACATTCCAGACCGAAATAATTTTCTTCCAGAATATTTACCGTATGAAACACTAGCAGAAGAAGACTGTCAGCGGTTGCCGTTTGACATTATTACAATACCAACATCAAGTGATGATTATTCAGCGATGACCAGCCTGCTGACGATGGGGAAAATGAGAGCAGCAAAAGGAAGGTGCTGGATTACAATTGAAGACCTTAAATTTATTGGCAGTCGAACACATATTATCATCCTGGCTCGCCGTGATAATCCGCCGCTGATTAAAAAATTCGTTCAGCAGATGACACATTTGTTCACTGCCAGTAATCTTTCTCTGGCAATTTGGCCCCCCTCGACATTTCAAGACCATAGTCTGATGTCTACCCTGACGATTATCGCCAAAGAAACAAAGGTCCAACTGCTGGCGACCAATAACCCGCTCTATCACATTAAAAACAGAAAAAATCTTCTTGATATACTGACTTGCACAAGACACAAAGTGACTCTCTCTGATGCAGGTTATTTACTCCAGGAAAATAGTGAACGCTATCTGCGCAGCAAAAATGAGCTCTGGCGCTTATTTTGTAAATTCCCCTCCGCCCTTGAACGAAGCATCGAAATAGCCGAATTGGCAAAAAATTTTTCGCTTGCCGACATTCGATATGAATATCCAACAGAAGTATGCCCCGATGGACAAAGCCCATTAGAATTTTTGAAGCTCACAACAATCAAGGAGGCATCAGGAAGATATCCACAAGGCATCCCGGAAAAAGTCTGCCAGCTGCTGGAAAAAGAATTTTTGCTAATCGGCCAACTAAATTACGCAAAGTATTTTTTAACTGTCTACCACATTGTCAAATTCGCACGTTCTCAAGGTATCCTTTGTCAAGGACGAGGTGCGGCAGCAAACTCCGCTGTCTGCTACTGTCTTGGCATCACGGCAGTTGACCCGGACAAGATAGACCTTTTGTTGGAGCGCTTCATCAGTCTCGAACGAAACGAGCCGCCAGATATCGACATAGATTTTGAACATGAGCGGCGAGAGGAAGTCATTCAATATATCTACAATACGTTTGGCCGTTCACGCGCCGCTCTCGTTTGTGAAGTTGTCACATATAGAACGAAAAGCGCAATCACTGACGTTGGTAAAGCCTTCTCTCTATCTGTTGAGACTATCCAGGAATTAATCCAGGAAAATAAAACTTTAACAATA
>JAQTWB010000094.1 GCA_028689495.1 bacterium | reverse complement strand
CAACGAGACGTACAATGTAATCTGCAGCATTAACAATGTCATCGTCCAAATAAACATCAGTCGCAGCAGAAAGCCGTCCTGCGATGACCTTGCTTTCATTGCCGACCAGAACCACGTGGGCAACCTTGCAACGAGCAAGATGATCCCCCACCTGTTCGTGTAACTTACGGCTCAGCTCACCCAACTCAAGCATATCGCCAATCACACAGACCAGACGGTCCGGATCTGTAATCGCACAGGCAACATCAATCGCCGCCATCATCGAAGCTGGATTGGCGTTATAGGCATCGTTAATTATCTGTAACCGCCCCAGATTCTCGATACCAAGACGCATCTCGGCCGGTTTTACTTCCTTTGCCGCGGCAACAAAAATTCCGGGATCCACCTGAGGAAACAATTCCCGCGCAGCAAGAAACGCCGCAGCGAAGTTACTCCCGTTATGAAGGCCCGCCAAGGGAAGATAATATCCCATCTCGTCAGCTCCAAGACTGAAGCTTCCTTTAATAGCCCGACCACCATCTGCGGGCAATACGCTATAGCGCAAATCAGCCTCCGCATCCCTGGCGAAGGATCTGATTGAAAGTGTCTCTTGACCTTGCTTGCCAAACCTCTCCCGCATTCTCGAAGCGAGAGCAGTCATCATCAAAGCGTCATCTCCATTTACCACTGCCGTTCCTCCATCCCTGACACCCATCAGCAGCTCGCTTTTGGCCGCAGCGACATCGGCAACATTACTGAAAGCACCGATATGGGCGAATGAGGCGCCAAGAAAAACTGCGATATCAGGCCGAGCGATGCCTCCGAGATATTCCAGCTCACCGGGATGATTCATCCCCGCCTCCAATACCATCCAACTATCTTCAGGCGAAGACGAAAGAATTGTCTGCGGTAACCCGACATGATTATTATATGACTTGATGTTCGCGGTTCCCTGCCCACAGGCAATGCCAAGGATAGTCGAGAGAATCTGCTTGGTGGTAGTTTTACCGTTTGAGCCCGTAATCGCCACAGTGGGAAGATCAAGCTTTTCCCTCCAGGCAGCAGCGAGGCATCCCAAGGCCTGCGTACTGTCGTTTACGACAAAGAAACACGCCCCCCCGGAATGATCGGCAATAAAATTGCGTCCCACGTCAGTCCGCGCCCAAACTTCCTCGACAACACAGCCCCCGGCTTTCCCGGCTATTACCTGAGCGAGATAATCATGCCCATCGCCAGACTCCCCTCTGCGGGCAATGAACAAGCAACCGGGAACAACTTCCCGACTGTCCAGAATAACTGGCCCAAGATATTTCGACCCGACATCTCCAATCGAAATACCTTCTGTTATCGGAGTTATCGAAAGTATGTCCCGGACTTCAGCTACTGAGGCAAAAAAAGGCATTACGCACCATCAAAAATCGTGTTTTTGTTATCAACCAACGTTACCAGTCAACGCCTGTATACAGGACAAAGCCACTTCGCGATCGGCAAAATGATACTTCTCTCCGGCAATCTCCTGATAATCTTCATGGCCCTTACCGGCAATGAGCACGGCATCACCCGCCTGAGCCACAGAGATGGCCTCGGCAATAGCACGCCCTCGATCCGCAATCACGTATTTTTTTGCCTGGTTGGTTGTTATCCCGGCAATAATATCTTCGATAATATCATCCGGCTTTTCATCCCGTGGATTATCAGAAGTAACGAAAAAAATATCTGAATTTCTGGAAACCACATCCCCCATCAGAGGTCTCTTACCTCGGTCACGATTCCCTCCGCAACCAAATACCGTAATAAGCCGTCCACTTGTGATCTCGCGGACAGACTGCTGTGCCCGCAAAAGCGCATCGGGTGTATGTGCATAATCAATGTAAACAGAAAATCCCGGGCCTAAAAGATGTTCAAGCCGTCCTGGCACAGGTGGTGAAGTAGAGACAGCATGAAGGGCCTCGGGCAAATCAATAGCTGAAGCAAGTAACCCGGCCAGTGAAGCTGCAATATTCAAGGCGTTGTAATCCCCCCGAAGTTTGCTGATTAACGAGATGGTCTTGCCTTCTACTTCCAGATTCAGTTGCATCCCATCATTATCGTTTCGAACTGAATTTATCATCAGGCAATGCCCTTTGAGCTGCTTTGAAAAATCTCGCCTATGGCCGAAAAACCAAAGATTGTCCCGTAGCGAATCACTTTTTACCAACTGCACTGACAGCGGTTGAGCAACAGCATCACCTGCCGGAAGCACAATACCTGCCCCTGTCTGCTGAAGTTCACGCTGAAAATAAAGGAGTTTGGTATCGCGGTAATTCGCAAAAGTTCCGTGATAATCAAGGTGGTCTCGTGTGATGTTGGTGAGAATCCCCACCTTCCAGGGAAGTCCGTAGGCGCGATATTGATCGATACCGTGAGAAGATACTTCGCAGGCAGCGACTCGTCCACCGGACTGAAAGACACTGCCGAGGAATTTCCTGGTTACGGTAATACAGGGAGTAGTGTTACCACTATCAGCAAGTGTCACCTGTTCGCCTCTCCTGACCAGCGCCGTACCTAATGTTCCGCTATAGGCGCTAACACCATGAATCTCTGCCAGCGCATGGGCAATTATCCAACTGCAACTGGTCTTGCCATTTGTCCCTGTTACACCAATCAGATCCGGCAAACCAGCAGGAGAAAACATCCTCGATATTTCGGCAAGAGCAAGGCGAGTGTTACCAACACGCACAGTTGGTAGCTGTAATCCGGCAAGGGGGATGTCCGCAGAAATAATCAGCAAACTTGCGCCACGAGCAACCGCATCAGCAATAAATTTGCTACCCGCATCTTTATGCCCTTTCTGAGCTACAAAAACTGAGCCAGGAACGACCTGACGCGAATCCGCTGTAACCGCATTAATCTGGATCAACTGACCAAGATTAGATGTGTCGACAACTCCGGAAAGCTGAGCAAGAAAATATTCTGAAGTAATCAAGACCTAGTACCCTCCGTTGAGCGACCAGCCGCAACATCCAAAATATCCCTGATGTTTACAAATGCTTGCTTAAGCCTTGTTAAGAGAAACCTTAATCAAACCTTTATTCTTTCCCGCCGTGTCGCTTGCCTGTTTTACACAAGAGCCACCACAACTTGCTGGAATTTCGCCCAATTTATAATCACCGGTAAAACATGCATCACAGTGAGCATCACGCGACGCACCGACAGCACGAAACATACCCTCGACGCTTAAATATCCCAGAGAATCTGCTTTTATATAATTGCATATCTCCGTGACTGACAACTGAGCTGCGACCAACTCTTCCCGCGATGGAGTATCAATCCCATAGTGACAGGGGCCAATTGTCGGAGGGGAGCTGATCCGAAAATGTACTTCCTTGGCACCTGCCGCACGAAGCATCTTGACGATCTTGCGACACGTTGTCCCACGAACAATTGAATCATCGACCAGCACGACACGCTTGCCTTCGATTAAACGAGCATTCGGGTTAAGTTTGATCTTCACACCAAAGTCACGAATCGACTGCTTTGGTTCAATAAAAGTCCGTCCAATATAATGGTTACGAATCAGACCAAACTCCATCGGTATCCCTGTCTGCTGAGCATAACCAAGAGCAGCCGGCACACCAGAATCAGGTACTGGTATCACCAGGTCCGCATCAACAGGGTGCTCAAGGGCCAACTCAGCTCCAAGCCTCTTGCGTACTCCATAAACATTACGACCAAACAGATTTGTGTCAGGACGGGCAAAATATACGTATTCAAAAACACAGAATGCCGCGGGACGCTTCTTCTTCAAAAAGCAGCTTTTCATCTCTCCTTCACGAGATATCTCCAGCACCTCCCCTGGCTCGATATCGCGAATAAACTCCGCTCCAATCAAATCGAAAGCACAGGTCTCACTAGCAACGACATAGCCCTCACCAATACGACCGAGAGAAAGTGGGCGCACACCGGAAGGATCACGTGCGGCAATAAGTCGACCAAGGCTCAGCACAACTAATGAATAGGCTCCTTCGACATCTTCAAGTGCACTTAATAAACGCCCTTGAATGGAAAGCTCGGCATCAGCTCTGGCGACAAGGTGCAAAATATCTTCCGTATCTGACGTAGTCGAAAATATTGAACCCTTACTTTCCAAATCAGCGCGAAGTTCTGCGGCGTTCACGAGATTGCCATTATGAGCAATCGCAAAAGAGTTGTTGGCGAAATTTGCCACCAGCGGCTGAAGGTTTAGCCAGTCCTTGCTACCCGCGGTCGCATAACGCGTGTGACCAATCGCCGCCGTACCGTGCAATTCATGCAACGAGGTATCCGAGAACACATCGGCAACCAAACCCATGTCACGATGGGTATACATAAACTGCCCGTCCGTGGAGACGATACCGGCTCCTTCCTGCCCACGATGTTGCATCGCATAAAGAGCGAGATACGAATACTTCGAGGCTTCAGCATGATTTATCACGCCAACGACAGCACACTCATCGTGAAACTTGTCTTCCATTTCCTTACACCGGAATAAATGATGTCTTATTGCTTATACCAAGCACCGTCGCGGCAATCAGCTGCGCCGCATTCTGCAAATCACGCAAATCAACACATTCCACCTGACTGTGCATATATCGATTCGGCAAACCAATCAGCGCCGCGGCCACACCTGCCCTATTAATCTGAATGGCATTTGCGTCAGTCCCCGTAGCACGAGGCGCTGATATGGACTGCCACGGCAATTTCTTCTTTTTTGCCGTCTCCACCAATAATCCCTCAAGGACCGGATTAATATTTGGCCCTCGGGCAATTGTCGGCCCTTGTCCCAATAAAACTGTTCCGATTTCCTTGGCGCTGGCCCCAGGATTATCAGAAGCATGAGTTACATCAACTGCAATACCAACCTGAGGATCGATTCCGTAGGCCGAAGTTCGTGCTCCGCGAAGACCAATCTCTTCCTGCACCGTACTCACAGCATAGAGCGCCACAGGATGACTACCCTTCTTTTTTATCTCCGCCGCAAAAATCCGCATGGCTTCCATCACAACATAAACACCAACCCGATCATCACAACCTTGGGACGAGAGAATATTTTCACCAAGTAACTCACGATAGGGAGCGAATGTAACCGGATCACCAACTGCGACAACCTTCTTGGCCTCCTCCGCTGTCGCCGCACCGATATCAACCCATACAGCCGACAACTCAATTTTCTTCCCCCTGTCGTTAGCCGGGACAAGATGAACTGGCTTATGTCCGATTATGCCTGGAATCGACTTTTCTCTTCCGTGAATCATCAGCCTTGTGCCAGGCAGCACTGCCGCATCTATTCCGCCAATCTGATCGACGTAAAGAAAGCCCTTGTCATCAATATGAGTGACCATCAGGCCAATCTGATCACAATGCCCAGCCAGCATGACACGAACTTTACCTTTAGGATTTACACAGGCGGTAAGATTGCCATGCACATCAATTTCGACGGTATCGGCGTACTTTTCTGCCCGTTTGCGCACAACGCGCTGAATCGCACTTTCAAATCCCGAAGGCGATGGGGTATCAAGAAGTGAAAAGAGGAAATCCTTCTGGTCCTTTTGCATATATTCTCCTGCTGTAGGTCTTATCGAGGCGTCACTCTGACAGGGCAGTAAGGATACGTAAAACTGGCAATATCAGCAAATTATTATATACCGCTCGCACTTTAATCTCGAGCAGTATATTTGGAGCTGCGGAGCAGCGACCAGATAACCAGTACACCCCTCCCGCTCACGTAAGTGGTGATTGCGTCGGGAAATTCATAATCAACGGCAGATGGTACTATGCAGGTGACCCTAGGAATTTGCAGTAAGAAGGCAAAGACGCCACCATATTGACGATGCAACCGACGTCAACTGAACAAGAGCAACAAAGGGATAAATGGAGCGGGCGATGGGATTCGAACCCACGACCTCCGCCTTGGCAAGGCGGCGTTCTAGCCACTGAACTACACCCGCAAAAGAAATCATCGATAAATAACCAATAATCTGGTCGGCTTAGAGAGAATTCTGCCAAACCATTTTGCGGGCTGAGCTATAGTTGATGGCAACCATGGTGTCAACAGTGCCCTGCCGCAAAATGTGAGTCTTGCGAAATTAACATTTCGCCGGGATTGACTTCCGTCAATCCACTTTTTCGTATCGGAGATACGAAAAAGTCTCCCCTCTAGTAGTTTTTCTTATGTAGGGCCAAAATGGCCCTACATTTACTGCGCTTGATATTCTTTTTAGCGCGCAGGCATCCAGCTTACGCTGTCTGCATTGTGGGTGTGTTTTTCAACACGCCCAAAATTGATATTTCGCCAATATTGCCAGAGTCAGAACCACCTTGATAAGGTCATTTCATAAACAAATATTGGAACAAACCTTACTTTTGACAGGGAAATCGGCGCATCAGTGCCTTGGTAACAGCATCCGGAACCAGAGATGAAACATCGCCGGCATTCCTTGCCACCTCGCGCACAGTACTAGAACTTACAAAACTATACTTCCATGAGGTCATCAAAAAAATAGTTTCCAAATCTGGTGAAAGCTGACGATTTGTCATCGCCATCTGAGACTCATATTCGTAGTCAGAGACGGCTCGCAACCCACGAACGACGACACTCATCCCACGTTTCTTTGCGTAATCTACCAACAGACCCGAAAATGCTTCAACACGCACCCGATCTGCAAACCCGGCAAGCGACTGTTCGACAAGAGAGACTCTTTCCGCCACAGAAAACACTCCGCCGCTCTTGTTCCCTTCAGCCACTGCAATAACAAGTGAGTCAAAAATATGAAGAGCTCGCTCGACAATATCACAATGACCAAATGTAATCGGGTCAAACGTCCCGGCATAAACCGCGCTATTGCCCTTCATCGGACTATTCCTCAATCTACTCTGACAGGAGGTCGCACCAGCTGATAAACCAGCACAACCGTATCACCGTATTTCTTTTGTTTCAGCAACTCAAGTCCCGGTCGTCCACCAGACCCGGCAACACTTTCCTTGATGTCTGCACTTCCAGGCACTTCGTAGACAAACAATGTCTCCTCAGACATCACACTGGAACAGGCAATCTGCGACAACAACACTTCGGATGAAACCAAATGATAAGGCGGATCGGCAAATACAAGGTCAAAACTATCCGGTGACATCGCCAAATAACGCTCGACCTCCATCTGCATTACATCATAACGCCCCGGTGCCACACCAAGTTCCTGAAGATTTTGTCGCAAAAGTTCAGAAGTCGCTTTACGTATTTCAACAAAGGTAGCATGCACCGCACCTCGAGATAGCGCTTCTATCCCAAGCGAGCCAAGTCCAGCATAAAGATCAAGAACATATGGGAGCCGATCCTGTTCAAACAAGCCTCGGGCTTCGAGATACCCGAAAAGGGACTCCCTCACCCGATCGCTTGTCGGGCGTAGCTCCGGCAGCGTCTTTGAACGCAAAACCCTGCCACCAAACTCGCCCGCAATAATCCGCATAAACTATAGCCAAGGCTAATAAAGCACACGTGTACGAATGCTCGCCGGAAGAGCTGATATCTTCTCTCGCAACTCTTCCGAGACTTCCTTATCGATGTCCATGACTATGTATCCAACGTTCTCGTTCGTCCCAAGAAACTGGGCATGAATATTGGCACCTACTTCAGTCACCTGACGATTCACTTCGGTAAGAGCACCTGGAACATTTGCATGGACGTTCAGTATCCGATGGTGATCCCCTGGAAATGGTGGAAGATTCACCTGTGGAAAATTCACAGCACCATAACTCACACCATTATCCGTAAAATTGATGAATGATTCTGCAACTTCAACGCCAATCGCTCGCTGGGCTTCAACTGTTGAACCACCGATATGAGGAGTAAGTACTGCATTCTTCACTCCCATCAGCTCACAAGCGAAATCAGCTTCGTTCGCACCCGGTTCTTCGGCAAACACGTCCAATGCCGCACCGCCAAGCTGTCCACTGTCAAGGGCATCTTTAAGCGCTGCAATATCAACGAGACTGCCACGGCTGAGGTTCAACAGGTAAGATCCCTTCTTCATCAACCCCAATTCCCGACGGCCGATAAGCGCCTTTCCACCTTTCTGTGCCGGAACATGCAGACTGACAAAGTCGGACTGAGACAAAAGCTCCTCAAAAGTCCCTACAGGCCTGGCGCTGCCCAACGGCAATCGCTTTATCATGTCAAAATACAAAACGTTCATACCGACGAGCTCTGACAACAGACCAACCTGCTGACCGATATGGCCGTAACCAATCAAACCAAGAGTTTTTCCGCGAACTTCATAAACCCCCTTAGCCGATTTACGCCACTTCCCCTGGTGCAACATGTTGTTCACATAACCTGCCTGTCGGGCCAACATGAAGATGTCGCCGACAGCAAGCTCAGCCACACTTCGTGTGCTTGCATACGGAGCGTTGAATACCGGGACCCCTTTGAGTGCCGCAGCCTTCAAATCAACCTGGTTTGTACCAACGCCGAAACATCCAACTGCGAGAAGCTTTCCTGCTTTTTCAAAATGCTGGGCCTGAACTTTGGTCTTGGAGCGAATTCCGAGGATATGAATATCCTCAATAGCTTCAAGAAGCTCATCCGACGATAGCGCTTTTGTAACTTCCTCAATGTGATAGCCATTTTCTTCAAGTAACTCACGCGCGGACGGATTGATGTTTTCAAGTAAAAGCACCTTAATTTTGTGCTTTGGATAGGAAAGCTGCTTGCTCATTGTCTCAATGTTTACTCAGTTATATTTAGCAAATGAAAATGATAGGTGTTTCTCCGCGGGCTCTGACCCGGGAGCATATGTTACCAATGACGAGATTACCACGACCCTACCTAGCAACTTTCACCAAAGTTTTCCACTTTCAGGAGTGCGTATAAGTTTGATTTACCAGACCAAGTCCGTCGGTTTTTTGGTCGGTTTTTTTGGTTCCGGGTTCCTTTTCTGAAATCATCCTCCTCCGATGCACGATAATCCCCTGTAATGAAATTACACTTACAGGAGTGCTCCCATGGCGAGAAATCCAAAAATGTTCATTCATGATGCTGTGTATGAACTCTGTTTTCGTACCGAAAACGGATTGCCGATGACGGCAGCTCCGTTTATGAAGCGAATTATCAAGGGATGTCTGGCTG
>JAQTWB010000023.1 GCA_028689495.1 bacterium | reverse complement strand
CATAGACGGCATCGTGGATAAACATCTTTGGATTTCTCACTATACCTACCTCACACAGCTGAAACTTGATTGCAGAGGTATTATCGCTCGGTGTGGAAAATGGTTTCAGAAAAGTAACCTGGTCCCATTTTTTTAACCTGGTCACCTGGTCCCATTTTTTTAACCTGGTCCCATTTTTTTACCTGGTCCCATTTTTTTACCTGGTCCCATTTTTTTACCTGGTCCCATTTTTTTACCTGGTCCCATTTTTTTACCTGGTCCCATTTTTTTTCATCACCTGGTCCCATTTTTTACATCGATTTTCTGGCAATCGATATCAGTCCATCAAGTCCAAGCGGTAGAGTAAGCAACGAAACAATAACTTGCGCTGGGGGGTAGTCGCTTAAATGGGCGATTATAAAGCCGGTAACAATACCGATTACGGCAAGGGTCGGAGTCAGAATCAGATGCATTTTGACGCTCGTTGAGAATCGCGCGGCGATTAGAGCCGGAAGCACTAGTAGGCCAAAGCAAAATGTTGCTCCGGTGGCCGGGAGGACCGCCGAAAAAATAATACCGAGGATGATACTGATAAGCCAGTTTGTTGATGTGACCTTATGGCCGGACACCCGGGCTGCATTGGAATCAATCGTCTGCAACAGAATGGTTTTGGCAAATCGTATGCTGAGGGGGATGAATAATGCAAAGAGCAAGGAGAGCAACATTACTTCTCTTGCATTCGCCCCAAGAATTGAAGACATCAGCAGTTGAGAAATCATAACTTGCCCATGTGGCACCGCGGAGAGAAGGCACAGGGAGAGAGATGAGGCGAAGAGAAACAACAAGGCAGTTTTTGATTCGCGGGTGCTGTTTTTTGTCTGGGTATTGTCGATAAACCAGATCGAAGTTATGACAGCAATAACAATAATTAATTTGCTCAAATAATAACTCCATTCTGATTCTGGCAGCAGTATGCTGGAACTTACAGCTGAAAGTGCTGCGACTTGTGCCAAAGTTGCACCGATAAATACCTGATTCCGGGCGACAACGATTGTGCCTGGAATGGCAAGCAGTATTCCACCAAAAATAGCCACCAGAAGTGATTCGGCATAGAGAGTTATAAACAAATCCATTCGATTCTCCGGTTAACTACTGTTCAAGAACCAAGCAGCTTTTTGCCAGGTTTTCATTGTCAATCTGTGATAACGCTTCAGAGTCATGTGTTGTGATAATTACCGAACAGCTATCATCTCTGATAATGGAAAAGACAGTTTCAAGAAAAGATTTACGACTATCGGCGTCCAGGCCCTCAGTTGGCTCGTCGAGAAAGACTATTTGTGGGCTTGAAACAAGCGCCCGCGCCAGCATTATTTTTTGCTGCTGACCACCGGATAGTTGAGAGTATTGTTTATTCGCGAGTGGCTCAATGCCAAGCTTTTGCATTATCAAAACGGATGCAGAGTCTGAATTGAATTTATGATTGACGATCCCAAGTTCAATCATTTCCCTGGCAGTAAACGGCAGCACTGTTTGAGTCTGTTGATTCTGGGCGACCCAGGACTTAATCTGTTTGGTTTTAAGCTTGATTGTCCCGGAAACAGGCGGTATCAAGCCCGCCAGGGTGCGGAGCAATGTGGACTTGCCAGTGCCATTATCACCGCGAATCAAAAATAGTTCACCAGTGTCAATGGTAAAGGAAAGCGATCTTGTGATCGGCTGACGATTGTAACCGATAACAAGATCGCGAACTTCAATGAGTTGAGTTCCTAATGTAATTGGCATGAGCTCACTTTAGTTCCATTCTATATGCAGCATTGGTGATTTCTGAAAGTCTTTGCAGATTGTAATCGAACATTTGCAAATAATCATCTGTGCCGGGCAGAGCCCCGACTTGGTGGGCCAGACGAATTATAGGGATATTGCTACTGCGGTGCATCAAGTCAGCGTGGCGCGGATCGTAGTATGCACCAATAATTAGCGCGAGGATGGGCTTACTTTTGCATAGTTCGACAAGAGTCTGAAGGTGAGAGCTGGTAGGTGTTATACCGGGTCTTGGTTCGAGAAAGCTTGCAACTTCAAATGAAAATCGACGAGCCATGTAAGGCCACATGTTATGGTCGGCGATAAACAGCAATGGTTGTGTGCTGGAGAGTTGTCCCTGCCAACTATTAGACGTAATGGTTATCTTATGTGACTTTAGTAGCTTTTCAGTATCTGTGTTGTCATGCAGAATTTGCGAGATAACAGTTTCATCTGATATCTCCGTTCCGTAAAGCTTTTTGGTGATTTCCTTTTTAAATTTTTCGTAGTTTTCTTCCAGCGAGGCTGTCAGCGCTGGTTTTAGTTCGGAGATTCTCTGCTTGAGCAGTCGCGCCACGGCCAAACCATTGAGTGGATCCAGCATATAGTGGGGATTCCCTTGCGGATGTACGTCCCCCATGCTGCGGTCGACCGGGATGGTTGGAACATCCATTGCGGAAATCGCCTTTGATGCATCTATATAACCAAGGCTGCCTGGAATGATGCGAGAGTTACGCGAGCGCTCAAGCAGGGGAGGAAGCCAGCCTGTTTCCAGCTCAAGTCCGTTGAAAACAATTATATCTGTCTCATATAAATGTTTTATGTAACTTGGTTTTGGTTGAACAAAGTGGGGATCTTCTTCACCGTTTGCAAATACTGTAATGTCGAAGGCATCGGTGGAAAGATGGTTTAGTATTGAAGCCAGATCTGGTGTAGTAGCACATATTTTCAGTTTTGTGCTTTCTGCCTGGCAGAGACCTATTGGAATCAAGATTGTCAGAAATGTAAAAATTGCGGCTAGTTTTAGTTTCATAGGGATATCTTTTGTATTGAACTTACATATCCGAGGAGAGCTTTCGTCGGATATGTGCATTATGAAGTGGGCTCTAGCCCGGAAGTTGCACGTAAGTTCAGGGCTGAAGCAATTTTCATCCGCGAATTAACGAGTGCAACATCCGGGTCCGGTCGCCGTTTCGGCAAGTTAAATCACTTAGTAGTTATGTGCCGGGTGCTTTCCAAGAACTATGTCAAAACCAAGCCAGACAGTGTGGCTGTTTGATTCAAGGTAGTCTGTCTGGTCGTAGTTATATTGTAGTCGCAGGCGAGAAAATTCGCTGGGGCGATATGAGAGCAAACTACTAATACGACTTCTTTCGACTCGTTCTTCATCATCATTCAGTGCAATGAGCGTATCACCACTACCTTTTGCCAGTTCTCCTCGCGCAGCAATTGCCCATGACGGAATAAAGCCATATTCAATCTGGGTGTAAAATCCGCTGTCGCGAATGTGCCGTTTGCTCAGTTCCAGGGCTTCCGGGTTATTGTTGTCCACATTGTAATTGCGGCCAATATATTCGCCTTGAAGAGTAACGTATGGGTAACCTCGAAAGTTGTTGGTCGGCAGCCACTTGAGGATTAGATCGCTGCCGTAGAGTATCGTGGAGCCATTATTTCCACTGCTATTTGGTCCTAATGCGGATGAGACCCCCATCTTAAAGCTCAAACTGTCGGAGAGGTCGAAGAAGTTGTCTGTTCGCAGCACATAAACAAAATCATTTAGGCTGTTTGTGCTTGTAGCAACCGATGGCAATCCTCCGATTGAAAGTTCTCCTTCCGTCTCGTCGGTTTGCTCACTCTCGTCAGCAACTGCTTCATCGTGAACATGAGCACTTGCTCCACCACTACGGAAGCTGTGCATGAATTCTCCATCCGAGTTCTGCAGGGTCAGGTGTAGCTCGGAAAACCAGGGCAGTGGCAGTATCTTTGCCATTCTTATACCAGCGGCGCGCATTCCTTCCGCACCGAGGAGTCTTGTATTGACGATTGGTGAATCGATAAATGTCCACTGATGAGGGTGCTGTGGGTTAATTCGCCCAAACTCGGTGAGCATATATCCAGCTTCAATTTCCAGGCGATCCAGTGCGGTTGATGTGATAAATGCTTCTTCCGTTTCGACGCCATCTCCTTCATGAAAAACAAAGTGTGACTCTGCACGTAGATAAGGATCGATATTCCCGGAAAAGGACAGCTCTGCCTGGTTCAGAGAAAACCCATTGCGTTTCGGGTCGTGACCTCCAGGCTGAAGGAATGGCAGGTCGTCATTCTTGGCTGAAGAACCACCCGCTGTGCCGACAATAACAAGAGATGTGTCGATGTAATTGGCCAGACCAGCGACTCCTTGAGTCGAATTATTGTTAAATGACGCAGCGGAATCAGCCTGTTTTTTTTCGAGGGCCGCGATTTTTTTCTCTGACGCCTCCAGACGGGCTGATAGTGTGGCAGCTGACTCGTTTTCAGCTACCGAGCTATTAATGAGCGGGGTTGAAAATGTTGCGATCGTTAGTGATAACAAAAAGGCTGAGGTCTGATATCTATAGTTTTGTTTCGGGTGATTTTTCATTTATTTTCTGTTTTAAGTTCTGTTTGGCTGCAGTTTGCGTGCCTTACGGCGAGCATTGCTCAGTAACTGAGGGCAGCTCTCCAGGTTATGTCAACTGGGACAAGCGCACGCATGGATATCGATCTGGGTAAGTTTGACCTGTCAGTTTCTCAAGTAGCCTGGGCTGGTGTACATTGAATCCGTATAAAAGTGGTGATTGAGGCTTAACAGGAGAACGATTAAACGGTCGGTGGGGCACGAAGTGAAAACAGGAACCCTTTAAACTTGTCGGAGTGGCTGCTTATTAAAACAGCAGTTTCCAGGCTAGTGATTGCTGGAACCTCAAGGTGGATTATCGATGTCTGCAGTGCAGATGATAGTGAATGGTGCAGATCGCAGGTTAGGCAGAATCCACTGTTGGAATGCACTACATCATGAGGCATTCCATTGTGAGATATCTCATCGTGATATTTATGGTGATAATGGACATCTGATAAAGCAAACTGAGAGCTTAAGGATGCCGGTAAATGGTCATGATGTGCTGCACTATGTACACTGGTCGCTACAGCTGAAAAAGCCAGCAGGCATGAGAGCAGGTAGTTCAGTAGTTTATGGAAGTTCATTTAATGTATAAACCACATCGGCTGAACTCAGTGAAGCGATATCATGTAATTTGTCGCAATTATTTTCGTATTACGGGTATCTCCGTAATACGGGCGCCTTACAAGGCGCCCGCCAGCTTTTTCTCAGCCACAACCGCCCTGAGCGCCACAGTTCAGGCAGCGGTAACACGCACCTTGGCGAACCATCAGTGACGAACCACAGGCGGAACAGGGTGGAGCATCGTCACTGACATAAGGCAGGGCCTGGAGGGACGAGTCGGTGATCGCGCTACCTGAACCGCCAGCTGAAGCTGTATGATGTCCGTTGCCATTAGTCGAAGCTGATTTGATTGGGGCTCCAGTCTTTGCTGCTGGCGCTGAAGATGACTCTACCGCCGGATACTCAGCTGACTTGATGCCAATTGCGATTTGTTCTTCAACGGGCAGGAATTTTGTCCCCAGCCAGCGGAAGATATAGTCGAGAATCGATTTGGCGAAAGGAATCTGCTGGTTTGTTGTAAAGCCAGAAGGCTCAAAACGCATGTGCGAGAACTTCTTCACCAATGTCGAAAGGGGAACTCCGTGTTGCAGTGCCAGAGAGATACTTGTTGCATAGGCATCCATTACCCCACTTAGTGTCGAACCTTCCTTGGCCATGACGAGAAAGATTTCTCCCGGTGTCCCATCTTCATAAAGACCAACGGTCAGGTAGCCTTCGTGTCCACCAACATTAAACTTGTGGGTTACTGCCTGGCGTTCATCGGGTAGGTATCTACGAGCCGGTCTGGCAGTTACTTCTTCAGCAACCTGTTTTTTATCACCCTCGTCTTTGCTGGTTGACAGCGGTTGTGAGCGTTTGGAGCCGTCGCGATAGATGGCGATTGCTTTTAATCCCAGTTTCCAGCCTTCAAGATAAGTGTCATAGATCTCTTCTGCCGTTGACTCATGTGGCATGTTGACAGTCTTGCTGATCGCACCTGAGACGAACGGTTGACATGCCGCCATCATCTTGACATGGCCCATATACTGGATTGAACGCTGACCATTTGCTGCCGGGAATGCACAGTCAAAAATAGACAGATGTTCTTCTTTCAGGACAGGACAGCCTTCGATGGTATCGGTTTCGTCAATATGTTTGATCAGGGTGTCGATATCGCTTTGGTTATAACCCAAGGCGCGAAGGGCACGTGGAACGCTGTTATTGACAATTTTCAGCATTCCTCCGCCAACGAGCTTTTTGTATTTTACAAGAGCAACGTCCGGTTCAATACCGGTGGTGTCACAGTCCATCAAGAAGGCGATTGTTCCAGTTGGTGCCAGAACAGTGGCCTGAGAATTTCTCATGCCATGTTCACGGCCTCTTTCCAGGGCCGCCATCCAGATTGCCTGCGATTCTTCAACAAGCGTTTCGGTGACAAACTGCTTTGAGAGCTTTTTTGAGGCATCCGTGTGCATGCCGATGACCTTGAGCATTGGTTCGCGATTCAACTTGAACCCGCCGAACGGTCCGACTTCTTCGGCCAGTCGGCTGCTCATCAGATAGGCTTCACCGGAGATAAGTGACATCATTGTCGCCGCCCAGTCACGTCCGGCATCGCTGTCATAAGCCAAACCTTTCGTCATCAGCATTGCGCCAAGATTGGCGAACCCAAGGCCAAGTTGGCGGAATGCGCGGGCATTAGCGCCGATCTTTTCTGTCGGGTAGCTCGCGTTATCGACAACGATATCCTGTGCTGTGATAAATATGTCCACAGTATGCAGGAAACGATCGAGATCGAATGAGCCGTCTTCACCGACGAATTTTAGCAGGTTGATACTTGCCAGGTTACAGGCCGAATCATCGACGTGCATGTATTCACTGCAGGGGTTACTGGCATTGATGCGGCCAGTGTTTGGGCAGGTATGCCAGTCGTTGATGATCGTGTCGTACTGCAATCCCGGATCGCCGCAGAGCCAGGTGCCGTAGGCAATTTCCTTGAGCACTGTGCGGGCGTCGAGGTATTCAGCAGCTTCTCCACTGGTGCGCTTGATTGTCGGGAAGTTCTTTCCTTCGACAACCGCTTTCATGAAGTCATCGGTAACTCTAACGCTAAGGTTTGCATTCTGGAAAAATACCGAATCATAAGCTCCACCAGGGATGTTAAAACCACCAGCGTATCCTTGTTCAATCAGGGCCCAAGCTTTTTCTTCTTCGAAGCGCTTCGACTGAATGAACTCCATTATATCCGGGTGGTCAACGTCAAGAATTTGCATTTTTGCAGCGCGGCGGGTTTTTCCACCGCTCTTTATCGTTCCGGCCCAAGCGTCAAAACCCTTCATGAAGGAGACAGGACCCGAGGGAATACCGCCGCCGCTGAGCAGCTCCTTTTTGGAGCGAATATTTGAGAGGTTTGAGCCGGCGCCTGATCCGTATTTAAACAGCATGGCTTCGGCGCGTTGAAGCTCAAGCAGGCTTTCCATTTCGTCTTCAACGGAGAGAATAAAGCAGGCACTGCATTGTGGATGCGGTTCAACGCCAACATTAAACCAGACAGGGGAGTTAAAAGCGCCGTATTGTTCAATCAGAATAGCCGTTAACTCATCTTCGAAAATCTGTTTTTGTTCTTCGTTGACGAAATATCCATCTTCTCGTCCCCAGCGGGCGATGGTGCCAGCGACTCGGGAGACGAGTTGTTTGGCGCTATGTTCACGAGTTGGGCTGTCGATTGCACCACGAAAATACTTCGATGCGACAACGTTTGTTGCCATTTGTGACCAGGAAGCCGGAACCTCGACGTTCTTTTGCGAGAAAACTACCTCACCTTTTTCATTGCCAATTTGTGCCTCACGCAGTTCCCACTGCAGGCGGTCGTATGGATGGACGCCTTCTTCGGAGAAGAATCTGGGGAATTTCAGGCCTCTGGCGGCGGATTTAAGAGAGTTGATATTCTCGTTAGTGGCGGATTCGCTTGCGGATTCCATAGGTTAACCTCCTACAGGCTTAATTCAGATTCTTTTTCCATGGAATCGTTCCGGAGAACTATTCCGTTGTCAATGAGCGGCTTAGAGTTCTGGAGACCAGAGCGGAGCAGTTTCCAGAGTCTTCCGGCAGCAATTTTGGCCGGTCTTACCAAGGTCCAGCATTACCGAAGTAAAGTGGAATAAAACATTTCCGACCAGCGATAACGATGAAACAGCAATTGTCGTCAATTTGTCGTTGCGCTAGGGGCATAGAAGCATCATCCGGAAGGGCAAGTCAAGTAAAAATACTATATGTAGTATGCCGAGAGATTTTGATGTGGAATATATAGTGGGTCGGTTGGTGCTGGTTTAACCGGAAAGAAGCAAGTTGCCAGTGAATTGCGAACACGTCAACAATAGATTCTGAGGTGGTTTGATTTTTAGGATATATCGGTAGTCTCGAGTTACGTGCAGTTTCCGGGCTAGCAACATAATGGAGGATAGTTTGCAGGGAGGGAGTAAAGGTTTCGCGGGCAGGGTTACACTTGGCGGTATTGGCTTGATAGTCGAGTTTCCCTATAGCCCGGCCAATGTGCAGGCGATTAAGAGCTGGCGCGGAGCGCGTTTTAACCGCAGTGGCAAGCACTGGGAAGTGCCCCTTCAGCATCTGGCCCGTTTGGAAAAATCACCCGAGTTTGGTCGCGAGAGATTGTTTTACGATTTTTCCACCGATGCAGTTGAGGAGCAGTTTGCCGCAAAGCGGATGATGGCCGAAGAGGCGGAAGCTGCCTGGAAAAGCAATCCTTTTTTTGTCGATCCGGAAACTCTGGATCTGCTCAATATCGAGGTCAAGATTCGCCTTGGGGAAAAGAGTGAGGGTCTCAGAGTCAGTGTGCCATTTCGTTCAAAAGCGCGCACTCTGCTTGAGGCATTGCCTGGGGTGCATTATGTGCGCCGTGATAAAATGTTTGCATTGCCAGCAGAACATGTGACGGGTTTCATCCAATCACTGCGTCGTGAGGCTATCGCCTTTGCCGTTGAGAAATCAGCTGGCCTGGCCTTGCAAGGAGGAGCCGAGATTCGTGCTCGGGTCCTTGGAGGTCAGTATGTTCCTACTGATGCGGATTTACAGAAAGCGCTTCTCGGACCTCGCCTCAGGTTGTCGCAACAGCTGTCGGTAAGTGCGGCGGACGATGACGAGTACACCCATACAGGTTGTTCACAATTTTTTCGTCTGGAAGGTTGGACAACTGAGCAGTTGCGTTTACTCATTCCTCAAGCCAGCAGTTTCGCCCAGAGAAAGGAGAAGGCTGTAACGCTTTCCGAAGACGGAGTTTTGCAGCTTCTGACAACTGCCGCTGCGGAGAATATTTTTATCTGGAAGTCGCGCGAGGTGCTGCATTTTTTTGCTAGTCGGACTGAAAGTTATCAGAAGTTGTTTGCCGCCAAAGACAAGCCGTTTCCTGATTGCCTGCTTGCTGTTTCGGCACCCCCATGTTGTTGGACCGTAGGCCGACCATCAACACCGGGTTCGGCGCCGGTTGAACAAGTGCTGTTGATGGTTGAACCGGAATATAGTGATGCGACGGGTCTTTCGGTGTTCGTTTCAGAATTATCACAGGTAGCAAGTCGTCGGGTGCCGGGTCATTTGGAGTACACTGTGCCAGATTCCCTGGTGCCGGAAATCTATTCGAAGGTATCGCAGCATTGTACTGATTGTGCGATGACAGCGCCGGTAGCAAGTCGTGAATTTGTCGGGCGTTTACGTGAGCTTGAAAAACGCGAGCAGCGTCATCAGCTGCGCGATTATTATCAGGGCATGACGGACAGTGTTCTTGAAGACCTCAACTTCAGCGATCCAACCCTCACTAGTAGGCTTTTCCCGCATCAGCGAGTCGCGGTTGAATGGTTGTCGCGATTTCCCCGTGGGTTGCTCGGCGATGATATGGGGCTTGGTAAAACCTTGTCTGTATTATCGGCGTTTGATGCACTGAAAAACAGCAAGCAGGGGAAACACAGCCAGGGGAGACACGGAGAAGTGGATTTTCTGCTTGTCGTTTGCCCTAACTCGCTGACTGACAACTGGAGAAGAGAGGCTATGGCATGGCTTCCGGCCCTGCAGCTCCGGCAGTTACCGCAGGGCAAACAGGATAGAACTCGCCTGCTTGCAACATTTGTCACTTCGGCGGCAAGCGGTGTTGACGGGTTGATTGTGAACTATGAATGT
This sequence comes from bacterium, assembly GCA_028689495.1. GTDB lineage: Bacteria > Bdellovibrionota_C > UBA2361 > SZUA-149 > JAQTWB01 > JAQTWB01. The sequence goes on along the minus strand of JAQTWB010000023.1, from coordinate 31,508 downwards.
TTTCGTTTGCCGGGTGTTTTTCCGCAGATTCGCCGGATTGTCGAATCGCGTTCAGTGATGCTTTGTCTTGACGAGTCGCAGCGCGTGAAGAATCCACGTGGTAAGACATTTGCCGCACTTGCTGAAGTTGCACCGCTTTCCAGGAGACGGGTGCTACTTAGCGGGACTCCGGCGCCAAAGGAACTGGCGGATATCTGGAGTCAGGTAACGTTACTTGATGACGGGGAACGTTTTGGTGAAAACTACTACGATTGGCTGGCTACGGTTGCGGAAATTGGCACAAAATACAGTCAATACGCTGTAAAACGCTACCGCAAGCTTGAATCGCGTGAAGCGGTGCTTCGCGCCCAGGAGCTGATGCTCAGGCGGCGAAAGGAGCAAGTCGTCAATTTGCCGGAGAAAACATTTATTTTTCGCGACGTTGTTCTCACCGGAGAGCAAAAAAAACGCTTTGACGAAGTCTGTAAGGAGCTTTTTCTGACTGCGACATCGCTCAAGGGGGAGACGTATGTGCGCGAGATAAATAATGTGCTGGAGCAGTATTTGCGTGCTGTGCAGATTGCGGCAAATCCGCGGCTTGTTGACGAGTCCTGGCAGGGAGAACCGGCGAAATTTCTTGAGCTGGATGAAATTGTCGACGAGGTTGTCGCTCAGCGCGATGAAAAGATGGTTATTTGGACCAACTACCTCGGGAACGTCAATGAACTTGTTGAGCGCTACAGCAAATATGGCAGCGCCGCGTTTTCCGGAGAAGTCTCGCGTGAGCAGAGAGCCAAAACTGTTGAAGCGTTTCAACGCAACAAAGAGCCGCGTATCCTGGTGGCGGTCCCGGCGGCAGGTGGGGTGGGGATCACTCTCACGGCGGCTCAGACTGCCGTGTATGTTGATAAAACCTGGAATGCCGAGCACTGGTTGCAGTCAATTGATCGTATTCACCGTATCGGTCAGACCGGGACGGTGAATATTATTTCGCTACATGCATCAGGAGTTGACCGACTGATTGCCAAAAACCTCAAGGCCAAGGAAAAAAATCAGGCAGAATTGCTGGGCGATGTGAAGGCTGGGAATATTGAGGAAGGTTATCCGAGTGTTGAGGAGCTGATTGAGGCGCTGACGCCTGAGGTGGATTAGCTAATTGAGCACAGATTGAAAGGCGTTTGTCATAACTAATTAATATCAGTCGGTGATATTGGCACGAGATTATTGGATTAATGGGAAAGCCGACCCGATTAATTTTTGTATTTTGCAGATGGAGGATGAATGGCCGGACAAGAGATTGAAGATAATAAGATAAGGCAGTGTAACTCCTTGCTAAAGGAACAGAAATCCTTAGATGCGGAAGTATATCAAGGGAAAATGGAGCTTTTGACTGCAACTACGGCAAAGATTCCTTTAAATCAAAAATTCAATGAACTTCGTTGTCCCGAGGAATTTGAAAAGCAAGAGTGTCGTGCCCTAAATGCTGCAGTGAAACAACTTGAGCAAATTGATACACGTCGACTGGTAGATGAAACAACAGTTGTCAATCAACCGGATCAATTCACTGAGGATATGAAGCACTTGAGAGATGTTAAGTGCGGGAAGTAACACAGTTTTTACTTTAGGCGGGAAGGTGGTGCGGAATCACATTACGGTCATATTGTCATTTTCGAAGCGATATTCAGGACAAGGACACCAATGATTAAGGTGGCGGCCAGGGCGATTGCGGGTGCAATCAAGAGCACAGTTAAGGTGGCGGATAATTCATCCGATCTGGCCCTTCTTGCTTTTCGCACGGTCAGTCGGAAGTATTTGAAAAAAGCCATCGAAGCCTCCGGCGATGCTGCTGTTAACGCCTTGCAGCGGGGACGGGATAATGTGCGGATTGCCACCTCTCAGGCCGGTCTGGAGATGGCGCCCCTTTTGGACGTGAAGGGTATTGCTGAGGCAATCCCGCGCGGGGTGGTAGCTTCAGTGCACGGTTCGACAATGACTGTGGCGCGCGAAGCTCATCAGCAGACAAAGTCAGTTGTTCAGGAGATGCTCTCGCCGATGCAGGGCAGCAATGGCCTCCAGAGTGGCGGAGGTCATGCCGAACCGGCAACAACTGCGGCGGCCTCAGGACCAAGTCGAAGTGGGCATGTCTCATCCGGGCCGAGTGCTGAACAGCTGGCCCAGGTTTTAAGCGCCAGGCAGGCGATGCAGAACAAGGGGTAGCCCTGAAATTGCACGTAAGTCCGTAGCGAAGTTGTTGCGGCAATATGTTTTCTGAGAGGTTTATTTTATGGCAGAGCTTGAGAACCTCAAGCGAGAGAATCTCGCAAGCACTGATGGCTCACAGGTCCAATCTGAGCCAAAGCATATTCAGTTGTCAGACATGCTTTCTACTCTGGATATGAAGGTCACGTACATACAACCCGAAGAGCTTAAGGCTCGCTTGGCCGAGGAAAGGAATAGCTCAGGCAGTCATACCAAGGAATGCAAGGTCAGTAGTATCGGGGTAATTGACGACTTCGAGCCTGAGGTTATTGAACAAAACGCACAGCGTGTTGTTCATGGTTCCCATGGCGAGCTGGTTGTTCTGGCGGCAAAAGGCAACCATCCAATTGTTGCCTATAATGCTTCATCTTCCGAACTTAAAGGAAAGGTTGATAATGATACCTTGCTTCAGGCATTACATGACATTCGTGATCTGGGGGATGAGAATTGCATTAAAACAGTCAATCTTTCTGTTTCTCGAACAGTGTCATTTGAGCGCCTGAATTTGATGATGGAATATGCGGGTGCGGAGTTCAAGGAAGCAGCTGGCTTGCTCACACCGGAAAATATTTCCGACAAAGCAACGATTGTCAGGCAGGCCATTGAAAAAATCGTTGCCGATGGTCCAACTCTGGAGGAAACAGTGCGTAGCGCTTTTGGTGGATATTCATTTCATAACGACATGAAGGAGTCTTTGGAAGTTTCGGATGCGATGAGAGAGCTTGCGGCGAAGGATATATCTGTCGTTGTTTCGGCAGGGAATGCAGGGCCAGGACATATTTCAATGTTTTCGGTGTTGGCCCCTGAGACTATTACAGTCTGTGGAGCCTCTGCCAGTGGGACCAGGGTGGATCGAGAAAGCAGTTTTCATGGGATGGTCGATGTATGTGAATTTATGCATACTGCCGTCAGCGATAAGAACATGGAAAATACTGTTCCAGTTTCTGGAACCTCGTTTGCTGCCCCCGATATGGCGCAGAAGATTGCCGGGATTCGTGATCATGGAGTTTCCGCTGCGAAACTTAATGACATTTATCTAACCAATCACGACTTAATTGTGCCTAAGGAATACGAGAAGAAATAGGTCGAAGTTTGTTCTTGCCATTTTTATAGTTTGGATGTTTATCCTGGATAGTGTCCGTCCAGCCGTGTTGATGTGCCTTCAAGTTGTCCGGGTCGATACTCGACCGGACAAGATAACCACGATTAAGATGTACTAGGCTCAGGCAAATCTCTGAGAGGCATGGGAGTTGAAAGCCTTGAACTTCCAAACAAGTTTGTCGTCGCCACACCGTGAGGTGAATTTTTTGGAATTCAGGGCGTTCTGACAGTGTCTGTCAGGATAAGTCTGTCAGGATAAGTCTGGCTGGTACGTTTCAATTTCAAGGATAACTTGGAAATCATCCATTATAAAGAGCTGCTCAGTGCAGTCGCCATCGCGGTAACATTTGCCGCTTATTATCCATATCTTCGTTCCATTTTACGCGATGAAGTCAAGCCCCATGTGTTTTCCTGGATTATTTGGGCGACAACGACATGTCTGGTGTTTTTTGCCCAGGTAGCGAGTCATGGTGGAGTTGGTGCATGGCCAGTTGGCCTGTCTGGTTGTATCGCACTTTTTGTTGCCGTTACTGCATACATCAGGAGATCCGATTTGCGCATTGGCCGCACTGATTGGCTATTCTTTTTTGCGGCTTTGTCCGCCTTGCCTTTTTGGTATTTTTCTTCAGATCCGCTGTGGGCAGTCGTCATATTGACCGCTGTTGATGTTTTGGGGTTTGGCCCGACTGTGCGTAAAAGTTATTATCAACCGCATTCTGAATCTGCCTTGTTTTTTTCGATGTTTTCTCTTCGGGATATTTGCGTTCTTTTTGCTTTGGAAAACTATTCACTGGCAACTGTGTTGTTTCCGGCGGCGATAGGCAGTTCATGCCTTGTTTTGGCAGCGATGATTCTGCTGCGCCGAAAAGTGGTTCCTTGCGATTTTGGGACCCATGAAAATGAATGATCGGGAAGGTCGGCTCAGCCTAGAGGAGATGTTTCCTGATTACGGGGCAATGAAGACAGGTCGGCCGAGATATCCGGTATATCATCCGATCTCGCCAGGTAAACTTTTTCTGTTATCGTTTTTTTCGTTCGGTTTTTATGATGTCTATTGGTTTTATCAGAACTGGATGATTGTCCGGCGACGGGAAAGAAGTCATATTTCTCCGTTGTGGAGAGCCTCAATTGCACCGATTTATTGTCCGGCATTGTTTGGTCGAGTTCAGAATTCCGCACAGGAAATTTTGTCAGAAGATACGGTTCACCTAAAGTGGCTTGGGCTGTTGTATCTGCTGGTGCGAATCGCTTCAAATATCCCTTGGACATATTCGCTGGTTCTGTTTCCGATGGGTGGTGTTTTTCTCATCCCGGCGCAACTTGTGATTAATCGCATACATCATCGGCTTGATGATGCAGTTCAAACTACAAGATCGCGCCAAGTGTAAGATATTTCCTCCCACTTTGTCATAACGGCAGAGTTATTTCACAACAGTCGGAAAAACAAAGTCGAAACTACCAGTCGAGGCATCAGGGCGAATGCGTAGCACCTGGGCTGTTACGCCGTTGCCGTTTACCTGCACCTGGCCGTAGCTGTCTGCACTTGTTCCGTAGACATCCGCTTGATGAAGTCCCAAATCCATAGCACCGTGCGCTGGTAGTGAATAAGACACCGAACGCGGACCGGAGTTTGGCGGGTAGGTAACGACCGTCGAGGATATCGCCGAGTTGGTTGTGTTAACGAGTTTTAGCCAGTCATACATACCGAGGAAAAGATTATAAGAGCCAGAAATTGGCGCGGTTTGGGCAACAGTTGATTGCGAGCCATACATGGCGCTTATCCCGTAGTCACTGCCGTAGAAATAGAACATGCTTTGGGCGATTATTCTGTCGGCGGCGGAAGAAATAATTCTTGCACTGCCGGAAACATTTGCTCCAAGGAGACTTGCGGCGTTGATATGAACCTGCGAGTGGGGTTGTAGCTGATATGTCTGGCTTAGGCGTGTGCTTCCTGCCCCATCATACATTGTAACTGTTATGTTGGTTGTTGAGCTTGAGACGTTTGCCGCCTCTACCCAGTTCTGCGCTCCGCCTCCCGTAGACACCGGCAGGTATTGCTCGGTGCCAAGAGCGCCTGTGGCGAGAAGTGGGAAGGCGAAGGTGTATCCGGGGATTGAACCATCGACGGATGCAGCGCCGTAGCGAACCAGCATGGCGGTGTAGTCGGCGCTTTGGCTGGCAGGCACGATGCGCAATAGTCCAACCTGTGAGGGGCCTGGATTGATATGCCCACCTTCCAGATCGGCCCTGGCAAATGGAGCAATGGTAGTTGGAACACTGCTAATTAGTGTCCCGGCTGCATCGTAGCGATATACGGTGAAGGATCGGTTGGCGTATGGGTCGAGGTTGATAATGCTGAGCCAGTTATAGACCGGTGCGGCGCTTTCGGCCAGATTCTGTCCTGGCTGAAAGGTGTTGAAGGTGACGGAACTGTCGCCCTGAAGCGGGTCGGAGAAGGGGATGGCGTAGGCAAAGTCATAGGAAATCCCGTTTGCCGCCTGGCGATAAAATGACATTCGTCCGTCAAGTTCTGTGCCGCTATAGTCAAGAGTGACAATTCCATAAGAGTCAGATGTAAAACCATTTATTGAATTGATAATCAGATCCTGCTGACCACTTGCAGGAATATTGACTGTAATAGCTCCTCGTGCGGTTCCGGTAATGTCAAACAGTGTCGCAGTGACGTTTAGTGTAGATGCGCCGGTGTTAACGAGTTCGAGGATATTCGTCATGCCGAGAAAACCGTTCCATGGCATATACTGATCGGCCGGCACTCGTTCACGAACTGGTCCGGCGTATGCACCAGGCGGGTTGTGGCTTGCGCGTGAATCTCCTGCGTAATCGCGAGTGACGGCATTGCTTAAGGTGCCTTGCGGCGCAAGTGGTGGGGTTGCGCGGTCGGCACCGGCAAAAGCTGGAATGCTGTATGTAGTGGCACCGTACAGGTTGCCTCCGCTTACTGGACGAAAGTCGGATGCAGATGGGTTCACAAGTTGTGGTTCGATTGTATTGATTGCATTATCTGCCCTCAATTGGGTTTCATTGCAGGTCGAATTGAGTGATGTGCAACCCTCACTGTCATCTTCGATGCCCAGCGACATGCTGTTATTGCCGTTCCAGATGACATTCCCTCTGATGTTCAGGTTTGTGTCGCTAATTGCCGGAGATGGTCCATTGGCGCCGGCGGGAACATTCCGTGGCGCGTATATGGCAAAGTGAGAGTACGCACTTTGAAAACCACTAGGGTTGTAGATTACATTGTTGTAGATATATACGTTTCGGTTGCCAATTGGTAATTCAACTCCGGTTGTTGTTGGTCCCCAGGCGCCAAGGGCCGAGTTGGCAGCACAGGCTGCGGTCTCGCCATCACAGGAACGCAGGCCAAAAACGACTTCGATTGTGTGTGAGCGGGACCCGACACGATAAAGAGTGTTGTGCGCCAGAAGCACATTGTAGCCGCCATTTACACCCATCCCGGCACCTTCAGTGTCATGGATTACGTTGTTGATAAACTTGGTGTCGTAGTTTTCAAAGTGAAGCCACGGTGAAGTCATGTATTCCAGTCCGGTGCCCTGTCCGGCAACAAACCCGCCTGTGCCGCAGTTGTAGATTTCATTTGCCTCGACAAGAAAATATGCCGAGCCGCCCTTCAGGTAGATGCACCAGTCATCGGCGTCGTGAAGCTTGTTGCGGACGATGTGGCCATACTGCACCGCAACAAAGTCAATAGCGTTTTCGTAAGAACCCCAGATGTCACAATCTTCGATGTAGACATACTGTGACTGGTTAATTTTCACTGTTTCATGGGCGACACGACCTACTCCACCACTTAGTTCCATGCCGCGCATCAACAGGTGGTCACATCGCTCGCAGTGCAGAGCGTCTCCTTCAGGGTCGGGGAGAATGTCAAAGTCGATTAGATAGAGATAGCTTATATTGAAGGCGTTGATATCGCCGCGCAGGCGAGCTGCGCCACGACCATCAGCAGATTGGATGATGACCGGAAATTGCGCAGTGCCTATACTGTTTTCGAAATAATTTGGAATTGACGACTCCGGATAGTCGCCAGCCGCCAGCATGATGCGATAACCATTGGTTAGGGGGTTGGTGCTGTGCGGAATACTGTTCCAGGCAGCGGTAAGAGTTCTAAGTGCGGTGCCACGGGTTGAACCACTGGCTGCGTCATTGCCGGTTGCTGGATCGACCCATATATCGGCGACGCTGGGTGAACCGATGTCGTAGGTGGTCGTCGATAACACCTGTGCCTCAACAGTCGGGAGGCGCAGGGGTATCAGAAGCGACAGGCTCAGGAGCTGAATAAAAACAACCCTGTGGGGCAAATGGAGCGGGAGTAGAATACTGGTAAGCATAATTTGAATAACCCTGTCTGCGGCAACAAGTAATTTGGGATGACTCGAAAGTATAGCCCGGAAATTGCACGTAAGTTCACGGCTGAAACAGGTTTCACCCGCGAATTTACGAGTGCAACGACCGTTTTCAACAAAATTCTGCCGTTACAGTTTGCACTCTGTGATGGCCCTGTTGCGGTCGCGAATTCTGGGCAATCTGCGGGAGAGCGTTCGGTCGGGAATACACCAGTATTCCCTCCTCTCTACCCCCACACCTTGCCACAGACTTCACAACCTCACGACGGGCTTACGTGCAACATCCGGGATAGGTCGATTTTGTTTGGATGCAGGCAGTGGGTCTATTGGTTGGGGGAATTATGGAAGACTGGGATCCTCAGACGAAGATTTCAGATAGATTCACAAGACAATCACGTCGTGTTGATGATTTTACGAATATAAAAACAATACTTGGACCCATTTATTGAGTGTGGCGGATGACAATTCGATAAACCAAAATCGAGATTAGCAGACCAGCGGCACCAGTTATCCCAGCTGCCGTATACAGTTCGTGTGAGGCGAGAGTTATCATTGCCAGTGAGAGGCTGGCGATTGTCAACGAGGCACCGGCGCCGACGACTACTGCTGGTGTGCTGGTGGTAAGCAATGTATGCAACCTGAGATGCAGACCAATACTTGCTGCAACTGCGCTTAGTGCCAGACTAACGACCAGACTATTTAGCGTTAGAAGTGCAGTCCAGGTAGGAGATTGGCTGAAAAGGTGGTCTCCAGCTCCGCGGATGAAAGCAAGGGTCAGGTAACCAAGGACGAATTTTGGGAAATGTTTGCTCAAGCTGAGTCGTTTGCTGGATGGGCCATCTTCTCGTCTGATCAATGAGAACATAATCAGCGTTGGTGTGAGCATCAGGATACGGGCGGATTTGGCTGCGGCTGCCATTACATCTCCAGTGCCTCCCATTTGCGAGCCAACGGCGATTGCGCTCGACAGGTCGTTGACAGCGAGTCCGCTCCAGATACCAGCAAACGATGGATCCAGTCCGATCCAGACAGCAATCGGACGAAAACAGGCCAGGGCGACAACGCTGAACAGGAACATGACGGCTATAGCGATTCCTTGTTCGTGATGACGTGAGCCGGAGATCGGCGCTATGGCATTGACTGCAGAAGCACCGCAAATCATGGTTCCTCCGGCGAGCAGGTCAGTGAGCGGCTGTCTGATTCCGGTCAACGACCCCAGGGCTTGTGTCACGAAAAATGCACTGGGCAGGGTAAAGAAGCCAACTCCAGCGATGAGGGCCAGTTCTACGCTGCCAAAGAAGGAGGTCTGTACCTTAAGGCCCATTGTGATTATGCCAAGCCGTAAGACCCACTTTCCGCAAAATCGAAGTCCGGCTGCATATCTGTCGGGCTTTTGATCTGCTTCAGGGGTGAGAAGCCCGATTCGATGGCGAAGCGGTGAATTGATCACTCCGGCACCAAGGACAAGGGCAATTAATATGTCGGAGATGTAGGGGGAGGCTGGCAGCGAACGTACAAGTGTGAATGATGTCAATCCGAGCGCCATGGCCAAGGCCAGGCCGGCGACATCGGCACGACCCGGTATCCACTGTGGTGTTTTCATTTTTTGGAGAAGTCCGTATCGACCTCGCTTTCACAGTAGAAAAATGGTGGGTGATGCAAGGCTCGAACTTGCGACCCGCTGATTAAGAGTCAGCTGCTCTACCAACTGAGCTAATCACCCGTCATATTGAAAGCAAACCCAAGAAAGAAAATGTGGGGTGAGCGATGGGACTTGAACCCACGACCACCGGAGCCACAATCCGGTGCTCTACCAGCTGAGCTACGCCCACCGCAAAAGACATTGCCAGATACCGACCCGATGTATCACGAAAGCAGATCGAATAAGTGACTTACTTCATGCGGGTTAGTTCGGCCCCCGAATTTGCAGGCGCGACAATGCAAAATCCCTGCCCCTGTGTCAATGACTAGGGCGGGAATTTTATTGTGTATTTTTCTATTACTTTCTTGTCTGAGGGGGATAAAGTCAGGTTCGGAGAAGGAGCCAGGTTACTTTTTGATTATTAGGTGAACGTGGCCCAGCGGTATCTGGCTATATTACTGGGATATTACTGGGCGGAACCGGGTTACTCCTCGCGATGATTCTTTTTGCAGGTCTCAAGTTCAGGTTTGAAAATTTTCTCCAGAGAAGGACCATTGGGAGCAACCCACTTGCTGGCCACTGTGGCAGAGTCTTTTTTGATGTCATTTTCAATGTGGTCATAGTCTGGCAACTGGCCATGGCCTGCGGCCTGCATTGTTTCCCAGACTGCATTGCCAGCTTTGCGGATTGACTGAACTGCGTCGGGGCCCACCCCCAAATCGGCGAACTGGGCGCTACGCAGCATCCAGTCCGGAGAAACTGTCATTTGTTGTCCTGACTGGTTAGTCAAGGATGTTTTGTAGGCGGAATTGAGAGCCGCGGCATCCGCACTCATACTGAGGCTGCCGTCATTTGGATCCAGTGACAGGTTATTGACATAGTGGCTAATCGTCTCACTTTTGCCGTGTTCCTTCTCGTAGTTTACCAGGCCTTCAAGACGCTCGCAGCTTTTGAAAAAAGTTGTTTCACCACCGGCTTTTTTTGTCTTTTCGTAGTCGGTTTGCAGTTTATTCAGGGTCGTCATTTCTGCTTCGCTTGGTTCGCATCGAGCCGCGGAAGATTTTTCCACCTGCGCTTTGAACATCTGTAGTGCTTCGGCACGTTTCCCGGTGTGTATCAGTTCACGCGCCTTGTCATATAGGTCGCCACTAACGGAGAGACTGTCACCCCAGCCAGCTATTGCTTTTTCAATCTGACTTGCGTTTTTGTCGGCAACAATTTTCGTTGCTTCAGAGAGTTTGAGGAATTTCTCTGCCGCGGGATCGGCGGGGTTATCTATTACAACATTGTTAGCAGTTTTAAGATTGATCGCGGCGATATCCTTGGCATTCATGCTGCAGTTTTGCGCGGAGTGCAGGCGCCTCAACTCATCTTTTTCCACTTGTTTGACGTAGTCGGCTGAAAGATCTTCTGCTTTGCCTGGAACAGTTGGTTTGGTGGTCCTTGGATCAAAGTCAGACATACTACTTATCCTGGTTCAATTTGATTGGGCTTCAACTTGTTCATTCAAATGCTCATTGACGCTGAAAATTCTCTGGACAGTTATGAGGAGAAGCATTCTGATTGTAACATTCGAGGGTCATTTTTCCCTTGAGTGTCCAGCCGCCTGCGGTTATGTTTCCTCGACCCTGCGCACAAGTGGCGGGAAAGATGGAGTTATTGGCAGTAATTGCAGGAGATTGTCTTATGAGTGAAACACAGAATCTTTATTACCCGAGCAATGAGTTTCGCGAAAAGTCACGACTCGGCAGTATGGAGGCCTATGAAGCACTCTATCAGGAATCGGTCTTGTCTCCCGAGGCATTCTGGCTCAGGCAGGCGGAGGAAAATCTTTCCTGGTTCAAGCGTCCGTCTGTTGCCCTTGCGGGAGGATTCCCGGCAAATGACGGGGCCGACGGGCCATACCTTTCTTTTTTTAAGGACGGGACGCTTAATCTTTCTGCGAACTGCCTCGACCGCCATATCGGCAGCTGGAGGCGAAACAAGGCGGCGATAATTTGGCAAGGAGAGAAGGAGGAAGACAGGCGCACATTGACCTATCAGCAGTTGCATACTGACGTCTGTCGCTTTGCCAATGTGCTGAAAAAGAGAGGAGTGGTTAAGGGGACCCGGGTTACGATATTTCTGCCGATGGTTCCAGAGCTTGTGATTGCCATGCTCGCCTGCGCTCGTTTGGGGGCGATTCATTCGATCGTTTTTTCGGCATTTAGTGGGGAGGCCTTAAAAAGCCGGATCATCGACGCCGAGAGCGAGGTTGTGATTACCTCCGATGTGAGCTTCCACGGTGGAAGAACGGCACAGCTTAAAGCTCGAGTGAATGAGGCGATTGAAGAGGTTCCTGCTGTTCATACCGTGATTGTGCTTAATCGTGGGCATAGTATGGTTGAAATGCAGTATGGGCGGGATTTCTGGTGGCAGAACGAAGTTTTCGCCAGTGATATTTTTTCGACCTGTGAACCTGAGATCATGAACTCTGAAGATCCGCTTTTCCTGCTTTATACAAGTGGCAGTACGGGGAAGCCGAAGGGTGTGATGCATACAACGGCGGGTTATCTCCTATATACGCATCTGACTTTCAAATATATCTTTGATATTCGGGAAGAAGATATTTTTTTCTGTACAGCTGATATTGGCTGGATTACAGGTCATTCCTACGTCACATATGGACCCCTTTCAAATGGCGCGACAATTGTCATGTTTGAAGGGACCCCGACCTATCCAACTCCGGATCGATTCTGGAAGATCATTGATGATTATCAGGTGAACATTTTCTACACTGCACCAACTGCAATACGTGGACTGATGCGATTGGATGAAAAGTGGATCAATCGTCATCAGCTCAGTAGTTTGCGCTTGCTCGGTTCAGTAGGAGAACCAATAAATCCTGAAGCCTGGCGCTGGTACCATCGGGTGATTGGCAAGGGACGTTGTCCTATTGTCGATACCTGGTGGCAGACAGAGACAGGCGGTATCATGATTAGCACACTTCCTGGAGCCCATGCGGCAAAGCCAGGGTCTGCCGGGAAGCCGTTTTTTGGTATTGTTCCGGAAGTAGAAGTGAGCACGGCAGGAGAAGGGCAGGGAGGGGCGTTGTATATTACTTCACCTTGGCCGGGGATGATCCGCGGAGTTTACGGAGACAGCAGCAATCAGCTAGTCAAACAGACATACTTTTCAAGGCAGGAGGGAAAGTATTTTACCGGGGATGGTTGTTTGATTGATGAAGATGGCTATTACTGGCTACAGGGGCGTATTGATGACGTTATAAACGTTTCGGCTCATCGATTTTCAACTGCCGAGATTGAAAGTTCGTTGGTCGGGCACAATTCGGTGGCTGAAGCGGCAGTTGTTGGTGTGCCGCACGAGACAAAAGGGCAAGGTATTTATTGTTTTGTTACGTTGAAAGAGGGCGTTGATGCGACACATGAACTTCGTGATGCCCTGCGGCAGCATGTTCGTGACGACATTAGTCCAATTGCTACACCCGAACATATTCAATTTGCTCCACAGTTACCCAAAACTCGTTCGGGCAAAATTATGCGCCGGATATTGCGAAAAGTCGCGGCCGGTGAAACTGACAACTTTGGTGACATCTCGACTTTGGCTGAACCGGCAGTGGTTGAGCAGTTGGTGAGTGGGCGGACGGGATACTGAACCGGAAATTACAGGAGTGATTGTTTGTCCGGGTCGATATTCGACCGGACACGATAACCAGACCTGAGCTGTGCGGAGATCGAGCAAATCTCTGAGAGGCATCAGGTTAACCGATTTGCTTCGTTACGCGGTTGACTACAAGTTCGATTGTTTCCTTTAATGTTTCAAATACACCAACTCCCTGGGTGGCCACGCCTTCAAAGTCGGGGGCTTTAAACCGATTAAGGGTCTTGCGCATGTGCGCAAGTGGCATGGCGTCAGGCAGATCCCGTTTGTTATATTGCAGAACAATTGGAAATGTTTCTATTTGCTGCTGCCCGGAGCGCAGGTTTTTTACCAGATCGATCATCGTGAACAGATTATCACGCATTCTGTCTTTACCTGAATCTGCGACATAAATAATACCGTCAACTCCATTTAGTATAATCTTGCGACTCATTGTGTAGATATCTTGTCCAGGGACTGTGTAAAGGTTGAATTTGGGAGTCAGCCCATTAATCTTGCCCACCTCGAACTGCATAAAATCAAAAAAAATAGTTCTGTCTTCTTTTGTTTTTAAATTTAGCAGATCACTACGTACCTCGGGTGCGATGTGAGCGTGAGCCCATTCAAGGTTGGTGGTTTTCCCCGACATCCCTGGGCCATAGTAGACAATTTTCAGGTCGATTTGCTGAAGGCCGTAATTGATGAACATTTTATTCCTCCAGTTTAAATAAGCTATCAAGTCGTGATGTGAGCTCGGTGGAGAATGAGTCACCTGGGGAGCGATTTGGGATGACTGACGGCTTATCGCTCCCCGATTGTTCAAGCAACTCGGTGAAAATGGGAGCATAGCGTTGACTGAGGCTGCGCACTAGTCCGAAGGTTGTTTGTCGAGAGAAGACAATTGTCAGGATATAATCATTTTCCAATTCATGTACGTAGAGATTGTGAGTTTTACCTTCAAAGAAGTTTTTTTCAAAACCGGCGTCTTCGCCAATGAGCAAGGCAATCTGTTTAACTGCCGAGATGTTTGCTGCGAGTAGAGAGGCGAAAGAAGTGGCCTGTCGAGGGTCTACTTCTCCTGCTGTGAGCAGCAATAGTCCGCTGAGATTACTTAACAAGCAGAAATGTGCAGGTAGGGACTCGGCAAGACGCTGCAGATGAGCGCGAAGAGCCTCGAAGGACCCTTCGTCTATTGAAGGGAAAAGAGGTGAGCCGTCGGATGATAGATTACTCATGATGTCTTTTTCTGTCCCCGGATAGTCTCTAAGGTTCCAAAAGAACAATAAAATTCCAAATTGCATCTGGTCGCATGTCGCAAAACGCTCAACTCCAGTGCCAAGTAGTCTTCGGCATTCTAAGGCGGTGAGCTTTAGTTATACCGAGTAGCGAAATCACCTTGGACGGTTAGAAATCAGTTCATACCTTTCGGCACAATTAAATTTTCCCGAAATAGTATTGTTTCTTGCTGATATCATTAAGTTACTGCTCAAGTAATTAAATTTACTGGCCGACGTCAAATACGAGACTGGCGCGAAGCCGCAGGTAGATTCGTTATGATACCGTGATGTCTAACGTGGTTTGTTTAGCTGGTATATTGTTATTTGGAGGTTTGCCGACCTTTTTGTGGAGGTGGAGGAGATGTCAATCAAGCGTGGCGAAGTTGTAAATCTTGATGTGGAGGAGGCTTTCCACCAGCTTTATTCCCAGTTGCAAATGCCGGATATGGCTGGAGTCGTCTTTTTTGCTTCAGCTCATTATGCTCCCGAAGACGTTGCCGCTCAGGCACAGAAGGTGTTTTCCTGTCCATATATCGGTTGCAGTACAGCTGGAGAGATAGGCTCAACCTACCAGCAGGGCGGAATTGTTGGTGTGGGTTTTAGCACCAAGGCTTTTCGTTTCCACACACTTTTTGTTGAAGACTTGTCTGATTTCGGGATTGAAGATGCTGTGCGGCTGGAGCTGGAGATGCCTAAAATATCCACCCGCACTTTTGGTATGCCTGCACGTCGGTTGTTGTTCTCGCTGGTAGATGGACTTTCGGGAATGGAGGAGCAGTTCCTTGCAGCAATGCACGGCGTACTTGAGAATATTCCGGTTGTTGGTGGTTCCGCTGGTGATGGACTTAAATTCAGTCGGACCTCTGTCTATTCAAATAAAGGTTGGGGCTCCAATGCTGCGGTGATAGCGGTTATTGACACGACGCAGCATTTTCAGACTTTTCAATTCAACCATATTCAGGCTTCGTCTACCGATATGGTTATCACTGCGGCAGACTCGAAGACGAGGACTGTTTATGAAATTGACGGTGGTAGGGCTGTCGATGAGTACTGTGCCATGACTGGAGCAAGCAGCGAAGACATTGGGCCGGAAATATTCTCGCGCCATCCGCTAGTGCTTGAAATTGGCAATCAGAGTTATGTCAGGGCGGTGCAGAAAGCGAATGATGATGGAAGTTTGACATTTTTTTGTGCAATAGAAGAGGGATTGCCGCTTTCATTGGGAGATAGCCAAGATATTGTTAAAGCGCTGCGAGGCGAAATTGATAAATTGAAAAGCCATTTTAAGAATGTTTCACTGACCTTGGGTTGTGACTGTATTTTGCGACGATTGGAGATAGAGGCAAATATGCGGCAGCTGGAGGTCGAAGAAATTTTGCGTGAGATTAATTTTATAGGTTTCAGTACTTACGGAGAACACATTGGAGCAGTGCATATAAGTCAGACAATGACGGGAGTAATTTTTGGCGATGAGTATCGATAAGGCGGAGAATACTTTGCAATCTGAACTGGAGGCATTGAAAGCGGAGAATCAGAAACTTCGCAAGATTGCTAATGTTCTTAAAGCTAGAGTTAGACATAATATCAATAACTCCGGCACTGCTTTTTCCTTTTTTGAACGCCATTTATTGTTACAGCAAGAGGTTGAGCGGAAAACAAAAGATTTGTTTGCGGCAAAAGAGATCGCTGAATCAGCCGCAGCTGCCAAATCAGAGTTCCTCGCACGAATGAGTCACGAAATTCGCACCCCCATGAATGGCGTGCTCGGAATGCTCGAGCTTTTGCTCGATAGCCAGCTGGACAAATCACAGGATGAAATCGCCCGTATTGCCCGTGATTCTGCCGCTGCTCTTTTGGCAATAATAAACGGTATACTTGATTTTTCCAAAGCTGATGCAGGCGCTGTTGTGCTTCATCCGCAAGACTTTTCTCTTGATGATTTTCTTCGCAGTCTCGAACATCTGTTTTTAATTGTTGCTCAGAAAAAGAATATTACCTTTTTGATGGTCAAGGCGAGGGATTGCCCTGAGCGTATCAATGCGGATTCGGATACTTTGCGACAGATATTGATCAACCTGATTGATAATGCGTTGAAGTTTACTCCGGCAAATGGAGTTGTTCTTGTTCGTGTGATGAAGCAGGTTGCCGCCGATGGAAGAAATGAGATTGTTTTTGTGGTGATCGATACCGGGATAGGTATTGCTGAGTCTGAACAGGAGGGGATATTTGATGCTTTCCGGCAGGTGGAGTCTGGAAACAGTCGTCGGTACGGCGGGACAGGGCTTGGTCTGGCAATCTGCCGTAAGCTTGTGCAGTTGATGGGTGGGGAAATTATAGTCAAAAGCAGGCCCAATCTAGGTGCTGCTTTTGTTTTTTGTATTCCACTACGAGACGTTATTGGTGAGATTTTGGTGCCGGATATTAAGTCGTTGCCAGGGGCGAAGAAAGCTTGCGCAAAGCTGAATATACTTTTGGTGGAGGATAATCCAGTTAATCAGCGGGTGATTCGCTGCTTCCTTGAGTATGAGGGGCACAGTTTGACCTTGGTAAGTGATGGGGTGAGGGCCGTGGAAGAGTTTGCCCAAACTGACTTTGATCTTGTCTTGATGGATATTGAGATGCCGGTTATGGGAGGAGTTGAGGCGGCAAATATCATTCGTTCATCAGATAGATTTTCCCGGCGTCCAGTGGCGATTATCGCACTGACTGCTCATGCCATGTGCGGGGACCGGGAAAAATATCTCGATTACGGTTTCTCACATTATATCTCTAAGCCAATTGATCGCAGGGAGCTTGCTGAGGCAGTGCTCAAGTTTGGTAGTTCGAATATTAATCCTGGAAACAGTAATGATGAGTAATGCTGCAGCCCATATTCTAGTAGTTGATGCCGACGATGAGTCACGACGTCAACTCGGTAAACTTTTGCAGCGGGATGGTTTCCAGGTCGCGGATGTTCCCTGTCTGGTGTCGGCCGTGGAAAGCACTTTACAGGTAATACCGGACGTAATCGTCATATCGCGTTTCCTGGCGATACTTCATGCCGAAGTTATGCTTCGTCTGAGGAACTGTCATACGCCATTTGCTGGAGTGCCAATCGTTGTTTACGGTGATCCTGGGGAGGCGGCAGATGAACTTCTTGCGTTTGGACTCGATGATTTTGTCGCCCTTCCGCTTGATTACCGGTTTTTGCGACTTCGCTTGAGAATGCTCGTCTCAAGAAGGAAGGCAAAGGGTGTGCAGGGAGACTTGGCTCATATGCCCATTCTGGATTTGGTGCAGGTTTTTTCCAGTTTTGGCAGAAGTGGTGTTCTTGTGGTTGAAACTGTGACGGGCAAGGGTACTATATATTTTCATCTCGGGCAGATTGTTGCGGCTCAAGTTGGTGCCGTGGATGGCGAAGAAGCTTTGTTGGAGCTGTTGCGCGCCGCAGGCGCTGGCGGAAGCTTTACTTTTGAGGCTGGAAGTTGCGCCCAGGTGGTGAAAACAATTTTTCGACCCACAAGTCATATACTGTTGGGTCTGGCAAATGTTCTCGATGAAGCCGCCGGGCCGCCAGGGGTATAAATCCCCCTCTCTCTAGTGAAGTGAATTGTTTTTTTTCTTTTGACTGAGGCGCATAATCCACATTGCCGGTCCGCTCATCGCGTATCCTGTGGCAACGAGCAGGGCGATGACCTGACTTGAATACCAGGTAAGAGCGACAAAGAAGGAGAGGCCGAGCAAGGCAATTTTTGGATCGACCTTATTGAGGTGGATATGTTTCAAGCTGAGAAATGGGATCGTGCTGACCATCAGCAGGGCGACAAGCAGTGTGTAACCCAAGGCTAAGCCTGCGAGAGTTTCGCTGGTCAAGGGAGCTGGATGGGCATAGACAAGGGCGATCAATGCCCCGGCAGCACCAGGAATTGGTAGCCCCTGGAAAGATCCGCTCGGCGTGCCTTCCTCAGTGATATTAAAACGGGCGAGTCGGGCTGCTCCACAGACGATATAGGAAAAGCAGATGAGTATGCCAAGGTCAGATGCGAGCATTTCCGCACCCCACTTGTACATCAACACAGCAGGCGCCACACCGAGGCAGATTGCATCGCTCAACGAATCGAATTCCCGGCCAAAAGGACTGGTGGCATTTAGTTTACGTGCAATTCGTCCATCAATGCCGTCGATTAAAATTGAAAGGGCAATGCCGAAGGCGGCGGCAAGATTGTTGCCCCTGGTGGAGTAAATAATTGAGATAAAGCCACAAAACACCCCGACAACGGTCACGAAGCTTGGAATGAGAAAAGCCTTGCCGCGAAAGTTTTCACGGGCGAATAGCGCCTTTTTTAGTCTAACCTGCTCATCTTCCACTTCGATCATGATAGCTCCTTGATTGTGAGGGTCATTTCGGAATCAGTTGTTTCACTGACGGCCGTGACAAATGTGGTTGTATCCCCAATTTCAGGTTAGCCGATGAATTTCTTGCAAAATGACTATGCCGCATGTATACGGGAAACCCCGCCTTGCGACAAGAATGCCTCTGTAAGTATTGCCCGAGTAGGTGGTTTTTGGCTTTGGCCATATACCTACATATATCCGGCAATATCTGAGGTTATGGCGTTCAAATACTTGATAGGTTAGATACTTGACAAGGCAGCGGGGGAATCCGGGGTGAGAGGGCAGCTTGGTTCTGTCGATTTTAATTGTTTCAAAACATCCTTACAGAGATACATTCAAAGCATGGCTAGAATTACCGTTGAAGACTGTTTAAGCACAGAAGACAATCGTTTCGTTCTTGTTCGTCTGGCGGCGAACAGGGCAAAGCAACTTCTTTCCGGCAAACAGCCGGTAGTTAATACCCGGGGCAACAAGGAGATTGTTTCTGCTCTGCGTGAAGTTGCGGACGGCAAGGTCCGATTTCAGCCGTTGGAAAACCACGAGGAAGAAGGTATTTCCGCAGCTGATATTTTCCGTTCCATGGGCAATTAATACCGCGGAATTTTCGGTTGTTGATCTGGTGCAGAGCTCGGCGGATGTTTCCATCATTGATATGCGGTTTAGATGGTAACCGTTAAGGACTTCTTATAACATGCCGATTGTGTTGCTCGGGCAGAGGTCGCTGGTGTCCTGAGAGTTATGCGTCCCGTACATTTTTTGAATCGCTAGTTATTCCGCGCCAAAAGCTTCGTTGAACGGTAGGAAAGGCAAGGACTAGTGACACGGTCTAACATCCCAGAAATGGAGCTCGGCTAATTGAAGCTTCAGGAGATTTTAAAAGCCGTTAAGGCCTATCACCCTTCACCGGATCTTGACATGATCCGCCGGGCGCACAGCTTTGTCATGCTCAAGCATAGAGGGCAGACCAGGGCGTCCGGTGAACCGTATGTCACCCATCTTGCCGAAGTCGCTTTTCTTGCGACCAGATTGAAACTTGATGTTCCGTCAGTCGTTGCCGCGTTATTGCATGATACCGTTGAAGATACTGATACCAGTATTGAAGATTTGCGGAAGGATTTCGGAGAAGATGTTGCCCAGCTTGTCGATGGGGTAACAAAGTTGAGCCGGATGAATTTCCGCTCTCGTGTCGAACAGCAGGCGGAGAACTTTCGCAAAATGCTGTTGGCGATGGCGCGTGATATTCGTATTTTGCTGATTAAGCTGTGTGACCGGACTCACAATATGCGGACATTGCAGTTTCTCTCGGGGCCACGGCGTATGCGTATTGCCCAGGAAACGCTTGATATTTACGCTCCACTTGCACATCGCCTCGGTATTCACTGGATGAAGTCCGAGCTTGAAGATCTGGCACTTCGTTATCTTGAACCACAATCTTATGAAGATATTAAGCAACGCGTCAGTTTGAAAAAAACTGAGCGTGAGCGTTACATTTCCAAGGTCGTCGCTCTTCTGGCGCGGGAGATGAAGAATGCTGGTGTCGTTGCTGAGGTGCAGGGTCGGCCTAAGCACTTTTTTTCGATATACAGCAAGATGAAGAAGCAGGGTCTTGAGTTTAACGAGATTCATGACCTTATTGCCTTTCGTCTGATTGTGCCGACGCCGATGGATTGTTACGCCGCACTTGGAGTGGTTCATGCCGCCTGGAAGCCGATTCCCGGACGGTTTAAAGACTATGTTGCCATGCCCAAGCCAAACAAGTACCAGTCATTACACACAACGGTAATTGGTCCTGAAGGAGCACGGATTGAAGTCCAAATTCGCACCCCGGAAATGCATGATATCGCCGAACGGGGGATAGCGGCACATTGGGCTTATAAGTCGGAGAGCGATAACAAGAAAAACACCAGCAAGGCCGGAGAGCAGTTTAGCTGGCTGAGGGACCTGGTGGAATCGGAAAAGACTTTGTCCGATCCGCATGAATTTCTTTCCAACGTCAAGGACGATTTGTTCCCGGAAGAAGTTTTTGTCTTTTCACCAAAGGGTGATTTGTTGTCATTAACCACAGGGAGCACACCGGTAGATTTCGCTTATGCAGTGCACTCTGAAATAGGACATCACTGCTGTGGTGCTCGGGTCAACGGACAGCAGGTGCAGATTAACCATCGTCTGGAGAATGGCGATACGGTTGAGATTCAGACTTCGAATAGTCAGCATCCGAGCAAGGATTGGCTGAATTTTGTCGCTTCGGCCAAGGCCAAACAAAGAATTCGCAGTTTTCTGAAGCTGGAAGAAAGGTCACGAGCTCTGGAAGTCGGGCGGGAGCTGCTGCAGCGCGATATGCGCAAAGTTAATTTGAAGCTTAAGACTTTTTCCGCGGATGGACTTTTGAAGAAGGCGGCGGAGCATTATGGCTTTAATGATGAAGATAGCCTTCTTGCCGAGATCGGTTATGGCAAATTGACAACCCGTCAGGTGATTGAATATCTTGCTCCAGCTGAAGCCGATTGGGAACAAAGACTTGCTGAAGAAGAATCAGCTCTCAAAAAGATATTCAGCAAGGTCGCCAGTGCTCAGAATCCGACATCGGGAATCAAGGTCAGTGGTCTGAATGATGTTGTTTTTCGCTTTGCCCAGTGCTGTCAGCCCCTGCCTGGTGATGATGTGGTTGGATTTATTACCAGGGGACGGGGACTGACGGTTCATTCGCGAAATTGCTCGCAAGTGATGTCGTTTGATCCACAGCGGCTGGTTCCTGTGAGCTGGGATGAAAACGTCAAATCGGTTCGTCGTTTGCCGATTCAGATTCTTTGCAATGATAAGGTGGGTTTACTTGCCGAGCTTACCCAGGTGTTTTCCGCCAATGGCGTGAGTATTCTTTCTGCTCAATCTTTCCTGCAGGAAGATGGCAAGGCCAGCAACAGATTTGAGGTCAATATCGAGAATGCCGAGCAGCTCGATAAGCTGGTTCGCAATCTGATGGATCTCCGCGGTGTCATAAGTGTGGAGCGGTAAGTCGCGTGTTTCGCGATATGGCGAAAGGGGTAGTTGGAGTGGACTGGAATTTTGATAATAGTTTCACCCGGCTGCCAGAGCTCCTTTTTGTCCGACAAGATCCGCTTCCCGTCACATCTCCAATTCTTGTCATGCTTAATGAGAGTCTGGCGTCAGAACTCGGTTTGGATGTAGACCAGTTAAAATCGGTTGGTGCGGAAATATTTTCCGGCAACATCATTCCTTCTGGGGCTGAGCCGATTGCTCAGGCTTATGCCGGCCACCAGTTCGGTTATTTCACAATGCTTGGAGATGGGCGGGCAATTGTTCTTGGTGAATTGCTTGGTTTGGATGGTCGCCGCTTTGATTTGCAACTCAAGGGGTCTGGTCGGACGCCGTTTTCGCGAAATGGCGACGGGCGGGCGGCTCTTGGACCTATGCTGCGCGAGTATGTTGTCAGCGAGGCGATGTATTTTCTTGGAATACCAACAACGCGTAGTTTGGCGGTTGTCAGCAGCGGCGAGCAGGTTTACCGCGAGTCGCCGCTTTCCGGAGCTCTTCTGGCACGTATTGCGGCGAGTCATATACGTGTCGGCACGTTTGAATATGCAGCGCGGCTTGCCGATAAAGCTGTCGTTAAAGAACTCGCGGATTACGCAATTGCGCGCCACTATCCCGAAGTTTTTGAAAGTGAGGACAGTTATCGGGGTTTTCTCGCGTCAGTTATCAAGCGACAGGCGTCGCTTGTCGCCCGCTGGATGGGTGTTGGTTTTATTCACGGGGTGATGAATACCGACAATATGGCGATTTCCGGGGAGACGATTGACTATGGCCCATGCGCTTTCCTCGATGAGTATCATTCGGGTAAAGTCTTTAGCTCGATCGATCGCCATGGGCGCTATGCTTTTACCAACCAGGCGCATATCGCCCAGTGGAATCTTGCTCGCTTTGCCGAGACATTACTATCACTTCTTGCGCCGGATTTGGACCAGGCAATTGCTATTGCTCGCGCGGAAGTTGGCAGTTTCGCAGATATTTTCAAGCAGGAATGGCTTCTTGTCATGCGAAGAAAACTCGGGCTCTTCAATGAAGAAAAGGAAGATGAATCGCTGATTGAGGAGCTTCTTTCGCTGATGCAACAACATGGCGCGGATTACACAAACACTTTTCGTAAACTTGGTGCGGAGCCGGGAAGACTGGAACACATACTGGAAAATACACAAGGAAACATACCGGGAAGTGTTGTTGTCGATGGAGGTTTTCACAGTTGGCAAGCTCGCTGGCAGGCGCGACTTTTACGGCAAGCGCAGTCCGCGGCCGAAGTGTCAGCTCTAATGAAGGCGAACAATCCCTTCGTTATCCCACGCAATCATCGCCTTGAGCGAGCACTCGACGCGGCGACTGACTTTGGGGATTTTTTACCGGTGCAAAAGTTGCTTGGCGTGTTGAAGCGACCCTATGAAGACAACCTCGAACATTTGGACTACTGCCAGCCGCCAACAGCAGACGAAAGAGTGCAGGCAACTTTTTGCGGGACGTGATGGTATCTACAACCCCGCCCGTTCAAGTATTCGCTCGATTGTCCCGGTTGTTGAATATCCGGCGCGATAGGGGAGTGAGAGCACTTCTCCGCCATAGGATGTGACAAATGGACCACCGACAATCTGTTCGATCTTCCAGTCACCGCCTTTGGTTAGGATATCGGGGCGGATTTGTCTGATGAGTTCCTCCGGGGTGTCTTCATCAAAAATAAAGACATAGTCGACGCTTTTCAAGGCCAGCAACATTTCCTGGCGTTCTTCCTCGGGAATTACCGGGCGGGAGTCTCCTTTAAGTCGTCGGACCGAGCTGTCGGAGTTGAGGCCGACGACAAGAATATCGCCAAGGTCTCTGGCGTCAGCCAGAACGCGAATATGTCCAACGTGGAGAATGTCAAAGCAGCCGTTGGTAAAAACAACTTTTTTATTTTGCCGGGCCTTTGCCAATTGCTCCAGACTGTTATCGAACATATAAATACCGCTTCAAAAAATAGTTTTAACTTTTAGTTGCAAAAATCAAAGATTTTTCACTCTTTTCAGGTTTGAAAAGGGACAATACGCAAACAGGGCTATTACGGCAATAAGATGATGGTTCAATGGTGAACCTATTTTTGAAAGGAAGAGGATGAAGATTTTTCCGATAAGAATTTGGGGAATAGGTGGGGTCGTTCTTCTGTTGCTGTTTGGTGCTACGTTGGTGCTGGCTGAAACCGCTCCGCGAACAGAGGATGAAGCCCAGACAATTGACGTTTATAAAAAGGTCAACCGTTCGGTGGTAAACGTCAGCACTCAAGCTACTTCGTATGATTTTTTTGGCCCGGTTTATCAGCAGGGCTCGGGGTCGGGTGTGGTGATTGATGCGGAAGAGGGACTGATTCTCACCAATCATCATGTGATTGCCGGGGCGGAAATGGTGCAGATTACTTTTGCCCAAGGGGAGACTGTTGAGGCAAAGGTGATCGGTGCCGATGCCGACAACGACTTGGCGCTGATGAAAGTTGTGACTCCGCCAGAAGGGCTTGTCGCTGCCGACCTTGGTGATTCGGCCAGTCTTGAGGTTGGGCAGAGGGTTATGGCAATCGGTAACCCTTTTGGTTTGCAACGCACATTGTCGACGGGAATAATTTCCAGCCTCGGTCGTTCTATTCGTTCTGAGAGTGGGCAGGTCATTGAGGACGTGATTCAGATTGATGCTGCGATTAACCCAGGTAACTCTGGTGGGCCGCTTCTCGATATGGCGGGTCGGGTTGTTGGTATTAACACGGCGATTTTAAGCCGGGTTGGTGAAAGCGCCGGAATCGGTTTTGCAATTCCGGTTGATATGATTCGTCAAGCTGTGCCACAGCTGATTAAGTATGGAAAGATACTTCGCCCGAAGATAGGTGTTATCCTTGGTGACACCGATGTCGGCCCGGTCTTTCAATACGTGGAGCCTGGTTCTCCGGCGGCCGAAGCGGGACTTCAGGGCGCGAGGAAACAGATACGTCGCGGGTCGGTCTACCTGATTGCCACGGATTACCCGAACGCGGACTTCGTTATTGCGGTAAACGGCAAGCAGGTCGCCTCCAAAGCGGAAGTGATGGCGGCAATTGACAAGACTTCAGAAGGTGAGAAAGTTTCTTTTCTCGTCCGTCGGGGATATGGGCGAGGCAGCACAACCCGTGGTGTTGAGGTTAAGCCTGAGTTGCGCTGACTGCCTCTTTGAGGCTCGCTATTACCCACAAGTTCCCGATCAGATTACCTTGTTGCGATTGGAGATCGAACAGAGGTAAAGTTCTTGCAAAGTGGGCGTATTTAAAATCACTCCCAGCATGCAGACGGCAATACCGGGGGTGCAGAGCTCCAGCTCTGCGCCAATTCGCGGCAGATTTGCAGCTTGGCGGGACATATGAATTGCCGCAGAGCTGGAGCTCTGCTGGACATATGAATTGCCGCAGAGCTGGAGCTCTGCTGCCCCACTGAAGCCACTATTTTCGTTCCTGCAGACTTGTGGATAATAGCAAGTCTTTGATGGGGATAACCAACCAGTAAAGCTGTGCCCACACATGTCGTCTCTGATTTTACAATTTCACCTCGGCTTATTGGCTGGCGGCACCCTCTCCGTAGACCAGCTCTGTCATTGCTTCTACCGCATGATGCAGAGATTCGGCCTGTCCGGATAATTGTTCAGCCGCGGCAGACGACTCTTCGGCAGCAGCGGAATTTTCTCTCGTCGCGATATCGAGTTCGGCAAGAGCGATAGTAATCTGGTTAATTCCGCCGTTTTGTTCATCTACTGATGAAGCTATTGAATGAGTCAATTCATAAGACCTTGTTGCGTTAGAGCGAATAGTTTTAAGGGACTCCGCAGCAGCTTCGGTCAGTGTTACGCCTTGGCCGACCAGTGTTTTTGAGATGTTGATTTTTTCAGTACTTGCTTTTGCCGCATCTGCACTTCGCTGAGCGAGACTCCGGACCTCTTCGGCGACAACGGCAAAACCCTTGCCGGCGTCTCCGGCGCGAGCCGCTTCAACTGCGGTATTGAGTGCCAGAAGGTTGGTTTGAAAAGCGATGCCATCAATCATGCTGACAATCTCGGCTGTTTCATCTGCCGAGCGGGTGATTGAGGCAATTGCCTTGCTCATCGCCTCCATGGATATTACGCTTTTTTCCGTGGCGTCTGTAACTTCGCTGGCGACTTTAGAAGCTGCATTTGAATTTTCGGCGTTGTTCTTCGAGACGGATGAAATTTCTTCCATTGCGGCCGCGGTTTCTTCAAGCGCTGCAGCTTGTTCGGTCGCTCGTTCTGCAAGGGAATGGCTTGATTGAGTTAGTTGCCCTGCTCCGGATTTAAGATTGGCACTGATATGACCGAGTTCAGTTGCCATTTTCATCAAAGGAGTGGTGATGGAAACAGTTACCCTCCAGGCGAGTAGAATGGCCATTGCCAGGGTTACTACACTGAGCATGATAGTTGTGAGCTTGACGTTTGAGAAATAATCTATGCGGGCCAGCAGCATGTTATCCAGCTCAGTGGCCCCTTGGTTCCAGAGGGCAAAACTGGCTTTCTGGGCGGCGAGGGCAATGCTTTTGAATGTTTCAAGGCTCGGTTTGTTGCCCAGAGACATTTCTTCAAGTGTGGCGGCCAGTTCTTCGGCTGTTTTGACATATTCTTCCGTCAGGGAAGGAATAGTGCTTTGCATAGAGGGCATAAGGCCGTAAAAATTGGCATCCTCGCTGAGAGCCGTTGCCGAACTTGCGGCAATTCTGGCGATATCAGACTCTCTTAGCATTGCTGCCATGACCACCAGTTTAAGCTTTTGTTCTTTGCTAATTTTTTCTTCATTCAGCAAAGGCGAAACTTCATTCAGTATTTTTCCAATTCTTACCTGTGTCTGCGGCAGGGCCAGCAGTGTCAGGTCCATCATGTAATAGCTGTCGAGGTCGGGATCGAGAATCAGGTTTGACTTGTCACCGGAGTGGGCAATCATCATCTGTATGATGCCGGTCATGCTTTCTGATAAAGCAGATATCTCAGACTTGTCGGGATTTCCGCGATTCTCGTTTAGGGTTTTCCATGTCTCACCAAGTTTGGTGACAGTTGCCTGACTTCTGCTGGCTTGTGATAACGCTGCACTTGTAAATTGTAGAGATTCGCCAATTTCTTCATCAACCGTTCTTAGTTCAGATAGTGCTTGATTGATTGATTGACTGTTCCAGTGATGAGAGCTCCTCGCTTTGTGAAGCGTCGGTGTCTCCTTGCAGAGTCAGTTGATAGTGCGGAAGTTTTTCGAGCAAGGTTTCTAGCGGCCGTTGATAGCGGTCCCCCAGGAGCTCCTGGGCGGCAAAATCAATTGGCATTCCCAGACCGCCAAGTCCGAAGTAGGCGAGAACAGAAATCGGCAGCATATAAGACACACTGAGGAGTAGAAGTTTGTGGGAGATTTTGAGTTTGGAGATGTTCATAGCCGGGTATGATTATAGCTAATGTGACATTTTAGGTTTTGCACTGATTTCAGCGGCTGTTACCTTTAAGTAATTGTTAGATGCGTTATCTGGGGTTGCGGTGCGTTAAATTAGCTACTTTTTACAGTTGGCGAGTCGAACCGGGTTCGACTCGCTCACCCCAAGACAGCTCGGCGCTAGCAACATCCGCAGTGCCACCGAGCAAACAAAACGCCGAGCTATAGCAGTTTGAAGACTCGGTAAGGGCTCTCATGGAGACAGAAGACGAGAGCAATCAAAAATCAATTCAGGGGCAGGCAAACGAGGTCCGTCGTCAGCTGGTGAGATAGCTGCCGACGGGCCCGTGTTACTGCTTGATAACTTCAATCGTCTGCAGTATCGGTGATCCGGGGCGCGAGTCAGCCGGGTTCGAACCCAGGGTGCGAACCTCGTAAACATCGCTCAGGCCATCTGCATCGGAATCGAGAGAGAGCGGGTTAGAGTGGTAAGTGAAAAGTTCTTCGCTGTCGGTCAGGGTGTCGCCGTCGGAATCAACTGCATATTTGTTTGTGCCGATGAGGTCTTCCTTGAAGTCGTATACCCCGTCCCCATCGATGTCAGACGGCCGATGAAGCAGTCCCTGTTCAATCATCACAGCCTCGGCAAGGTCGGCCATTTCGTCGTAGCCTTCGGCGTCCGGATGAATGTTGTCCGAAGAGAGAATACCCTTCCCGAGTGAGTAATAATTAATTTTGCTGTCCTGTTTGATCGCTTCGTTGACGTCATAGACCCAGGTGCGCTGGAAAGTGCGGTTAACATCAGTTAGGCGGCTGAGAATACCGAGGCCGCCACCGAGAGAGCCGTAAGCCTTGATTTTGAGCAGGTTGGTTCTCGTGGCTGAGGTGGAATGCCCACTGTACCAGTAGTCGTTCACACCTTCGAGAACGAGGAAATAGTCGGGGGCCGGAATAGCCGCGATGTCCTGGGCGGCGCGGGTTCTGCCGCTGTAAGTGTTTTCGCTGGGGACCCCGAGGTTATAGACAAGGGTGTTGGGGAAGCGTTCGGCCAGGCGCCCGGGATAACCAAGGCCGCGCGAGTCCTGGATGCCATAGGTAATCGAGTCGCCAAAAGCGGCGATTACCACCTGGCCGTCGCAGTTCATGTCGACCAGACCATCGATATCTGGGCAGGCTTGAGCGAGTTTAGGTGAAAAGAATATCAGGTAACAAAGGAGCAATATTTGATTTGACCATTTAGCGATGAGCGATTTGTGCGGCTGCTGAAACATGGTAGTGGTGGCTCTTCGCTGGTTCTTTGTGGCTTATTCTTTCTAGCCGTATTCTGGCGTAATATTATCGGGTTACTGCTATCTTCCCTGCGGTGAACATATACCGTCTGGGAGCCTTTTTAGATAAAAACAAAGGGTTTTTCAACACGAAACATCATTTTCTTCTCGTAATTTGGGATGGTTTATGACTGAGGATATTGCTGAAGTTATTGTTGAGCAAAATGACGCAGAACAGGAAAGGGAGGAATTACCTCCGATAGCTGCTGATATGCAGACAGTCCGCTTTATTTTGCTGGTGTTATCCTTGGCGGTGTATCTTTTTTTTCCCGTATTTTCCCCTGAATTTTTTGGTCATTTGGCTCGCGGACGCTGGATCCTCACAGTTGGCGACTTTCCCTGGTCTGACCACTGGACTGAAGCCGGAAGTGCCTTCAGTTGGTATGATTCCAGTTGGCTTTTTGATGTTACTGCATTTTGGTTGGTTGATAATTTTGGTGAGCCCGGAGTCGGTGGGATGAAGGCGGCAGTCTGGCTGATATTTACCTTGTTCACGGGGTATTCTTTTGCCTCTCTTGCCGGAAGTCGAACTACGGGGTTTTTACTGGCTTGTCTTCTTTGTCCGGCGGTTCTTGCCGATCAGGCCCTGCGGCCAGATATCCTGGGCGTTGCGCTAATGATATCCTCTCTTGCTTTACAGACTGTTTATTTTCGCAATCCGCTGCTTTCCTGGCCACTGGCCGTTTTTTTCCTGTTATCGATTGTTGCCTGTAATACCCATAGTTCGGCAATTCTGCTGCCCGTGATTCTTGCCGCTGGGGCTGTGGCAACCCAGCCGGCGTTATTTGCCAGCCGTTTCTGGCTTTGCTTTCGCTTTATTGTTTTCTGGATGCTTTCGGCGATGGCCTCGCCATATTTTGGCCGTCAGCTGCTTACTGCCGGGGCGAGCTGGATTAACGAGTTGGCTCTGGCCACAGCGTTGCGGGACCAGGCGCCAAGCATCTTTCATGTTGATTTTGCGATATTTCTGATTGTTGTTAGCTTGTTTATTCAGGCCTCTTTCGAATCCGGTGTCTTACCCAAAAGCACCCGGGTTATCTGCCTGCTGGTCTTTGGTGTTGTTTCTTTGGTTATGCGCTCAACTTTGCCGTGGGCAATTGCTTACGGCTGTTACTGCTTTGCCACCCTCTACGATGAGGCGGTAAAAGAGGGTGTGCTTGAGCGAACAGAGACGGGGGTGCTTGCCGGGATTAATCGCCTCGGCCTTCTGCTCGGGCGGCTCCCGGCGCCGGGGCTAGAATTCCTCGCTCTCTGTATCGTGCTTGTCAACTCCTACAATTACTTTCTCGATCCGATGGCGACCTCAATGTTGCCCAGATCCGAGGTATTTTACATGCAGAGCCAGAAAATGCCGGGACCACTTTATCATCCAGAGTCTGTCGGTGGGTACTTGCAGTGGGAATTGGGTGAAGTGAAAAATGGCGATGACGATGAACTTCGTGCTGAATTTGATGAAAGGACACGGGGAATTAACCCGCGGTTTGCTGGTTCGGCGGCTTTGATTCTTGATCTCAAGCCCGGTTGGGACGAGGCGCTCTACTCCTTGCAGCCGCGGACGATGCTGCTACGGACCACCGATCCCCTATATCAAATCCTTGTCCGAGACCCTCAATGGCAATTGCGCATGGAACATGGTAAGCCCGTCGACATTCAGGCAGATGATTCGCCTGAAGGTGAAGAGCGTTCTGATGTGGGCTGGGCCGTATTTACCCAGAAGACGGATGTAGGTGAGCCAAAGATGGGAGGGGAGTAATCCGCTCAAGCGTCCGTATTAGCATCATGAACAGATCGGGTGCGCTAAAAGTGCCCCCATTTCCTGACCACACAAACAAAAGAGACCGCCAGATGTCAGCATTATTCTTTGTTTCCTGGAGCAAGGCAGCTCCTGAGTGTCCACCAGCAAGAAAAGTTTATATCGCTCTGTTTCGGGGTCCGGATTCTTCCGGGGTGGATGCGGGGAAGAAGGCGGATACGCTTAATCGCCTGGCCTGGCTGCTCGGTGCTCAGCTCTGCGATGATGGCGAAATTTCCGGCATTTTTGTCGGGCCACGACGCGAGCTTGTTTCTCCATGGTCGACAAACGCTGTTGATATCTGTCGCAGCGTTGGTATCGGAGATATTCTGCGGATTGAGGAGTTTACTGAAGTTCTCGACGAGGCAACACTTCACTATGACCCGATGCTCTGCCGGGTTTATCGCGGACTTGCTCATGATTCACTTGATGTTACCGGAACGCCGGCAGCGGTGATTGATGTCGCGGATATTCGCGCTTTTAACGCCAGCGAAGGGTTGGCGCTCTCAGACGAAGAGATTTCTTTTCTCGAAGCTACTGTGGAACAACAGGGGCGCAATTTTACCGACAGCGAGCTTTTTGGTTTTGCCCAAATTAACTCTGAGCATTGTCGCCACAAAATATTTAATGGCGAATTTGTCATTGATGGTGCTGTTCGGGAGAAAAGTCTGTTCCGCATGATCAAGGATACCTCGGTTACTGCACCTGATGAGCTTGTTTCGGCTTACAAAGACAACGTCGCTTTTTTCTCTCACTCACATCTCGACGAGTTTGCACCCGCAGAGGCAGGTTCCCCCTCACTTTTTACTTTGCGCAAGCGGGCGGCCGTGTTGTCGCTGAAAGCCGAGACGCATAATTTTCCGACAACCGTTGAGCCGTTTTATGGCGCCTCAACCGGAAGCGGCGGTGAAATTCGTGACCGTATGGCTGGAGGCACAGGTTCAATTCCGCTGACGGGCACTGCGGTTTATATGACGAGCTTTCCCCGTTTTGCTGACGATGATGCTCTGGAAGTAAAAGACGGAGCTCCGGCGCGTAAGTGGAAATATCAGTCGCCCGAGGAGATTTTGCTGAAGGCGTCAAATGGTGCCTCTGATTTTGGCAACAAGTTCGGCCAGCCGCTAATTACCGGTTCGGTGCTGACCTGGGAAGGTCAGGTTGCGCAAAGTGATGGCACCGCAGAGTTTCTTGCATTTGACCGGGCAGTGATGCTGGCCGGTGGCGTGGGCTATGCTCATCGTGACCATGCACTTAAACGCCAG
>JAQTWB010000022.1 GCA_028689495.1 bacterium | reverse complement strand
TTCTTTTTTTCAGCTTGGTCGGTGACGTTCTAAAATTACATCAGTTGAAATTGTCAGCTCAGCGGAATTAATGTTGGTTGACAGTTTATTTGTACCCCGGATACACGGCGGTTAAGATCCGCATGTTGTATCTCAAACCGATAAGGTAAGCGGAATGATTGAAATAAGTGTAAATGGCAATCTGGAAAAAGCGATGCGAGTTTTGAAAAGAAAACTCATTCGTGAAGGTGTATTCAAGGAATTAAAATCCCGTCGCTTTTATGAAAAGCCTTCTGAAAAGAAGAAGCGTAAAAACAAGGAATCGGTAAAAAAGAGACGCAAAGAGGTTGATCGCGCCAAGCGATTCGCCGCTTGAGACCAGACTTCCTGGTTTAAGGATTCTCAAATCGACCGCAGTATCGAGTATTACTGCGGTCGATACAATCAGTTTAAGTCTGAGCCGGTACAGAACAAGTCCGAATCGACACATGCAAGATGGGCTGGTGCAACAACACACAGTAAGCAGAATTCATTTTCATGCCTTTTAAAGTCCCGATCATATATCGCTACGTTCTTCGGGAAATAGCAGCCCCTTTTCTAATTACCCTCTTTACACTTACCGGGCTTTTATTTTTGATACAGGTTCTTAAATTGATGGAACTTGTGGTTGATCGTAGCGTGCCTTTTATAGATATTCTTCGACTTTTTTCTTATGTAGTTCCGCAGTTCCTCGAATTGGCCATACCTATGGCGGTCCTTATCGGTGTAATTGTGGCTCTTGGTAGGCTTAGTGCTGACAGCGAAATAGTTGCAATGCGCTCATCTGGCATTCCTATCTCAAAACTGAGCAGGCCAATCTTTTTTTTCTCAAGTTTTGTATTTGTTGGAGCTATTGTCACCACTTTTTATCTTGCTCCTTGGGCTAACTATCGTTTGGGACAAGGGCTTTTTGAGCTAGCCAAATCTCAAGCGACTGCGGGACTCAGCTCTGGAGTTTTTAACGATTTTGGCAAACTAACTATCTATGCCGAAGGTGTTACTGAAGAATCTCGTCGCCTGTTAAATATTGTTATTGAAGACAAAAGGGAGGCAGACAAAGAGAGAGTAATTATTGCCAACCATGGACAGGTTGTTCCGGACGATTCTGCACGGAAACTAATGTTGAGACTTTTTGATGGGAGCATCTACGAAGGGCGCACACGAGATTTTAATCTCACATATTTCGATATCAATACTCTGGAGTTGCCTCATAGTGAACTTGCAGATGATGACTCGGCAATGAGAGGCAAAAAGGCTCGCGAAATGCCTGGACCAGAATTATTTCAAACAGTTTTTAACCAACAAGTACCAGTTTCGACAGATCTTGAAGCTGTGCAAGAGCGTCGTCAACTTCGACTGGAAATACACAGGCGGATCGCCTTTGTTTTTGTTCCGTTTCTTGTAGCCGTAGTGGCTCTCGCGCTTGGCGTGCAACCAAGTCGGGCTTCGAACAGTTGGGGAGGCGGTGTGAGCGTTGGTATTGGGATTATTGTCATTATAATTTATTATGTGTCATTTGCTTTTCTGACTGCGCTTGCCGAGCAAGGGTTAATGCCTGCAGTGTTGTCAGCATGGATTCCTAACGCTCTTTTGTTGGGACTAGGATTATACATGTTTCACATGGTTCGGGAGGAGCGTTGGAGTTCGGTTTCTCAGGCTCTCGGCAACCTGCTCGCAGTGATAGGGCACCTACGAAAATGAACCGGATCGAAAGACATATCCTCGACCGTTATCTTTTAAGATCTTTTGCCAGTGTTTTTGGTTTATGCCTGCTTGGGTCGGTGTCGCTTTTCATTATATTCGACCTTTTTGACAGAATGCGCATTTTCATGAAGGAAGGTGCTACTGTTTTTCAGGCGGTATCTTATGTTCTCTTCAAAATCCCTCTAATTGTTCATCTGATGTTACCTGTGGCAATTATGGTATCAACATTAATTACTCTTGGCAGACTTTCTCAGCTATCGGAAGTAACTGCGATGAGGTCGTGTGGCCTGAGCATAATCAGAATTGCGCGACCACTGTTTATATTGGGATTTATCGCCGCGATCCTGGCTTTGATATCATCCGAGACAATTGTCCCATGGTCCCAACAACGACTCGACGATCTTTATCATATACAAATCAGGAAGAAGGTTGAGAAAGGGGTCTTTAACCGCGAAAACTTTTGGTACCGTGATGGCAAACATTTTCTCAATATCGGTGTTTATGAATCCAGAACAAGAACCATTCGCAATTTAAGCGTTCTACAGTTTGACAAGTCATTTGCGCTAATCAGGAGAATTGACGCGGAATCCGCAATTTATGTTAGACCGGAAATCGGCTGGGTAATGAAGAATGTCACTGAAATCGAACCTGGCAACGAGAACAACAATCAGCAGCTAAGGTCTTATAATAGCTTGCCTCTTGTTCTCGATACGAAACCAAAAGATTTTTACCTGTTTAAACAGACACCTGAATCAATGAGCATTTCAGACATCTGGGCGCAGATCCAGCGGTTCAATAAAGATGGAGTTTCTACGACCCGTAGTTATGTCGAGCTGTTCTCCAAAACTGCTTTTCCTCTGCTGAATTTTATTGTTGTCATCATATCTGTACCGTTTGCCATAACTTCAGTTCGTTCTGGAACCATGACGCTGCCTTTTGTTGGAGCTGTTGCAGTCGGGTTTGGTTATTACTTTATACATGCGTTATCTGTGTCTTTTGGTATGGCCGAGTTACTCCCTGTTGTCGCGTCTGCTTGGGCGGCAAATATTCTGTTCCTATGCCTTGGGGGATATTTGCTGGCTGGGGTGGAGGCCAACTGAGAATGGTCACAACAGCTGATAATATTTCCGCACTTCAGCGGATACTTGCTTCAGAGCCATTATTTCAAAATTTTCCCTATTCAGTTTTCTGGAAGGTTAACGGTATTGACAGTTTTGTGACTAATAGTTCTGGTCGTAATAAATTAATAGCTGATTGTTATCTCGATCTTTCGAGTGCAGATTTTTCTTTGCTGGTTGAAGGCCATGTTGGTTTTGCTGAGCTTTATCGTTCAGGCGGTATAGTCGCGACCGGAAATAATCGGGCGCTCTTGCTTTTTAGTCTTGTTTTCCACGCGACATTAAACCGGTACTTCAAGTCACTAAATAACTAATATACCCCTCCCACGTTGAATTTCCCGACGCAGTCGCCACTGACGTGAGCGGGAGGGGTATATAGAAGCAGCCGCGCCAGCGGATGCGACCAAAGACCAATATACTGCTCGAGATAAAGGTGTTCTGGATCGGGGGAAATTAAAGTGCGAGCAGTATATGCCTTAATAATAGATTATTTAGCTACAGTTGTTGTAACCTCAATGTTCAGCATCCTGGTTAAATATCACTGCAAAATTTATATATGATTCACATATTGAAAATTACCCGCGACCTCTGTCCTGAAAGTCTGAAAAAATCCTTTCGTAAGGCAGCAATGACAGGTGGTGGTGTGCTCCGTCTGGATTCAGAATTGAACCTTGCCGATGCAAACGAGATACTTGAAAGATGGATTCCGTTGATTGATGAAGGAAACCTTGCCTTTGATGTTGTACGACAATTCGCTTTGCACCCCTCTTTTTCTCATCTCGTTACAGATAAGCTTGTTCATGCTGATAAGGTCGATGTAATTGAAATGTTGCTAAGCAGATCGCAGCAGGCATAATACCTATGGTCGAGAAAACTGAAAAAAATCGACCCAATATTGAATATTTTCGACAGTGGGTTCAGTCGGCTCCTGATTTGCCAGGCGTCTATCTTATGCGTGATGCCCGAGGCCATGTTATTTATGTCGGAAAAGCAAACAGCCTGAAATCACGCCTCAAAGATTATTTTTATCTCCGCGATACAAGGCAGAGTATTC
Source organism: bacterium (assembly GCA_028689495.1). Classification (GTDB taxonomy): domain Bacteria; phylum Bdellovibrionota_C; class UBA2361; order SZUA-149; family JAQTWB01; genus JAQTWB01. Next base: position 37,845 of record JAQTWB010000022.1, on the reverse strand, counting down.
CATATCTTCTCGAGAAACTGTCGTCAGTTGATACAATAGTTACCGCAGATGAGCGAGAGGCTCTCCTGCTGGAAGCGCAGCTGATAAAGGAAAACTCCCCGCGATACAATGTCAAACTGAAGGATGATCGCTCTTATATAATGGTGAAAATTGACATTGGAGCATCCTGGCCGCGAGTGGAAACCGTTCGCGAAAAAAAAACTGATGGGGCAATTTATCTTGGACCTTATGCTTACGGACATGAGTTGAGAAGTCTACTTGATACTGTCCATAAAACTGTTCCTCTTCGAACCTGTTCAGACAGTGTAATGAGAAATAGGGTGCGACCTTGCCTGGAATATCAGATGAATCGCTGCTGCGGGCCCTGTTGTGGGCTAGTTACCGAGGAAGAGTATAGCGAACACCTGGAAAGCGCTTTGGCGATACTTCGCGGAGATGCGGCTGAAGTTGAACTTATATTTCGCGGAAAAATGGAAGAAGCGAGTAAGGAGTTACGCTACGAAGAAGCCGCCCTCTATCGAGACAGACTTCGAGCTTTGCAACGAGTGGGTCAGGATACTCGACGTTACTCAGGTATGTCTGAGGAAGATGTCGATGCTGTAGGCATATATTACGATGGTGAAAAAGCAACCGCTACTATCTTGAGCATTCGAAATGGCAAACTGGCTGGGGGTAAATCATTTTCCGCCCTGGGAGAATCATTATCACGTGAAGAGGTACTACGAGGATTTCTGTTACAGTACATTGTCGCAGGTAATGATTTTGCCGGTACCGTGATATTGCCGTATCCTCCTGAGGATATCGAAGATATTGTCGCCATGGCGTTCCGTAATTCGGAACAGAAGATTCGGCTGGTATATCCTCGACAAGGTGAAAAACTTCGGCTGCTACGACTCGCCTTGATCAATGCCCGGCAAAATCACTTCCTGGAAAGCGGTAAGGATAAGGCCGTTGTCAAGGCCGGTGAAGATTTGAAAAGACTGCTAGCCATGAGTAGTGTTCCACGAACTATTGACTGCATCGATATTTCGCACATCTCCGGCACAGCAACTGTAGGTGCGGTAGTTTCCTTTCGCGATGGTCTGCCAAATAAACGACGTTATCGCACATATCAGTTTGCCAGCGACGGTAAAGTAGATGATTTTGCTTGTATACACGAAACAGTGTTTCGTCACTTGAGACGCCTCGCGGATGATGCTGGCGAACCCGATTTATTGGTTATCGACGGTGGACCTGGACAATTGTCGGAGGCTTTAAAGGCGAGACATGAAGCTGGCCTTACATATCCTCCGATTATTTCACTTGCCAAGAAAAGAAGTCGAGACACAGGACGAAAAGTGCAAAGTATGTACACTGGTATTTCAGTAAAGCCGGAACGCATCTACATGGAAGGCATTGCCGAGCCGCTTGAACTCGGAGCGGGTAGTGCTGCATTAACTCTTCTGGAGTCTTTACGCGATGAAAGCCATCGGTTTGCGATATTCTCGCACCGTAAGCTCAGGCGAAAAAATATGTTCAGTTCAGTTCTCGATCAAATTCCGGGTATCGGAAAGGAGAGACGCAAGGCAATGCTTAAATCATTTGGCAGTGTTGAGGCTATCAGGCAGGCAACTCCAGAGCTGTTGCGCGATAAGGCTGGAATTCCACTTCGTCTCGGTGAGCTTATTGTAAAAACACTTAACAGCCCGACCGAATCTGATGTCACTCAGACCCCTACAAATAATAGAAATAAAAAACTAATCCGCGAAACGTAAATTCACCATCCTTTTAGTGCTATTAGCTGAATTGTTTATCTTTACCGACCCTCTTTTTCTCATAGGGTCGGTAAGCTTCTATAGACGTTAAGAAATTTCAGGCTATTGCAAGCTTCGCTTGCCAAACTCCTGCGAAGTTTGATTATACAGAGTTGCTATCCCCTCGCTGTTTTATCTTTCAACGAAGATTTGGGAGGCGATATATAACGCAAAACTGCATCATTTCGTTCTTGCGTTCATCCTGCCTTTTTTTTCTCTAATGTCAGAGCCATCTTAGGACGATAATTCATCCTAGAAAGGGAGACTTCAAATCTCATCATTTCATCAAGGAAAAGCATTTTAAATCGTTGTAATGACCAAATGAGGTTTCCGAACTGAAGTTCCCTGAACAATGAAGTAGAAAAACTACTATCAGGTTTGAGAGAGAGCGATATGTTTGTCATTGTTGGTTATATAATAATCCTTGGTTGTGTGATTGGTGGATTTATTCTCGCTGGTGGACACGTCGGCGTCTTGATTCAGCCAGTTGAAATCCTGATTATTGCTGGTGCCGCTTTTGGTTCATTTGTCAGTGGCAATTCTTTATACAATATTAAATCTTCAATTGCCGGTGCTCTTGGTTGCCTCAAGGGTGAACAGTACACAACGGATTTTTATAACCAATTGCTCCTCAGTTTTAATGCTCTCGCACAAAAAGCACGAAAAGAGGGGATGCTGGCCCTTGAAGCAGTTGTCGAAAACCCTGACTCCAGTAATGTTTTTGGTCAGAAAATTCTCGCAGACCATCATTTGATGGAGTTCATAACCGATAATTTGCGGCTAGTGATCACAGGCGTCGATATTCATCAATTCGAAGACATGATGGATCTGGCGATTGAAGTACACCACAAGGAAGGCCACGCGCCTATTGCTGCCGTACAGCGTCTTGGTGATGGTATGCCAGCCTTTGGTATTGTTGCCGCGGTAATGGGAGTGGTGCATACAATGGAATCGGTTGGTATTCCGCCAGCGGAACTTGGAAAGCTTATCGCTGCCGCCCTTGTTGGAACTTTCCTCGGTATTCTTCTTTCTTACGGATTTGTCGGACCCGTTGCTTCTGTCATGGAAGATCGTCTCGATAAGGGAAGTAACGCCTATAAATGCGCGATGAAAGGTTTGCTTAATGTGGCAAAGGGACAGTCGCCAATGATGGTAGTTGAATTTATGCGTTCTTCGATTGCTTCTGAAGTTCGACCAAGCTTTAGTGAAGTTGATGAAATGCTCAAGGCCAACAAGGGGTAAGTCTCGTGGCCGAACAACCTATAATTATCAAAAAAGTTAAAAAAGGTGGGGGACACGGCCATCACGGTGGAGCCTGGAAAGTTGCTTATGCCGACTTTGTAACTGCAATGATGGCGTTCTTCCTGCTGATGTGGTTGCTTGGTTCGACCGACGAGGAAACAAAGAAAGGTATATCCGAATATTTTCAGAATCCCTGGAATGCGACATTGATTGAAGGTGAGAGTAATGGAGACGGTCCTTCTGTAGTTCAAGGTGGCGGTACTGATATGCTCAGCCCTCCAGCACCCTCCCAAAAAGATGAAATCGCGATCAAGACGGAAGAACCTTCGGCAGCTGATCTTGCAAAAATGGCAGAAGAAGCTGCCGTAAAGAAAGAAACCATGCAGCTTGAGGGTTTAAAGGAAAAAATTGAGGACATGCTCAATAATAACGACACGCTTTCGGAGTTTAAAGATCAAATAAAACTTGAGGCAACTGCAGTTGGACTAAAAATCCAGATTGTCGATGCCAAAAGTCGACCGATGTTTAAACTGGCAAGCTCGGAAGCTGAACCTCACGCACGAAAAATTCTCAAGGAGCTTGCTCCAGTTATCAATAATCTTCCAAATAGAATCACTATCAATGGACATACTGACGCGTTACCTTTTCCAAGTAACAGTACTGGCTATTCAAACTGGGAACTGTCCTGCGATAGAGCCAATGAGGCGCGTCATCAGCTGATTCTTAGTGGTCTTGAGGAGAAAAAGGTTTTAAGAGTCGTTGGACTGTCATCAAGTGTGCCTTATAACCGCCAGGATCCATTCGATCCAATGAACCGCAGAATTTCTATAATTGTCATGAACAGCAGAACCGAGAAGCAGGTTCTCGAAGAAGCTAGTGGTGCTTTGGACAAAGACAGCGGCTCAGGTGCAGAGAAAAGTAAAACGCCTTTCGAAAGATTTCTTGAGATGGATCCAGTTATTAAGAGCAATATGGAAATTTCAGTAGAAAAGGAGTAGGCCGATTATGAGCAGGCAACTATCAACAGAACCCTATATCTTTCTCCAGTAATGGAACTGCTGAAGTCCGCAACGTGTCAGCTGCTATCCTGCGGCCTTCTATATGTTCTTTGGCTTACTCGCTTATTTCCATCTGAGGGTTTTTGGTCTTACCTGATAATTCAGTCGTTTGTCGCGGCCGCTTTTTCACGCATGGCGAAACAAGATATCTGGTGGATTCCAATACATTTGTTATTTGTTCCATCGCTAACTCTAATGATAGCTTTGCAAATTCCCTCCTGGATATTTCTCCTTTCATTTATCGGACTATTGTTGATTTACTGGGGGACATTTACTGGTGATGTCCCACTTTTTCTATCATCACCAGAAGTGGCAAATGAAGTTGCTGTTCTGCTCTCCAGGGAAAAATCCGATACATGTCTGGAGCTCGGTGCTGGAACAGGTACGATTGCTGTTGCTCTAGCCAAATTACTTCCGCAAGTCAGAATAAAGGCGGTGGAACGAGCGCCTCTGCCTTGGTTGGTTGCCTTAATTCGTAGTCGAAAGTTTGTGAACTTACGAATGTGTTATCAAGATCTTTTTAAAATGAATCTGGACCAACATAAGTTTGCATTTGCATTTTTATCGCCAGTAGTGATGGAAAAAATAGGGGAAAAAATTCGAGCCGAAATGCCACAAGGTAGCCTGTTTGTCTCATCATCGTTTATTATTCCCGAATGGGAAGAAGAACAGGTAATCACGGTCAATGACAAAAGAAAAACCAGACTATACTGTTACCGAATCAAATAGCTCAAAAAGGTAAGTAAGTTCATTCTGGCCAAATAAAGTTAGCTTATAGAAGTTGATGTTTGACCAGGTTACGGTAGATTCCTTCAGCTGCGTACAGCTCATCGTGCCGACCTCTTTGGACAATCCGTCCATGCTCTATAACCAGAACTTCATCAGCATTTTGAACGGTACTCAATCGGTGGGCGATTACGAGGGTGGTGCGATTCTCGATTAGCCGATTAAGGGCCTGTTGAACAAGTGCTTCATTTTCCGAGTCTAGAGAACTGGTTGCCTCATCCAGGATCAACAAACGTGGATCATGAAGAATTGCCCTGGCTATTGTTAAGCGTTGCTTCTGACCACCACTTAGTTGCACCCCTTTATCACCGACCAATGTGTCATACTTATCTGGAAGCGATTGTATAAAGTCATGAAGGTTAGCCGCTCGCGATGCCTGTTCTATTAATTCAAAAGAGACATTTTTGCAGCCGTAGCCAATATTATCCCGAATAGATAGGGAAAATACCTCTGGAGATTGGGTCACCATTGATATTTCTCCGCGCAAAACATCCAGAGAAAGTTGATCGACAGGAATGTCAGCATAAAAAATCTGTCCGGATTGCGGGTCGTAGAATCGCGGTATTAGTGAAGCGATTGTACTCTTGCCACCACCGGAAGGACCAACCAAAGCAACGGTCTTCCCGGCAGGGATTGTAAATGAGACATCAGAAAGTACTGAAACATCTGGTCGTGATGGATAAGTAAAAGATACCGACTCAAAACGCACCGAACGCTGGGCCGTATTTGGTAAGGGGAGCGGAAATTCAGGACTGACAATTGCTGGGCGTTGCTCAATTATCTCAAAAATTCTGTCTGCAGCACCTGCTGATTGCATGAGTTCATCCCATGCACCAGAAAGAAAGCCGAAAGAAACGGCAACCATGACACCATAAAGTAAAAAAGCGGTGAGATTCCCCATAGAGATATTGCCATTTGCCAGCATCGAACCACCAAACCACAGTAACAAGGCAAGAGATGCGTTCATGACAAAAACCATAGAGGAGCTGAATACCGCTGCCAGCCTGGTGCGTTTTAACCCGGTTTCCAGTGCCTGCTCGCTAGCGTCAGCATAGTGCTTTTGTTCGTAGGTTTTTCCTGCAAAGATGAGCACACTGCGAATAGAGGAAATACATTCTTCGGCTATGACAGCAGCCTCGGCAATTTCCTGCTGCACCTGCTTGGATAATTTTCGTAGTCTTTTGCCGAAAATCGCTGATGAGACTGCGATGACCGGAATAAGCAAAAGAATTAACACTGTCAATTTAGGTGATATGAAAATCATCAACAGTGTTCCACCAATCGCCTGAAGGCTATAGCGGGCAACGACTGATACGTTGGTCGAGACCGCACGCTGCACAAGTCCTGAATCAGAGGAAAGGCGACTAAGAAGGTCGCCGACACGCGAACGATCGAAAAAAGTAATATCCTGCCCTATAATACTGCCGAACAGACGATTTCTCAGGTTGGTGACAACCCGATAACCTGCTGCCGTGAAATAATAGTGCCGAGCGTAAAAAAATCCAGCTTGAATAAGAAAGAGTACAATTAACATTGCCGCAACACGGGAAAGATCGGCGGGTAAATGCATTCCCAGCCAAGGGGCTTCATCCAGTATTTCCTTCAGCAACCAGGGGAAAAGCAGGTTTATGCCACTTCCCCCAAATAGGGCCAACAGACCAATAGCGATCAGTTGCTTCTCCTCCAGCATGAGAGCCACAATTGTTTTAAGCGATCCCCTGGGTGTGTTATCGGAGTTTCTGCGTTTTCGACCAAACATCTAATTAACCTGAATATTTCATTTAGTATCTTCGAGAAAGCTGACTGATTAGCTTGAGCAAAAGTCTGTCTCGGGCGAACATATTCGCGCCGCTTTATTTCGTCAAAATAGGGGTGCAATATTTGATCATTCAGCCTGTTCTTCTGACGATATGTAGAATAAATGTCAAAAGTTCTTGAACTTATTTCTGGCGAGGTGACACCGGTAATAGCTCCCGGCCCAATCTCGGCTCTCCGATGGGAATCGCTTTCCAAAGCAAAAGCAGACCTATCCCAAAACGTAATCATCTCCGTTTCCAGAATACGTGCGGATAGCAGAGCGCAGGCTCTGGATGTTAAAAAGTTGTTAATCATAATGTATTTTCTTCCAGTATCGCTTGAGAGGTGACTGGGGTTTCATTTCTGCACGAATATCCAACAATAATGTGAGATCGATCGAATATCACGGATCAAATATCTCAGTGGTCAAAATCAAAAATTGCTGCAATATTAAGGTGTACCGCTACGTCGAAATGTATAACTTTTGACACTTTTACAAAATCTTCCCCTAATTGGTGATAGGTAATGACATTAGCTTTTTTTGCTATTATCACAGGACTGCTTGTTTTAATCTGGAGCGCTGACCGTTTCGTTGATGGTGCCGCAGCACTCGCGCGCTCCTATGGTATGCCATCGTTATTGATTGGCATGTTGATTGTCGGCTTCGGTACATCAATGCCCGAGATGGTTGTGTCGACAATCTCTTCTTTTCAGGGAAATCCCGGAATTGCCATGGGTAACGCTTATGGCTCCAATATTTTCAATATTGCGGTCATTCTTGGCTTGACCGCCGTGATTCTCCCGGTAACGCTAAATTCTAAAGTTTTGCAGAAAGAGCTTCCACTGCTCTGCGGAATTACTTTTCTTGCTGGTTTTCAACTACTCGATGGGGAGTTGAGTCGTGAGGATGCTTTTCTACTGCTCGTCGTCTTCTTTTTCCTCGCAACATGGAGCGTGAGTGAAGGAATAAGAGGCAAAGGCGACCCATACGGTGAAGAGATCGAAAAAGAACTAGTTGAAAACCCTATGTCCAGGAGACAAGCTCTGGCGCACCTGTTTTCGGGCTTATTTTTTCTAATATTATCATCAAGGTCTCTGGTCTGGGGTGGTGTTGAAATTGCAACGTCCCTTGGTGTCAGTGATTTGATAATCGGCCTGACTATTGTTGCGGCCGGGACATCACTACCCGAGCTGGCATCATCGCTGGCGGCAGCGCGAAAAAAAGAAAGCGATATTGTAATCGGTAATATAATTGGCTCCAATTTTTTTAATACACTTGCGGTTGTCGGTATTGCGGGCTTGATTCATCCAATGAAAGTGTCGCCTGACTTTTATATGCGTGACATTTCCGTAATGACCTTTTTTACCATGTCGATGTTTTTCCTCGGATACTCTACCAGAGGTGAAAAAAGAATTGTTAATCGCCTTGAAGGTGGATTGTTGCTTATGGCTTATATTTGTTATGGCACTTACCTTGCGTTTACTGTCAGTGCCGCATCTTCTGTTTAGCTCTGTGGTTGACTGCTCTGGCTATGGTATCAGAGCTGACAAAAGCACGGTTGATTAGGAGGTGACTATTCTACTTGTTGATGATATTCGGGGCGGTAGACCGAATATTTTAAAGTATAAATCTGGTTAAATTTCGCTCATGATCTCGTAAATTAACCAGATTTGCGATTACCCCCTAGTCGTCGAGAGAATTGCATGCACTACAAAAACTCTATTAAATTACATGAAGAACGCCGTGGTAAGTGGGAAATGGGCTCAAAGGTCAGCCTTGAAAGTCAGGAAGATCTTTCACTGGCGTATACTCCTGGTGTCGCTGGGGTTTGTACTGAAATTGAACATGACTCAAATCGAGCCTATTCCCTCAGCATGAAGGGTAATACGGTTGCAATTATCTCCGATGGTACTGCTGTTCTGGGGTTGGGTAACATCGGACCACAAGCTGCCCTTCCGGTAATGGAAGGTAAGGCGATTCTCTTTAAAAGATTTGCCGACGTAGACGGTGTGCCTATTGTCATTGATTCCAAGTCAACTCAACACTTGATTGAGACGATCCGTGCGATTTCACCTGGTTTCGGTGGAATTAATCTTGAAGATATTGCAGCTCCTGCTTGTTTTGAGGTTGAAGAAGCTTTGCAGGACATTGGCATTCCCGTATTTCACGACGATCAGCACGGAACCGCCATTGTACTCCTTGCTGCGCTAATTAATGCAGCTCGTGTGACTGGTAAGTCAATTGCAGATATGAGGGTTGTGATAAATGGCGCGGGCGCCGCTGGCACGGCGATCGCCAGGTTGCTGCGCTGCATCGGTCACGACAAGGGAATGTGCACACCAGTAGCAGAACTGTTAATCTGCGACACAAAAGGAATCATCAGTAGTTCCAGAACGGACTTGAATGATGAAAAAAAGAAACTGCTGTCTTGGACCAATTCGGCAAACATTTCAGGGTCTCTTGCCGATGCGCTTTTTGGTGCCGATGTTTTCATCGGCGTTTCAAAAGCTAACCTGTTGAACCGAGATCATATTTTATCAATGGCACCGAAGCCGATTATTTTTGCCATGGCTAATCCTGTGCCAGAAATTATGCCTGATATCGCAAAAGAAGCAGGTGCTGCCGTTGTGGGCACAGGTAGAAGCGACTTCCCTAATCAGGTTAACAATTGCCTTGCATTCCCTGGTATTTTCCGTGGTGCTCTGGATGCTCGTGCCAAAACAATCAGCGATTCAATGAAATTGGCTGCAGCATTTGCTCTGGCCGATTATTTGTCGGCAGATGAGTTGAGTGTGGACCGTGTTCTCCCTTCAGCACTCGACAGAGGTGTAGCATCGGTTGTTGCCAGAGCGGTTTACGACCAGGCGAAAAAAGAATCTTAGACTGGTAAATCCGGGAATGCCTTGCGCGACGGCGGGATTTATCAACTAACTGGTTTTATCGTTGCGTTCATTGCGGAAGTTTTCCGCAATAAACGCAACGATTGCCGCAGAAAAGAGTAGTGCTGAAATCATCAGCAGCATAAGCCCGCCAAGAAAGAAAAGGTGATAAAGCTCGCGACGAGACTCTGCTTTTTCAATACGTGTTTTAACTCGCGTTGTGACCTCTTTTTCATGCTCCAATCTTTTTAATGGCGAAAAAGATGAATTATCTTGGCGCAGAGACCGAAACTGAGACAGTTCAGTGATAACCTGACGGTATTGATCTTCTTTGTGTCGACCAACGAGGGCATTCCCTGAACCAACAACCAAAAAAAATATCGCCGGAATTAGAAAAAAACGCTTTCTCATTGTATCTGGATAACTCCGCACTAAAAAGCTGGATTAAATAAAGGTATCCCAGCTTAATCTCTCTCGGTTTACTTGATAGCTTAATTTAATGCGACCATGCACCATTACTGTTATCTAAACAAATAGGAGCAGAATCTCTCTGCTGCCAGGTTAACGATATTCCGTAATTACCTTAAGGGTGTTTTTTTAATACTCCCTTAAAACAACCAACTGAGAGAGCAATCATGCAAAGGGGAATTTCCAGATTAGGTTTACTGTTGACTCTGTTATTCTTCGGTTTGGGAATCTATTTCGGCTCACAGATCATTCCACTCTACTACAGCTATTACGAGGTTCTCGGCCAGATGGAAGCCAAGGCCAGAAAGGCCTCACTTGAATCCGATCAAGAAATCAAACGATTCCTGCTTAAGAAGATTGAAAGTTTTAATATTCCTATCGAGGACCCTGATGATCTGGAAATTAACCGGGTTGGGGGAAAAATTATCATTAGCTTCAGTTACATCGAAACAGTTTATTTTCGTATCAACGATGATTACGATTGGGATTTATTTGATCTTGATTTTTCACCATATGTCGAGGTTGCTATTTAATAACGGCGGTTTTCGCATGCTAACTTTCTCCGAATTACGATAGCGTGAAAAAATCTGCATCGCTCACAGCTCCCTCTATCCACAAGATACTGCTATTAAGTCAAAATGTCTTTTTTTGAAAAAAAACCTTTTTCCCGCGTAATCGTATCCCAGTTTTTTGGGGCTCTGAATGATAATTTCTTTCGTACTTTGGTATTGCTCGTTCTGGCCTCACATCTAACCACGGGCAGTGGAGGAATATGGCAAATATGCCTGGCCGAGGCACTTTTTCTTCTTCCGTATGTTATCTTTTCCCCGTTGGCCGGTATACTGGCAGATCGTTATCCGAAACCCCATGTATTAAGAATCTGCAAAATTGCCGAGATCTTTTTCATGGGACTTGCTGTAATCGGTTTTCTGCAGATGGATGAACTGCTGCTAATCGCGCTGGTTTTTTCCATGGGACTGCAAAGTACAATTTTTTCACCATCAAAATATGGATTTCTGCCTGAAGTGACTCCGGCAGAAGATATTTCGAAAGTAAACGGGACATTGGAGTTTTGGACATTTGGCGCCATTATCATAGGCGTTTCTCTTGCCGGACTTGTCCTTGATTTTTTGCCGCATGGCGAAATTGCCGGCACGATAATCGCGATCATCTTCGCAATTGTCGGATGGGGAGTGTTGATTAATCTTCCTGTTGGAACAAAAAAAAATGTTACGAATAACGCAAGCTTCAATCCGCTCAGAGAGCTTATCGGCATTATCCAATATCTGAAGGAACAACCGACAGCTGCCAAAATTATCATGGCCAGTGCCTGGTTCTGGGCTGCTGGTGTAGCAATTAAGCTGGTGACAATAATTTCAGTTACCAACACCCTGCATGCAAGTAACTCGGCAACAAGTATAATTTTTGCTTTTTTGGCATTGGGGATCGGCAGCGGCAGTATGGCTGCGGGTCGACTGTCAGGAGGCAATGTTGAAATCGGATTGGTGCCACTAGGCAGCCTTCTAATTTCATTATCTACGCTGGGGTTGGCATTCGCTCATACATCGGTGGTCGCATTTGCTATTTTGATGTTTCTTGTTGGCTGTGGAGGAGGGTTGTTTATTGTTCCGCTCAATGCGTCATTACAAACAATCGTGCCTAATCATGAGGTTGGCCGAGTGCTTGCAGCAAATAATCAGATATCAAACGTCTTTATGGTTTCTACATGTGGGCTTGTCTGGTTCCTGGCTGATGTAGTTGGTACAACATCCTCAACGATGTTTCTATTTCTCACTGTCAGTGGGTTAGTGGCCACCGGTATTATTCTACTTTATGTCAAAGGTGCACTTATTCGTATGGGTAATTGGGTTGTCACCCATACCTTCTACAAATTGAACGTTATCGGTCGAGAAAATGTTCCGGTATCAGGTGGGGCCTTGTTGGTAGCAAATCATGCCTCCTATGTTGACGCATGTCTGATCCTGGCCTCACTGTCACGCAATGTTCGTTTTTTGATTTATCGTCCTATTTACGAACACTGGTTAATCAAGCCTTTTGCCAGCAGGGTCGGGGCCATTCCGATAGACTCGGAGGAATCTCCAAAAAAAATATTGAAGGCTCTTGCCGAGGCACGTAAAGCGATACAACAAGGTGATCTGGTATGCATATTTGCTGAGGGACAAATTACACGCATTGGTAGAATACTTACCTTCAATAAAGGGTTGGAACGGATAGTTGATGGATCAGAGGCACCTGTCATACCGGTCTACCTGGATAAAATTTGGGGAAGCATATTTTCATTTCGTCACGGCAAATTTTTCTGGAAAAAGCCGAGAGAGCTGCCTTACCCGGTTGCCGTCACCTTTGGAGCTCCTCTTGCCGGCGACACTCCTGCATGGAAAGTTCGGGCGTCTGTTCAGGAGCTTGCCGCGGATATTTGTCGTCAGCGACAGCGTGACTACCTGGTTTTACCTGATGGTTTTTTACGCACGGTTCGTGAAGCACCATTTCGTAAGCTAATATTTGATTCGGAGGGACGGGAGGTTCGTGCTTTTGGTCTGCTTAGCGGTTCAATTGCATTTTTAAGCCTATTTGCTGACAGAGTTAAAAGTGATCGCATGGTTGGTATCATGCTGCCACCGGGATTGGCGGGTGTGTACGCAAATATTGCTTGCTACATGGGAAACAAGATACCAGTTAATCTCAATTTCACATCGTCAGAGGAATCCATATCCTCAGCGATTGAGCAATGTGGTATTGAAACGGTTATTACCTCTCGCAAGCTGGTTGATAAACTGGAATTAAAACAGCGCCAGGAGATGATCTACCTGGAAGATTCCCTGGGACGAATCACTGTATTCACCAAAATCAGCGCCTGTATTTCTGCATTTTTTCGCACTTACCTCGTTCTTGATTCTTTTTTTTCCCGCTCCTATGCAGAGCCGGACGATTTGGCAACTGTTATTTTTTCCAGTGGAAGTACCGGTATACCAAAGGGAGTAATGCTTTCTCACGCCAATATTTCATCGAATGTTGAAGCGGTGTTTGATGTATTTAATGTATCAAAAGAAAACAAAATTCTTGGTGTTTTACCGTTCTTCCACTCTTTTGGATTCACAGTCACTCTCTGGATGCCGCTTCTTACCGGAATGAAGGTTGTATATCACACAAGTCCCCTTGATGCGGCTCTTGTCGGCGAACTGGTGCATAAATATAAAATTGACTTTCTTGTTGCTACACCAACATTTCTTCTCGGTTATATAAGAAAGTGTTCAGCCGAACAGTTTGCCACACTAAAACATGTAATTGTTGGTGCTGAGAAATTGAAAGAGGCTCTACGGCATTCTTTTGAAAAAAAGTTCTCCATACCGGTACGTGAAGGATATGGTTGCACTGAACTATCGCCTGTTGCGATAGTCAATGTCGAAGATTACGTCGAGGGAGACATTAACCAGATTGGCACCAAACATGGCAGTGTTGGTCATCCACTACCTGGTGTTACCGCCAGAATTGTCGATCCTTCAACATTTGAGGAAAAGGAGCTTGGTGAAGAGGGGTTGTTGCTGGTCAAGGGGCCTAATGTGATGATTGGTTATCTTGGGATGGCCGAGAAGACACGTGAAGTGGTGCGCGATGGTTGGTATGTTACAGGTGATATCGCGACGATGGATGAAGATGGTTTTGTCACGATCACTGACCGAATCTCACGATTCAGTAAAATTGCTGGTGAGATGGTTCCTCATGTCAAAATTGAAGATTTATTGCAGGAAGCATTAGGAAAAACTGAGCGGGTCATTTTTGTTTGTGGCGTCCCCGATGAAAAGAAGGGGGAAAAGTTGGTCGTTCTTAGCACCATTGCGCTTGATATTGAACGTATGCAGCAATTTTTACTGAAAAGAGGACTACCTAATCTTTGGATACCGAAGTCTGATGCTTTTTATGTCATCTCGGAATTCCCTTTACTGGGAAGTGGTAAACTTGACATGTCACGACTTAAAGAGGTGGCAAAGGAAAAATGCAGCACGGTCCATTAGAAGGAGGTCGATAGATTACCTGGGTGATATCGGGTTCTGCACCAAGCTTCATCACAAGGTTTGAGGAGGCGATGCGTGGAGGTATGTAGCGATGTGAGCGCTATGTTGATGATGTCGCTGACAGGATTTCTTGCGGTAGTGTGTAGGCACATCGCTCCGCACAAAGTTTGGTAAGTTCACGGTTCGAGCTGTACCTAACCGTGAACTTACGGGCAATAACCGTAATTATGTTTACAATGACTCATTCCAGTATTTTTCCGGATTAAATATCAGGGTCTGCACCGACTGCAAACGTTTCGAGTTGTACGAAAGAAGCGATGAAGCCATTGTCAGCGAAAGGCCGAGAGCCGCCAATGTCAACCAGGGGCTCATTGCATAAATATCCGCGGCGAATCGCAAGTGATAGATAAGTGTCCATCCCATGGCAAGACTCGATGTCCTGAAAATGTAGCTATTCTTTTGTTGATAACCAAAAATGGAAAGAGCGGTTGCAATCACTACTGCCATAATACTGTAACCAATACTCGCATCGCCAAGAAGAAATAGCGCCGCAATCGTCAGTGAAGTCGAAGATATGTTAAAGCACTTTTTTGACAAAGTGGAGTATCGCGCGAAAAATAAGGTCAAAACAAAGAAGATCATCTGACTTACCGCAATGCCAAAAGCTGTGTCAGGAGAAAAACCTGAGTCCAGTGTGACCGCTGTAGCGGCGATCATCATTGGGATTAAAGCCAGATAAGAGAACATTTTTGCAACCAGACCGCTTAGCATCGCACTACCAATCAAGAAAAGATGGGAGAGAATCAAACTAGACACGGCAATAAATAGAGCATCGGAGCCGTGAATACCGAGTTGCCTTACACTGAGAAGAATTACAGGTAAGTAAAGGGATAACTCTGTCATTTTACCTTCGAATGTTCCTCGAGCAGTAAGGGGCGCCAGGTAGCGATTGCTAAACGTCAGAGTAGCCGCAAATAAGGCAATCATCACTGGCAGAACATAATGTGTTTCACGAAAGGGTAATAACAAGGTGACCAGCATTACTGTGTGAAGCAGAGTAAGTTTTTTTCTTTCTTCGCTACAGGTGAAACCATATGTAAACCAGGAGAACAAGGCGACCATGCTTAGCCCGGTTGCTACAGCCAAGGCCATTGAAGGAAGAGAAACATCCTTCAGAAGGAAGACCGACGGGGCATTCAGATCGACTCCGATCAACGTTGCACGTACGATCCCTCCAAGCTGAAGGAATTGTGGTCCGAGAAATAATAATGACAGGAGAAAGGAGAGTCTGGCTGTTGTTTTATCCATCAGTTTCAGACCGCTGATCAATCCGGTCAAAAACAGAAGCAGGAGGAATGCCGTAAAGGCATAAAATCGATTAAGTGAATCAAGTGGTAACGCGTTCTGACTGACAAAGATAACGGTCGAGGCGCATAAAATCAGACCACCCAGCCGACGGAGCATTTTTGGCAGGTCCCACAGCGCCGTGTTTGCAGTCTGAACTTCTGAAAAGTGGCTTAACCTTGCTGTGTGAATATTCTCTTCAATATCATTTCGTAAGGGAATGTGCGTACTTGCTTGTTCCATAAAAATTTCTCCTAATTAAACCTTGTCTGACAACTCTATTTTTAGTTTGTTGGGGTCTGACCCGACATTACAATTTTTTATTGTTATAAATTTCGCAGCTCACTTTCGAGAAGTTGATTCATTTCACTTTCACTGAAGTGCTCAGCGATCGGATCATTTAGGTTTAGTGTGTCAGCCGTTAATGAGGACTGCTCCTCCCAGGAAAAAAAGAGTTGGTCCAGGTCACTGTCAAGAACCTCGTCGCTGGACTTCAAGGCGCTGCGAGTTTCAGATTCATACTGCCTTGCCAGACAAGCCCGTTGTTTTCCTTTTACATAGTTAAGCCTGCTCTCTCCTTCGGAGATATCATTGAACAGTCTCTTTTGCAGGGAGAGCAAGTGTTCATGCTGTCCTTTAAGTGTGCTTGACATCTGCTCGGTGGAGATCTTTCGTTTCAGGCATTCCTTGGCTATTTCGAGGTTGGAATCCTTGCTGTTACGAGCGCGATCCGTCCAAAGCTGTATATCGTCATGTTTATTTTTCAGGTCATTCTCGATTCGCTTAATCTCTCTTGCCAGGCGAGTATAGTTGAGGCGGGCCTGTATCAGAGATTTTTCCATGCTTTTTATTTTTTCATTAACCAGGGCCTCATGATTAGTGAATGCAGAAGCGGCGCTGTCGATGACCGACCCCAGTGAGATAAAGATATTTTTTACAGTTCTCATCTTTTTCCTTCCCATTAAATTTGAGGCGGGGGAGACAAGTTATGCTCCGCGCCTGAATTATTCTTTACCGGCGTCACTGTTTACCGAGTCTATCGTTGGTTGACCGGCCTGTTGCGAAAGTAGACCTTTCTGTTCCCTGAATCTCTCTGCGAATAGTTACATCGTAACTGATGCTGGGTGAATTGGATTAAATTGAATCTGTAGATGGTACCGGGTTACTACCCGATTCCGTCTTCTTCACCCTGGTTACAGTGGCAAGTAAGAACTGGCAGCCTCGCAGGCTGACGACTATAAGGCTGAAAATACATTGGTTTTTGAATTCGCTTAGGACTGACATGTCATTGAGGGTTCGAAAACTGGACTTTTACGGTCGGTAACAATTCTTGCAAAGCCAATTTGTTACGATGTAACTTAGTGCTTTCGAGATGTTTATCAATGATCGATTTATTACTTTCCGCCGCCACGCTCGCATCAAATGCTGCCTGTTCAGCGGATGAGGGATTTCGTGCGCGAGACCTCAAGTTCCTTGGTGAATTGTTCTCCAACTGGATAGAGCACTCTTTTAGTGGTGGAATAGTTAGTCTTCACAACAACCAGGTGCGCCGTTTTCTGATAAGTCTGGAGGTCGACGGATACTTGCGCCGAGTATCGGAGTCCACTTCACAATCTTACAGGCTGACCAGGCTTGGCGTGCTTGAACTTGCCTCAAGACTCAGTGCAGATAAACACAGTATAGATCCGGCACGCTTTCTTTTCTGCTATCAAATAGTTCGCCTCTATGGAGAGGTGGTGATGAATATGGTGCGCAGAGAGGGTAAAAGTTTTCCCGAATCGCTTCGCCTTGAACTGGAGGGGCTGCTGGACCATCACAGTATGCTCAGACGGGAAATTACCATGGTTTCAAAAGCTACAGATTCATATCGGCAGCGAGCGGAAAAGGGCAAACGGGTTGCAGTCCTAGCCCGGGCGCTCATTTCTCAGGGGCTTTATGGGAAAAACCTCTATGCCGAGATTGAAAGGGACTATCCCTATAACCTTAGTGCAACAAAGCCATTATCCCAGGTATTGGCAGGATTGCCATCTGGACTTGCTGAACGTGAAATTACCAATGGAGCTCTGTCGCGAGCGGAATATTTATGGCATCCTCTTGGCCACATAATGCAGGCATATTTGAAAACCCTCCTTGGAATCTTAGAGCGGAACTGACTAATGGATTTAAACCTTGTTCGAAAAGATGAGCTATTTGCTGTTATTGCTGAGGCACTTAAAGAATGTGTTGATTCATGGGTGGAAAACACTACAGCGGCAAAAGAAGTGGTTTTTCAGTTTATCGTTCTCGACATACTGATGGAGCTCCTATCGGAGTTTCCCGAAGTTATAGAAGAAGTTTCAAATGATTCTGGAGAACCTGAGCTAAATCTCTCAACTCTCTTGTTCCTTTTGGCGCTTGCCGCGGAGGATTTTCGCGAGTTAGCTTTACAGCAGATTCCGGATTTACGTATCGATACAACAGGGCCGTCTTCGCTCAAAATTATAAGCGGTAGCCCTGTCAAGGAAGAGGAGGAGATTCTTCGACTTCTGGATATGATTCGGCATAGTATGCGTGAGCTTAGCAGTCTTCCCGATATTCCTCGCCCGGTATTATTCCAACTATCTGTCCTACAGGCAGTATTTGCTGCAATAGCCAGTGGAGGCGATTTTTCACTATTTCTTGAAGATTTCGAAGGTGGATCTGAGATACTTCTCGAGATGGCGGAAGCAATTACACTTCGTCGACCGGAACTGATGGAAACTACCCCGCAAGACCAGTAGAGACACCCATCGGCCACCTTGATTTTCAGTCAGTTGTTGTTGTCTGTAGTCACCCAGACAAAAGAACAAGGAAATGAGATGATAAGTTTCAGGCAATTCCTTGATAGAGATGGTAATGGAAAACCTTAAATCTCTAGCAAATTATTTCGGCAAAATCGTTCAAACGGTTATCACTCGAATGAGTGTCTGAGCCGTTATCGTTATTAACTAACATCACTTCTG
Source organism: bacterium (assembly GCA_028689495.1). Taxonomy (GTDB): domain Bacteria; phylum Bdellovibrionota_C; class UBA2361; order SZUA-149; family JAQTWB01; genus JAQTWB01. Next base: position 19,462 of record JAQTWB010000022.1, on the reverse strand, counting down.
TGTTTGCAGTTGCCACGGATTCCCAATAGATGACCTCGTCGGAAAATTCAGTTCTTGAACCTGCCTCTCTCACTATTATCGCTGAGGAAGAAAATATTCTCTTATCCGTTTTGGAATCGATCGAGAGGCAATGCATCGGTGTAGAAAGCCGTTTTCAGACGGAAAAAGCTCGAGCTCGAGAACTAACTGAAGATATTGTTCGCACCCGTGATGCTGACGATAAACAGCAACTCGCCTCAGATGAACGAGTTTCCCATAGGTTACGAGACCGGCAAAAAAAGGACGCTGAGAATCTCTCCGAAATGGTTGAGTCGCCGTATTTTGGCCGCATGGTTCTACAGGATACATCTGACAACTCAGCACCAAGGCAAATTGAATACAAAATCGGTTATATCTCAAATCCGGATTGCAATATTATAGATTGGCGCAAGGCACCGGTGGCGAAGCTTTATTATGAATACGCAGAGGGCGAGGAGTATTGTGAAGAGATACTTGGCCGGGAACGAGAAGGGGTTGTTCATACAAAACGCAAATTAAAAATTGTAAACGGCGAACTTATTGAAATTCGAACTCCGGAATTATTTTTACGTAAAGTGAATAACCAATGGCAGAAGGAAGAAGGTATATCCGGGGTAATTAAGGCCAGCTCTGATTCCTTGCCAGATGTACTGTCTCTGGTTACCCCCGAACAGTTCCGACTTATTACTACTGACTCCGATCAGGGCGTATTTCTTCAGGGGGTGGCAGGGTCAGGAAAAACGACCGTAGGGCTTTATCGCTTGCAGTGGCAGATAAGTCAGCAGAGCAATACAAATAGCATAAAATCTGGGGCAATTGTTGCAACAGAATCACTCAAAAGATATGTCGAAAAATCTGCTCATTTGCTCAACCTTGATATCACGGTAGATACTTACGCAAAATGGATAGCAGCATATGTTGAGAAGAATCGCCTGCATGAAGTAGCTGAATTTACACGGCCAGCTTCCACTTTACCTCTTGGATACGCCAGACTTAAACGCTCCGAAGCACTATATAGCGCTCTGGAAGAATATGTTGCCTGTCAAAAACAACGGCTTGTAGATTGGTTGATAAGCTCGCACATTATACCGGACACCTGGCAAGCAGATAAGAAGCTCCAGTGGATCGCGGATTGCGGTTCGCTGGCGATTGCGCAAAAAATCTGTCGTTCTCCGCAGAGCATTTTTCATACAGGTAATTCGCTTTCAGCCAACGACAAACGTCTTGAAGAGCTAGGCCATCTTCAAATACGGTTAGCACTTTACGATAAAGACATTGAGCAGATCCTAAGTAATCCGACTGCGATACTCTCTCACGATAAACGTGGTCTAATCGATCTCGGTGATATTTCTGCTGCACTAGAGAGGACACGACATAACCGGGTCTCAGGTCACTACGACTTTGAAGACGATACTCTTGTTGCCGCACTGCATTTTTTCAAAATGCGAGGTGCGGTAGATCTGAATTGCCATTGTTTTGAATACTTGCTTGTCGATGAAGTTCAGGAACTAAGTGCAATTGAACTTGCTGTCCTACTGGAAACCTGTCGCTTAAAAACTGGTATGACCTTGGTTGGCGACACAAACCAACAAACCGACAAGGATGCTTCTTTCCCGGGATGGCAGGCAATTATTGAGAACTGGAAATCAGCCAAGATAAATTGTGAATTTTCTACATTGGAAGTGAGTCATCGATACAGTATCGCAATCCAAAATGTCGCTGCGCACGTAAGCGGAGCAAAGCCAGTTCGATCGGGTCGTAAGGGGCCGGCGCCGTATCTATTCTACTGTATCAACGAAGAGCAAGCCTTGTCGGAAATGAGCAATTGGGTGGAGAAAGCTGCAAAGAAATACAATGGGAACGCAATTGCTGTGCTTTGCTGCAATAGAAACACCGCTCAAATTGTTAGCGGTATTCTTAAACCACGTTTTGGCCATATTGTTCGCATGCAGACGGCACATGACATGACATTGGAGGAGGGGATTATTGTAGCTTCTGCTGAAGATGTGAAAGGTTTGGAGTTCCCAGCGGTTGCACTCTGGAATCCTTCCCGGAATGCATATCCGGATAATCCTCTCTCACGAGCTCATCTGTATACGGCAATTACCAGAGCTCAGAATCACTTATGCTTATCCACATATCGACCATTATCTCAGCTATTGCCAGATCGATTTTCAAAACTTTGGCGGCTGATAGATCATACAATTGCACTTGAGGAAGGCGGTGAGTGAAGTAACTATTTACAACGAAGGGTCAATCAAGTCAGCAGTCCAGGTTGTAGAACGAAACTCAGCTGTACTTTCAAGTGACTGGTATGGCCTCCAACATCCAGCATTATATTATAGTCTCGATCTGGTACAGTTGGAGGATGGTGTTTGTCGGTTTACCTTCGCCGTCAGTGCTTATGCCAAAGAGCTAACATCAGTGGCGCTTCATGCCTTCTCTGACTGCGCAACAACGGACAGATTCCGGGAAGGGCTCTGGCACGATAATGTTTTTGAAGCTTTTTTTTATCGCGATAATGGTTACCTGGAACTTCACCTGTCCCCAGATGGCCATTGGTGGGTTTCCGATTTCAGTCATTACCGTGTGCGTGCAAAAAACGATATCAGCAAGAATTTTTCAATAAACACAGTTCAGATAGAACATGATAATACAATCGTGATGACCGCAATCTCGTTCAATGTAACAGGAGATTCTGCCGATTACCTGAGATCTTCCAAGTTTTGTTTTCTATCTGCTGTAATCCGGGTTAACGATAATCAACAAATTTTTTACACACTCGGGGGGAAAAAGACGGGCAGACCGGATTTTCATAATTCTGACAATGCATTGCCAATAAGAAAAAAAACATCAACCTGATATCGGTCTGTTACCCAAGATTGGTGCTAGCCTGGATGTTGCATGTAAGCTCGTCGTGAGGTTGAGAAGTCTGTGGCAAGGCGTGGGGGTAGACCTCTACTGGTTGCTTAGCTGGTTACCGAATCGTCAGTGGCGGCGGTCCCCGGTCAAGCCGGGGATGACGAGGTAGAGGCAATACCACCGACCGAACGCTCCCCCGCGGACTGTCCAGAATTCGCGGTCAAAAATATAAAGCCGCAGCAGGGTAATCAAAGAGTGCAAACTGTAACGACAAAATTTAAACAGAATCGGTCGTTGTACTCGTAAATTCGCGGGTGAAACCTGTTTCAGCCGTGAACTTACGTGCAATTTCCGGGCTAGACTGCAAACATCTGTTTGGCCAGGGCAATACGATCGGCTGTTTCAGTCGGCAGCTCGCGCAAAGCTCTCACGGCCTCGAGTCGTTTGGCGATACCACAGTTATTAGCAATCTGAATATTGAGTCCGGGCCTGGCGTTTATTTCAAGCACCATTGGTCCAAGCCCTTCATCCAGAACGATATCCACTCCGAGATAACCTAGTTCAGTCAGGTTGTAACAGCGACTCGATATTTCAAGAATTGTGTCCCAGTCCGGTATCATATGACCGGCAAGGGCAGCTCCAGTATCTGGATGTTCGCTAATTCGTGTATTGCTGCTTACTCCACCAATAGTCATACCAGTCGCCATATCCACACCGACACCAACGGCTCCCTGATGAAGATTGGCCTTACCGTGCGACTTGCGTGTAGGTAACCGCAACATACTCATAATTGGAATTCCACGAAATACAATCGTGCGAATGTCCGGAACCCCTTTATAGGCCAGATGTTCAAATATTCGCGAGAATCTGACGCGGTACTCAATCATTGCGGAATCGGGCTGTCCACCAAGACTGTATAGGCCCGAAAGTATATGAGCAATATGAGATCTCAGTGCTCCACTGTCATATGGAGTGCCGTCTATCCCCAGGTAATTGTCACCATCCCGGCCGCTGATTACAATAATGCCACTTCCTCCTGAGCCATGGACAGGCTTTATAACAAAGTCCCGATGAGGCCCAAGAAGTTTGTCAATGTGACGTAGCTCCCCGGTGGCACTGACTGAACCGTAGAGTTCGGGAACTGTGATACCTGCTTCTATTGCCATTTTCTTCGTCAGCAATTTATCATCGGCCATAGGGTATGCACGTCGCGGATTGTGGGCCATAACCCAGCTTTCATTACGCTGGTTCAACCCTAGTATACCTGCTTTTCTCAGCGATGATGGGCTTCGTGGGAATATGTTAACCATAGTGACTCAATCTATGTTCTTGAATCGATAAAGTTCATTCAGGCGGTAGCCGGTATATTTGCCAAGTAATATCGATACTCCAAGAACACAAAGTAGTAATTCCGGAAAAGTAAAAAACAAATACTCGCTATAATAATTGACGGCGACTAGGTAGACCAGCACAGCTGATGCTATGCTTGTAACTGCCCGAAAAAGTGCTTTGAATATACCGCTTTCCTCGGCGGTGATTGACATGCGTTCAATCGTCATTGTCATGATGATTAAAGGGAAAAGGGCGGCAGAGGGCAGCGATGGTATATCGTAACTGACACCAACAGCGGTAAAAGTAATCAATATACCAACAACAATAGTCAATGTTGCGGCAAGTCTGGGAATAATCAACAGCCGAAGCTTTTCCAGAACAACACGAGCAACAAGACCAAACAGAATTACGACACTAAAGAGTGCTACTCCCCAAAGAAGTTTTGTTTCGCGAAATGAAAGAGCGATTAGCACGGGCATAAATGTGCCATATGTGCGAATGCCAATCAGATTTCTGATTACAGCAACAATCAAGGCACCAAGTGGGAATACAAGAATGATGCGAAACAAAGCTTGTGTCTCAACGGGCAAGACCCATAAATAACGAACTAAAGCCAATCCTTTGGCCTCGATTTCGGGAAAATAAGTTCCCTCAAATGATATCGGGGTTATCTTTACCGCAGAGTACTGCACCATACCATCGTTGGGTCGGCTGATAGTGAAAACAGGAGCTTTTTTGTGGGTCCAGATGAAGAAGTGGGGATCTACTGATTTGCCGCATTCCTGTGGAGCCAACACCCAATGGTCCTTGACAAAAACTTGAACCCGGCTTTCCATAGCCAAATCTCGACTATTTTCTACAAGTGGTAGCCCTTTTATACTACGAGCTGGAAATCCGAGATAACGAAAGGTATCGCGTATATCACTCAACTTGGCATTTTTACCGAAAAAGACATCCGAGCCCTTAACGCGACAAAGAATGTCATTTAACGGATCCTCACGTGATATACCTTTACGCCATCTACCAATCTCGGCTATTTGTTCATCTCGTAGTTTGACCGTGAGAAATTTGTCCGTAGAGGAAAGGCTGCTTGGGGACACCGGACTCTCAGCGACAGTAATTTTAAATACCACTGAATGTGGCTCGGCAAGAGTCAGCCCACTCCATTCCAACCGACGGTTATCGACAATGGTGCCCTTTTTGCCACTCTCGATCATCGCGGCACCATAGTGGCGAGACTCGAAAGTCTCCCGCTTGATGAGATAGTTATCAGAGCTCTCCGGCATCGCAAGAGACATATTGATACGTTTTTCTTCCCATGTATCCAGGACTACCTTTGCCTGAATATCCCAAACACTTGATTCTCCCTTCGGAGTTAGAGGCAAGCCAAACTGCTGTGACTTGGTCCATGAAAGCCATAAACCGGCAACAATCAAAACAAAACCGATGAGAATCGCTAATTTTTTCATTCTTCAACTTCCGAACAGGATGGATTGGTAGTGTACGTTTTTGATGAATCAACAAGAGCTTCGCCCGCAAGAAAACTGCGACCAATCAGAACCGGCAGGGAAAAATTGGAACGATCGACAAGATTGACATCAACTTCCCGATAGTGACCTCCCAAACAAAGTCCCAAACGAACAACATGACGAGTCTGGCTGTCTCCGCCTTTGCTCTTGATTCGTGCTCGACGATAGGTGGGCAATTCAAATGTCTGTTGAATGCCATCGCGATTTTTGATTTTGAACTTTACCCAGGTTTTACCATTTCGTTTGAACTTTTTGACCTTCTTAGCATGTAGAGAACAATGATCGGCTCCGGTATCAAGCTTACCGTCAAGCACAACTCCTCCGGGATAAATGGCTACTTTCTCTACCCAGCCAAACAGTTGCTGCTGTGACTCATCTGTCGAGTTGGTCTTGGCCGTCTGGGCGCAAAGGATTGCGGGAATGAAAGTGCCCAGAAACAAAAAAGCAGAGAGCCTCATAAGCATAAACTTAGTCCGCCCTTCTAATTCTCGTAGTTCTGATTACAATCAGGAGCACTGGTGAAAATTTTTGACGGGTCAACAACAACAAGTCCCGCAAGATATGACCTACCCAGCAAGACCTCGTGCTCGTATTCAGCTCGATTTGTCAGTGACACCTGCTCTTCCTGAAACTGACCAGCAAGACAAATGCCCAGATTTACCGCATAGCGCTCTTCTTTGGCACCTCCAGGTAATTTCACCTTGTTAATCGCGACAATTTCCCGTTCGAGCGTCGCTTTTTTTCCGTAACGTCCTTCAATTGTAAAACGTGCAAATCTCCTCTCTCCCTTTTCAATCACCTCTACTTCCGTAGCATGAATCGATGAAGAATCTATGTCAGGGGCCAATTTGGCATGCATGACAACACCACCCGGCTGAACAGTAACTTTTTCCACCCAACCCACTATAGGTTTCTGCGTTTCAACTTCCTGATAAATAATTTTTGGCTCTGCTGCGACTTTCTTTTGTAATTTCTTCTTTACCGGAACCGCAGCGGTTTCAGCTAGAGCCACTGTCAGCAATCCACACAGAACTACAAACACCAGATGAGCCAGTGGCCCCAAAATGAAAGGTTGCAAAATGACGACTCTTCTCATGATAAAAATCCAGATAGAATAAAAACTGAGAGATGATTATAAATCAATTACTTCTGTTATTTAGGTCCCAACATTGTTTGTCGGATCGCCTCATAGGCTATTATCGACACCGAGTTGGCCAGATTAAGACTGCGCACTCCATTGTGGAAGATCGGAATTCGCAAATTTCTCTCCGGGTATGCCGATAAAATTTCATCCGGCAACCCCTTGGTCTCCCGGCCAAACATAAAATAATCAGAGCTGGTTAACGCAACTTCCGTATATAGCTTATCTGCTTTCTTGGAAAGGCAGAAGTGTTCTGATGGGGTTAATGCCTCAGACTGATAGAAGGCCTCAAGTGATGGATGAATTTTCAGATCAACATACTGCCAATAATCGAGACCGGCTCGCTTCAGGTAACGGTCACTGAGCTCAAAACCAAGGGGCTCAATCAAGTGAAGCCGAGAGTTTGTCGCCACACAGAGACGACCGATATTACCGGTATTCTGTGGGATCTCTGGCTCAAATAGAACTATATTCATCATGTTCTCCGCCATTTAACCTATCTTGAGGAGTTGCGCTCTTGTGGGTGGACGATATAAGGTCCAGCTCGCGTGCTTAACACAGGGATCGCTGTGTGCGAATAGTTCCTGTCCAGGAAGATTTATACGTATAAGCACATTATCCTCATCACAAGCCGTATATGAATATCGGGCGAAAATTGCCTTGATGTGCGGCCATAAGGGAGATTAACGGTGTCTGGAAGCAATTCTCATAGCAATATAGCGGGTCACGGACAATACGGTAGCAGATCGGACCGCGGAAATAACGAGCGAGGGAAGATAGCCAGTGTCCTGGCTGCTGTGGCGGGTCTGATGCTTGTTGCAGTTGTTTTGCCATTTTTCATTTTTGGTCAGATAGTCCCACCGGACAAAATAGGCGTCCGACAAAATTATCTGACATTTGGCTTATTGCCTGCCGGTTTTGTTGATAAAGGACTTCCGCCAGGTTTGCACTGGAAAATTCCATTTGTCTCTCAGATACACCTGCTTCCTGCAACTTTTCAGTTAATTGATTTCAATAACGATTTGGAGAAAAGCGAGTTCCCCCAGGTGGAAATCACAAGCGCCAATGATCCAAAAATCCGCAACGATATCATATTCGTTGTCAGACTCTTCAAAGCACCTGGCCAAGGAAACGGAGTTGAACTGCCGATTATGGCGGAAGGCAACAGGCTTGCGCCTTTGACGACACCAATCGTCTATGAACACAATGGTCCACGAGTATTGTTCGATCAATACAGCGGTTCAATGCAGACGTTCTTACAGCGGTTTGCCGATGAAGCCGTAGGTCAATTGCAAAACAAACTCGGTTCCCTTGAGGCCGGTGAATATTATAAACCGATTGGGCGTGAGACTCTCGTACTTGAGGCAGGGGATAGTCTGAATCGCAAATGGGCAAAAAGTGGTCTGCAAATCTGGGGTACACTGCTGAGGCGATTTGAATACGAAAGCGCCCAGAAAGAAGAAGAAATTTTTCAGAAGGCACTTCAGGAGATCAAGGTTTCCCTTAATTCGTCAAACCGCAAATTAAAAGAAGCGGAAGCCAAGACTGAAGAAACCAGAGCTTTCTGGGATGCAGAAATCAGCAAACTTCAGGCTAACGGAAAAGCTGAGGCAGATATTCTTATATCTGAAGGTGAAAAGGAAAAAGTAACCAAAATTGCCCAGGGTGACCTTCTTGTGGATAAAGCTGAAGCGGAGATTACTTCCGCCAAGAACAATCTCTATACCGAACTCAAGGGTGCAGAGGTTTATCTGGCAAAAAAGATGGCGCCACTTCTGACGACGCTCCAGGGGGGGGTTGTTGCTGATGTCGACCCATATAATGTTGACGCCTGGATTAACAAGCTTACCGGAAAGCAGGTGCCTAATGCAGAATAAATTTAAATCAGCTCTACTAGTATTGTTAATACTGTCACTTTCAGGATGTGATGGCATTCTCGTTACCATCAACCGCAGTGAACATGGTGCTCTTTTCAGTGCTCTTCCCACTTGGGCGGGAGGAGGTGTTTCAGATCGCATCCTGGCTACTGGAACATCTCACTTCATATGGCCATGGCAAAAGGTATACCGGATATTTACTGGTGTGCGAACAATTCGCTGGGGAGACCAACAGGGCGCCAGTGGCGACTTTATTGAAGTTCGAACTGTGGACGGCAATGAAGTCAGAGTTGCAGTGAATTTGCAATATCACATCGACCCGCAGATGATAGGACATATTATCCAACGTGTTGGTAGCAATGATACCGAGATAGACCAACTTGTGGAAGCAGTGGGTCGTGCCGATATCCGAACCCACCTCAACGTTTTGAAGACGGAAGACTTTTCAGCGGATATCGGCGTCAAAGACCATTCAGCAATGAGTCAACGGGAACTGGCCTTCAATAGAGTTAAAGACGCCTTGAATTCTCGCCTGAAGAACGAAGGGATTATTATTGATGAGGTGCTTTATTATCGCCACAAGCTGGAACGGGTAAAAAGCGACGGAACAATCGATTCCACATATCAAAACCTTGTCGACGAGGCTGACAACATCCGGGAAAAAACGGATCAGGAATTGCTTAAGGTCGCTACGGTCGAACAAGAGAAAAGAACTGAGCTTAACCGTGCTAAAGGGGCGGTTAACAGGATGATCGAAACAGCGAAAGGTAAAAAGAACGTCCTTGAGACAGAAGGGAACGCTTATTTCAAAGTGAGGATCAATGAAGCGGATAGAATTCGCACATCCGGGCTCAGTGAGATTGAAGGTATAAAATCCCAAATTTCAGCACTCTCCGGGCCAGGTGGGCGATCACTTTTAAGACTTGCTGTTGTTGAGTCTCTTCTTAAGAATAATCCGAAGTTTGTTGTGTTGAATTCCGAAGGAAAAGCTGGCAATAACTCCATCGATTTCAAGAAGGTTGATACCAACGAGCTTATTCGTCAGGCTGGGATATTTGCCGGTATCGCTGAAGGGGTGAAAGATCCTGTAAAGGAACCGTTAAATGAATCTCCGGTTATTATCCCAGAAGGCACGGATCAAACAGCCAAGTAGTTAAATATTCTTAATAAATCAGCCTTTCAGTTCTTCCAGTTTGTTTTTTGTGACGCGATTTAAGTAAAATAATCGCAAATTTTTTAATTCAGTAACCAAAAAGGCAACTCAAATGTCTGACAAGTGTAATTCAGGACAAAGACGTCGAAAGATAGCGCTCATTGGCGGTGGAAATATCGGCGGCACACTGGCCTATCTTTCAATTGTTCGCGAACTTGGTGATGTAGTGATTTTTGATGTCGTAGAAGGCCTTCCGCAGGGCAAGGCTCTCGACTTGAGTCATGCAGCGCCTGTGCTCAATTCCAGCGTCACCATTACAGGAACAAACGATTATAAAGATCTGGCTGACGCTGATGTCTGTATTGTAACTGCTGGGTTGGCAAGAAAGCCCGGTATGAGTCGTGACGATTTACTGAGCGTCAACTCCAAGATTATGAAGTCTGTGGCTGAAGGTATTAGAACTTACGCCCCGAACAGTTTCGTAATTGTTGTTTCAAACCCTCTTGATGCTATGGTTACTCTCTGTCAAAGAGAAACAGGATTTCCGACAGAGCGAGTCGTTGGCATGGCGGGAGTGCTTGACTCTGCTCGTTACCGTGCTTTTCTGGCCGAAGAAATCGGCGTCACTCCTGCCAGCATCAATGCTTTTGTCCTTGGCGGACACGGCGATGACATGGTGCCAGTGCGCAGCAACACCACTGTTCAAGGTATCCCGGTCAGTCATTTCATCCAGGCTGAACGTTTGACACAGATTGAGGACAGAGTGCGCAAAGCTGGTGGTGAAGTTGTTGCTCTGCTCAAGACTGGCTCGGCATTCTATTCTCCAGCAACTGCAGCTATTGAAATGGCAGAAAGTTACCTTAAGGATCAGAAGAAGGTCCTGCCATGCGCTGCTTACCTTGATGGTGAATACGGTATCAAGGGCATATATATGGGCGTTCCGGTAATTGTCGGTAAAGGTGGTGTTGAGAAAATCATTGTCGCTGAACTGACAGCCGAGGAGACAGCAGCGCTTAATGTCAGCGCCGGAAAAGTACGCGAACTGGTCGACGCCCTGCCGGCCTGATCGGCAACTAATCATCCCGGCAGTGTGATGGCACATCGTTGGTATCGCTGTGCCTGTTGCCGCGCCGGGTTTCTTTAACCAATAGTGAGCAAGATATAGAAAAATGAACTTACATGAATATCAGGCCAAAGACCTGCTTAAAGACTTCGGTGTTCCTGTCTTGAAGGGGCAACTGGCATATACCCCGCGAGAAGTACAAAAGGCGGCGGTAAACCTTGGTGGCGGAGTGGTCGTCGTCAAGGCTCAGATACACGCTGGCGGCCGTGGAAAAGGCGGCGGAGTCAAGGTAGTCAAAAACCCACTTGAAGCCCTGACCGCCGGAGAGAAGATTCTCGGCATGAATCTGGTTTCACCACAAACCGGACCTGAAGGACGACTGGTGCGCAAGGTTTGGGTAGAACAAGGTGCCAACATCAAGCGTGAGTTTTACCTGAGTTTGTTGCTGGATCGTGCCAAAAGAAAAACTTCCTTCATCGTCAGCGCCGAAGGCGGTATGGAAATTGAGGAAGTAGCAGAACACAATCCAGAGAAAATCTTCAATTTGCCGGTAAGCCACGAATCTGGCCTGCAGGGGTTTCATTGCCGGGCAATTTCGCAGTTTCTCAAAATTGAAAAGGGCGCCGAGAAGAAGTTCTTTGCTGTTATTCAGGCCATATACAATGCTTATCTCGGCCTCGATTGCAGTATGCTCGAGATAAATCCGCTGATTGAAACTGCCGATGGGGATTTCATTTGCCTTGATGCCAAGTTGGCGATTGATGACGACGCACTGTTTCGCCAAAAAAAAGCTTTGGCATATCTGGACTACGATGAAATCGACGAGCGTGAGCTTATCGCCAAAGAAGTCGGCCTCAACTATGTAGCCCTTGATGGCAATATCGGCTGTATGGTTAACGGTGCCGGACTGGCCATGGCCACAATGGACGCAATCAAACAGGCAAATGGAGACCCGGCTAATTTCCTTGATGTCGGTGGAGGCGCAACTCGTGAAATGGTCGCGAAGGCGTTTCAGTTAATCCTGCAGGATCCCAAGGTCAAGGGCGTACTCGTTAATATTTTTGGCGGGATCATGCGTTGCGATGTGATTGCTGAAGGGATTATTGATGCCGCAAAAACTCTGAATATCACAGTTCCTCTGGTTGTCAGGCTGAGAGGTACAAACTTCGAACAGGGTAAGAAACTGCTTGAAGAATCGGGCCTGAAAATTACTCCGGCTGTAAATATCGACGAAGCTGCGGAAAAAATCGTCGCCGCCGTTAAAAATCCAGTGAAAAACTCGTGAAAGCAGTTAAATAGGTATCTTGTAAAATGTCTGTATTAGTAAATAAAAATACAAAAGTTGTTACTCAGGGTATGACCGGAAAGTCTGGCCTGTTTCACACAAGAATGTGCAAAGAATACGGCACACAAATGGTAGCAGGCGTCAGTCCGGGGAAAGGCGGGGAAGTTGTCGAACAGATTCCGATCTTCAACTCGGTTCGTGATGCAGTTGAAGGCACTGGTGCAAATGCCAGTGTTATTTACGTTCCGGCTCCATTTGCTGCTGATGCGATAATCGAAGCCGCAGATGCTGGCGTACCACTGGTTATCTGTATAACGGAAGGAATTCCGGTCCGCGATATGCTCGCGGTGAGCAGTTACCTGAAAACAACGCAAACAAGGCTGATAGGACCAAATTGTCCGGGCGTGATTACTCCTGGCGAGTGTAAAATTGGTATTATGCCAGGACACATTCACATGTCAGGCCGGGTAGGGGTTGTCAGCCGTTCCGGAACACTGACTTATGAAGCTGTCGGTCAGCTTTCAGATCTTGGTATCGGCCAAAGTACCTGTATCGGTATCGGCGGCGACCCGCTAAACGGAACAAACTTCATCGACTGCCTTAACCTCTTCAACAACGATCCTGATACTGATTACATCATCATGATTGGCGAAATCGGTGGTAGTGCGGAGGAAGAAGCCGCGGAGTGGATTGCCTCAAACTGCAAGAAGCCCGTTGTCTCGTTTATCGCCGGAGCAACCGCACCGGCAGGACGACGTATGGGCCACGCCGGGGCTATCATCTCCGGTGGAACTGGTACTGCTGAAGCAAAATATACCGCCCTTGAAAAAGCTGGTGTGAACATTGTTCGCTCGCCAGCCCATCTTGGCAAAAAAATCAAAGAACTTATGGATAAGAAATAAGTTCATCAATTAAGGAATATAAGGATAGTCCAATGGAAAAAACACTCTCAATCATCAAGCCCGATGCAGTAAAGAAAAACGTTGTCGGCAAAATTCTCAGCCGTTTTGAGGATGCCGGTCTTCGTATCGCCGGAACAAAAATGCTGTCATTGTCCGCCGAACAGGCTGGCGAATTTTATGCCATTCACAAAGAGCGGCCCTTTTTCAAGGACCTCGTTGCTTTCATGACTTCAGGACCAGTTGTTGTTTCCGTTCTTGAAGGTAATGACGCAGTCGCTTTGAACCGCAAACTGATGGGAGCAACAAACCCCAAAGAAGCTGCTCCGGGCACAATCCGCGCCGATTTTGCTGAAAGTATCGACGCCAACGCTGTCCATGGTTCAGATTCGGCTGAAAATGCGGCAATTGAAATCAAATTCTTTTTTCCGGAACTGAGCAAGTGTGGATGCTCCTGCAGTCACTGATTGCGATAGCATGATCGATAAAGGACATCTGTGAAACAACAGATACTGAATTTTGATGAGCGGGAGCTTTCGCAATTGTTGCAAAGTTCCTGCTCGCTTGAGCCTTACAGGGCCAAACAACTTATTCCCTGGTTATACCGCAAACGGGAAACCTCCTTTGAAGCGATGACCGACATTGCCAAGTCTGTCCGTGAGCTTCTCAGCGAAAATTTCACCATCTACCGACCCAAACTACTTCAAAGTCTCAAATCAGTTGATGGCACGAGAAAATATCTCTTTCAGCTCGAAGGCGGAGAAACAGTTGAAACCGTGCTTATCAAACAACCGAAACGCTGGACACTGTGCGTATCTTCGCAAGTTGGCTGTGCTGTCGCCTGTTCGTTCTGTGTGACAGGGACACTGGGCTTGAAACGAAATCTCGAAACCCATGAAATACTAGGCCAGGTTCTGGCAGTTCGCGACGACATTGCCGCACGAAAAGGTTACGACGGAAATGGCACTCTGATTGACGACTTTTACAATATTGTCTTTATGGGAATGGGGGAGCCATTTCATAATTTTGACAATGTGGCTCGTGCGGTACGTTTGCTGAATCATCCGAAGGGTTTTGATTTCAGTCCGCGAAAACTGACTGTTTCAACCTCCGGCGTTATACCGGCAATTCAGCGTTTTGCTGAGGAGGAGGTTGGGGCAAACTTGGCAATTTCACTTAACGCCACGACTGATGAAGTGCGAAATGTCGTTATTCCTATCAATAAACGCTGGCCTCTCTCCGAACTTCTGGCGACACTACGCGATTTCCCTTTAAAAAAAGGAAAGCGCATCACAATCGAATACGTGATGCTCGCCGGGGTTAACGACACCTTTCAGGATCTACAGCGCTTGCCTAAACTTCTTCATGGAATTCAGTCAAAGGTAAACCTGATTCCTTACAACGACAACAGTGGACTTGGTTACAGTGCTTCGTCGCGGCAGATTATTGAGAAGTGGCATCAAACTCTGCTCGATCGTGGTTTAAACTGCACAATTCGTTGGTCCAAGGGTAATGATATATCTGCTGCCTGTGGTCAACTGGCAGCAAAAAACGAACCAAAGAAAGTAAAAAAAGCTGCGGTTAGAGACCATTCCGCTTAAATTCAGGGGGGGACCGTGAGTAAGATCGGGATAATTGGTGGGTCTGGTTTGTACAAGCTGGATAACCTTAAAGTTCTGGATGATATATCACTGGTAACTCCATTTGGTGCACCCAGTTCGGTTATTACTCGTTGCGAAGTGCGTAATGAACACTTCTCAACTGAGGTCTTTTTCCTTGCCAGACATGGAGAAAACCACACAATCCTCCCCGGAGACGTGAACTATGCGGCCAATATCTGGGCCCTTAAATCTCTTGGTGTGGAGTGGTGTATCAGTGTCAGCGCGGTGGGCAGCCTCAGTGAGTCGATGGCGCCCGGAGATTTTGTTTTCCCAACCCAGTTTATTGACCGCACAGTAAATCGTCGCTCGACTTTTTTCGGTGACGGAATCGCCGCTCATATCGCGTTTGGCAGCCCTGTCTGCCCAGTTCTTCACAATATTTTGTCTCAAGAAGCAGCCCGACTGTTTGCTGATGAGGACATGTCAGTTTATCCCGCAGCTACGTATATCTGTATGGAGGGGCCAGCATTTTCTACCCGTGCCGAGTCCCGGTTATATCAGTCCTGGGGGGCGGATATTATTGGCATGACGAATATCCCCGAGGCCAAACTGGCGCGAGAAGCGGAAATGGCCTACGCGACAATTGCCATGGTCACAGACTACGATTGCTGGCGCACAGATAGTGATGACGTCGACATCGAAGCACTTATTTTCGTTTTGAAAAAGAACACTGAGCACGCCCGCAGACTTATTACCCGGGTTATTCCGCTTATTGCTGCAGCCCAACCATCGGAACTTGCATCCAAAGCATTGTCTGCGGCGATCATGACACCGCTTTCAGCGGTGCCGGAAGAAACATTGAGCCGATTACAACCGATACTTTCACGCTGGAGAACAGCACTTTAAACAGGGCGAATGATGAAGATACCTGTTTCATCAAAAAAACTGGTTTCCACTTTGCACTGGCTTTTTAATGTCGTCAGCAGTGCCGCCCATCGGTTTTACTGGGATGACTGTTTTTCTCGCGCTGCGGCCCTTACCTATACATCTCTGTTTGCCCTTGTCCCAGTCTCGTACCTGACGATTTCGATGTTTACGGTGTTTGGTGTCACCGACGACAAAATTGATGAGAACCTGCGTTGGGTAATTATGCAGCTTCTGCCGCAAATGGAGGGAGAAAATGAACGCCTGCTTTCTCTGCAAAATCAGATAATCGGTTATATAGAAACCTTCACCAGTAATGTGTCAGGACTAAACCAGATAAGTGTGGCCATTCTTATTTTTACCTGTCTTTCGCTGCTCAACACTATTGAAAGTGCGCTTAATGTTGTCTGGAGAGTCAGCGCTCAGATGAACATACTGACCAAGCTGGTCAGTTTCTGGGCTGTTCTGACACTTGGCCCCTTATGTCTGGTGCTTTCGGTATACTCTACCGCCAAGCTCAGCACCTTTGAAATTTACGGTGGAGAAGTTACTTCACAGCTCATTCGCTCAAGTAACGTTATTGCTCCCTTTCTCGTGGCCTGGATAACGCTGCTGGCAATGTTTTTTAAAATGCCGGCGACCAAAGTTCAGCTTCGCGATGCCGCACTTGGAGCCGGAGTTTCGGCGGTGCTTTTTGAGATCTTGAAGCGCGTCTTTGCGTATTATGTTGCTGAAGCTGTTACCTACAGCAAGTTATACGGCGTGCTGGCTACTGTGCCACTTTTTATGTTCTGGATGTATCTGATGTGGTCCATCGTGCTTTATGGAGCGGAAGTCGCATATCAAGCGGGGGCAATTAAAATTCTCCACGGCCTTAAGAAATATGCGACCGATCTTGGTGAAATCGGCGGATTGCTTGGATTGAAGATACTCCAGGTGATAGCCGAAAAATTCAGCAATGGAGAAACTCCACCTTCTGAAAGTGACATTGCAATTGCCACTGGCAGTGACCCGGCGCTGGTGCGCACCTGCCTCATGGTGCTTGAAGACGGAGGTTTTATCTCGTCCAGTGGTGAGGGAAATCATTTGCGCTCCCTTCTTAAATCCCCGGATAAAATCACTGTGGGCGAAATTTTTAGCAGCTTTTTTTCGAAAAACTATCGTCAAAACATATTTTCTCCGGTGGCAGGGGAGATGGGAGATACAATTGAGCCAGGACTGTTTATATCCGAGATACGAAGAGTTTCGCTTAAAAATGGGGGGGATGGAGATATCCGCAGCTGGAAATTAAGCGACTTTGTTCGGGTCTCTGGTCCAACAGCTGACCGATTGCCGGAATGATTGATCGCTGCTATAACCGTATCCGCTCCTCATCTTTATCATCAACCTCGGGCAGACGTAAAAACCTGCTGGAGCCCGTCATGCCGGGCTGCAGTATGAGTCCTATATTTTTAATTTTATGGAGGTTTTTATGGCCAAGTCAAAAAGCAATATTGTCATTCACAATCCAAAATGGTTTCGCAATGAACCAAGGGAACTTTATTGTCCCTTACCCGAACAACGGATGCTCTATGCAATCCATCTCGCCAAGCAAAATGTCCTTGAAAAAACCGGTGGGCCATTTGGTGCCGCTGTTTTCACAACAGATGGCCACCTGGTGGCGGCTGGGGTGAATCTGGTAATTTCGGCTGGCTTTTCCCTGGTCCATGCCGAGATCATGGCGACCATGAATGCACAGCATTTATTGGATACACATGATCTCAAACAGTCCGAGCTTGGACCGCTTGAGCTCGTGAGCTCGGCGCAGCCTTGCATTCAATGCTATGGGTCGTTGTACTTGTCTGGTTTTTCCAGTCTGATTACAGGAGCGACCGGCGAAGATGTGGAAAAAATCGGCTTCCGCGAAGGGCCGGTTCCGGAAAACTGGGTTGAACAACTTGAAGCTGAGGGCATGCTTGTAACAACCGAAATGTTGAGAAAAGATGCCCAGGAGCCATTGCAGTTATATAAAAATTTCGGAATGCCGATTTATAACTCCGGGGTATAAGACGGCTATCTATACTTCCCGCTGACGACGGTTTTATACTGTCTAATGCGGGAAGCGTTTGTGCCTAAATGTTTTACTGACGGATTTTTAAGGACTTATGCTCAGTTCAAATCCAATCAAACAATTCATTTGCCACCTCGCCATGCCGACCGTTGGGCGATAAGAGTAGACGCGCCGGTCTGAGGATAACCGAAGCGTCGCAAGAGCCTGGAAGGCTCTTCTATGCTACTTAAATTGTGGCGTTAGAGTAGACGCGCCAGTCTGGGGATAACCGAAGCGTCGCAAGAGCCTAGAAGGCTCTTCTACATTGCCCACACCCGATAAGAAGCCTTATCGGGTGTGGGCGGTAGCCGTGCGGGTAATCTTTAGACATTTTTGTAATTTGAGTGGCTTTCTGAAATCGATAAGCGAATAAAACGTTATCGCTCGTTTACCTGAACGCCCTGAGATACAAAAAGATCGCCTGACATGGCAGTTTCGAGATTTGTACCAGACTGCGGACTGCAGTCCGTTTGGGGTAAAATCTCACCTAGCAATTCAGGATGACTGTCCAGTATGCGCAGTAGATTATCTGTCGAACGCATTTGCAGGGCTTCACCACGTTCATAGCGGGAAAAGGCATTTCTACCACCACCAAAAATCTTCGCTGCCAACAGCTGCGTCAATCCGAGTTTTTTGCGAATTCTTCGGACCTCGTCGGAGATAAGAAATCCATCGAGCCGTGCTTCCCAGTCATTGACAGTCTTGCGCACATTTCGGGCATCGACCGGATCTACAGTAACCTCGCCGCAAGCCGGACAAAACTTTTCTCGTTGCCGGGTTACCAGTGTCTCCCCTTTAAACTCATATTCCTGCTGAGTAATTCTATCAACGAGATTCTGCTTTTTGCAGGACAGACAAACAGACATGAGAACACTCCCCTTATATTCGATTCGCATTAAAGAACTGATTTGAATATGCTCAAGGCAAGCGCCAATATCACGCAAGCCAACTCACCTTTACGGTGAGCTTGCGACAAGTCGCTTGAAGTGTCAACGGTAAGCTTTGACTAATATGCTACCGTTACCTTGCATTCCTTCGAGAATCCCAGCTGCGCCGACTTCGATCGCTACGCACGGCACTTTGCCAACCACCATTTTTTACCCATTTATCAAGCTCGGGCATCAGTGGATGTCGGCGCTCCAAAGCCCGAAAATCGCGCCCATGCCACTGGGAACGCTGCTTTTCCCTGACAACCGACATCCCCAGGACCGCATGACACATTTCGTGATAAAGCAGCGGCTCAAGCATCTCTATTGCAGCCTCATGATCCATCTCTCGCGCCACTTGCACGCGCTGTTTCTTGATATTGCAAGAGGCGAGTGTTCTTTTCTGTGGCCGGGCACTCCAGACAACTACATACTCGTCAAGATCGTGACGATGTGGAAAATATTCACTTCGTACCGACAACCAGATATGACGAAGACGAGGACAGGATGTCGAGCCTTTTCGGACTCGAGGTTTTTGCACCCGAGGGTGAGCGGGCAATGTCCTTCGGACTGGGCCCCTGCGTGGTTTTACGGCAACATCATTTAGTCCTTTCCCTGGTGAATCGTCAGATACAGAGTTCTCGCGAGCGCCAGAGTTTTCTCCAATTACAAATGCCATGGACTGAAAAAGTTTGAGCTGGATACCGAAGAATTTCATTTTTTATACCGAATACATCCTTTCATCATGGAACAAGCCTCGTTA
>JAQTWB010000093.1 GCA_028689495.1 bacterium | reverse complement strand
TAGGACTTTCAATCTGTCGTCAGCTGGCAAATCTGATGGGTGGAGACCTCTGGATATGTTCGAAGCCTGGAATTGGCACGGCTGCGCACTTTACCATACGTTGTAAAAGCGCAACTGCTACCAATACGACTAACCATCTCACTGAAATAGTTCACCCATCATCAATCTTGCCAAGGCAGATTGAGACACTGAGGATACTACTGGCTGAAGACAATGACATAAATCAACAAATTACAACCAGAATCCTAAACTCGCATGGACACGATGTTTATGTGGCAACAAATGGATTGGAAGTACTGCAGATGCTAGAAAACGACAAATTTGACCTGATTGTGATGGATGTCCGCATGCCTAAAATGGGCGGAATTGAGGCGATCCGCGAAATCAGAAGTCGCGAAAATACCCGCGGAATACCGATCATTGCCCTGACTGCTCGGGCTGTCATGGGAGACAAAGAACAAATTCTCGCTGCCGGAGCCGATTTCTACCTACCGAAACCGGCACGGGCCAAGGATTTACTTGACACAGTCTATCGCGCTGTAAGAACAATCATGGACAAAGAAATGCAAATGCAGCTGGCGTGAGCTCATCAACAAAAAGTTTGCTCCACGCAAAAAATGGTCACTGTTAATACTTCTACAGCAGATACTCACCGAAAAAGAATCAGATGAAAACCAAAATGATGCTGAGAACAATCCTGGGCGTGGGGTGTAGACTTTTCAGGCTCCAGCGCAATTGCCCGGCATCGATTCTCATGTGGCATAGAATTATAAACCCTGAGGAGGAGTCCTACCCCCTGGAACCAGGGATGTATGTCCGGCCGGAGTCATTTCGGCGACAAATTACTTTCCTCAAAAAACATTTCACCGTCATCCCACTGAGTGAAATGCTGCAAAAAACAGCTTCTGAATCCATAACACGAGAAAAACCATATCTGGCCTTTACCTTTGATGATGGCTGGCTCGACAATTTCGAAAACGCTTTCCCTCTACTGATGGAAGAACAGACGCCTGCGACAATTTTTCTCCCAACAGCTTATATTGAAAACAAATCAGAACAGGAACAACTGCTCTTCTGGACGGATAAAATAAGTATGATCGCTTCAGAGCTGTCAAACGAATATATCAACCGTTATCCGCCGGATTATCTCCCACTTGATGTTCAGAAAGCAGTTAGACACTTCTTGTCAATCTGTAAAAATACAGATGCCGTTAGTGAAAACATAAATTATTTCCTTGCCCCTTTCAGACCTTTGATACGCCCGGAAAGAGAAATAGCCATACAATGGCTCGAAAATGAGTTTCATGAGCAAATGCTATCTCATCATCGTCAACGCCATATTTCCTGGGAACATGCCAAAACAATGGCAAAATCAGGAATTATTTCCTTCGGAATACACTCACACCAACACAACCTGCAAACTGAACTCAATCCGGAAGAGATTCAGGCTGATTACAAAAAGGCAGTTGCCACATTCACCGAACAGCAAGTTCCATTTATTGACGCCTACTGCTATCCGGGCGGCAGTTATAATGACACTACGCAGATGACGTTAGCGAATGCTGGAGTCAAAAACACTATCATTACAACGCCAAACTCATATAAAGAAACGCAACCGCAAATATGGGGAAGAGTCGGCATACACGAAGATATTTCCAACTCAACCGCCAAGCTGGCTTTTCGCCTCTGGCGGCAATAACAGAAAAACAGCTGACACCTGCCGAGGACGAGACAGTGGACGAGCTGGCAGGTCGATTTTCAACAAATCAAACCAATGGTATTTCTCACGAAGCAGTCCAGCTAGAGGATGAAATTCTGGAAGAATTACAGCCGAAAAATCCTTCCGTAGATTTGTTTCAGCTTCAGGCTGAAACTTATTTATCAGATCATATTTTTTAAAATCGTCAATCCGGCTGGTTGATGAATTTAAGCGATAAAACATCCGACGGTCATAACCGGGATTAACACCAAGCAGTCGTGCTGCTCCGCTATGAGAAATCGGAACGAATAATGGTCGCTCATCCAAAACGCTTTGCCTCTCGCCCTCTAGGTTCACCAGTGTCCGCCGCGCGGTCATCAGTTCACTCATATAACTGTAAACAGGACTTGCTATATAAAGACCAACCAAAGTGCCTGTAAGTATACTGAACGAAAACAATGACAATCCGATAAGTGGCTGGCGATCCTGATTGGGGAATACATCGAAACTCTCACCTATTTCCCCTGCCGCAAATACCGCAGCCAACGCCAAAACTGCGGCTCCGGCATTTGTTGCCAATATGACAATGGCTGCATAAAATATCATCCGGCGACTTGCTGAGCTTAAGGTTCCACGTGACAAGATAAGCAAAAACATCACAAGCACAAGTAGTGCCGCCGTAACCCTGTGCTGGTAAAACGATGGCTCGTATAAACCAAGAAGCATCGGCAGCAAGGAATTCTCCGACAGCAATATCCAAATATCAAACCAGTGTTCAGTGCCAACTAAAAGCAACCGACCAGCAGGTCCGCATAGACCGACCAGCAATACTGGAACAACAATCAAGAAACGTCGTCCGATACTTCCGTTCGCTGCAAAGAGCAAAAACCCAAACCAGATCCACCAGCTTGCATAAGATAATGAAAGTGCAAAAGACAAAATGACGGCGGCAGTCAAAACAACGAATCCTTGCTTCCTCGCGCAAATTACCATCAGACCACCCAAAAGTGCCCCATAAAGTTGACTGGGTGTTGTCGCTCCATCGACAAGAGCAAGTGGCAAGAAGAGGATCGCAACCAGAGACAGTCTGGCCGGATTCAGCAATAGATAAATACACCCAAGTATCATCACAACCGCACAGCGTATTATCGTATAAAAGCTTTCAGGGATCTGCTGCCAGACAGTCATGGTAAGATAGTCGAAAACTGTGGCTTGTGATGATTGGTCAACCACATCCATGTTGCCCACCATATACTGCTGTCCGTATGCAATCGTATCGTACCACTCATCTGCCAATTCGGGAGGATTGCTGTGAGCGACAACTATCATCAAAATAAACAACAATAATGAGGTGAAATAATGAAGGTGTTTCTTAAGAAGGAGAATTTCTCTCATGGCCAAAGCTGGAAAACTGAATTATCTTGTCAACTGGAATAAATCTCTTACCCCGAATTTACTCAGCATGCGATATAGAAAAAATGTAGCGGCGTTTATCATCAACAATAACGGGGAAATTCTCACCTGCGAAAGATGTGATTACCCCGGCTGTTGGCAGCTACCTCAAGGTGGCATCGATGAGGGAGAGAGCGTAGAGGATGCGCTTTGGCGCGAATTGATGGAAGAAATTGGCACAAATAGCGCCCAGATTCTCGACGCACTTATTCCGCCGCTTCGCTATGACTGGCCCGATGAAATCAGAAAAATCAGGGGTTTTGCCGGCCAAGAACAGTTTTTTTATCTTTTGCGTCTAAACGATGAAGCGGAAATCGATTTCTGCACACACGACACACAGGAATTTCGTAGCTACCAATGGCTTAACTCGACTGAATTCGCAGTGACTATTTCAGGATTTAAAAAAGATAACTATTTAATGGCAATGAAAATGCTCACTGAAAGAAATCCAGGAGTGCTGGCTTGAAAATCGGGACAAGGAAAAGCCTGCGCCAGATACTCGTCTCCGGGTCGATTCCCAGCCAGAGTATCATCCTCATTGCCGTCCTGGCAGCAACACTGATGATAAGCTCTTTAACTGGTAGCTCGGCTGTTATTCGCATGAAGGGTGAATTTGCCTGGAAGGGCCTGCTGGCTGGAGTTGTCCTGGCGCTATTGGAGGTAATCCTCTTCCACTTGCTACAGAAGCGGTTCCCTCAGCTCGATAACAGTTCACTCAAGCTTGATAACACTGATTGCACTGAGACAAGACATTCCGAGCATCGGAAAACATCTGACGAGAACACACAGACCAGAGATAGTTGGAGAATAAACGAAAAGGGCAATGTTGAACTATTGTTCCGCAGCCTCTGGTTTCTGCGTGCTGTTATTGCAGTCATCATTGTCGAAGACTTTTTTCTCCGCAGTTTTCTTTTTCCGCTGGCAGAAAAACACTTATCTTATTGGGCGATTCTCGTATATGCGCTCACATTCACTATCTTGAATTTCGCGCGAACGGAACCAGTCAAGCAGTTTGTCCTTGGTGTCGAAGCAGTGATTCTGCTCTTTTTATTCCGTTACACTCACTCACTTTTTTTTCTCGTTTTCTTGAGAGCGGCTTTGGAAATAACAAAACTACCCTTGCTTGAAATTTCCTGGAATCAAAAATTCCAGCGCTTTGCTGATGTTCTAAACAATTACCGTGCCCGACTTGGCAACTCCAAACTTCTCAACAAACAGTAAGGATTTTCTTATGTCTGATAAGCAAAACATCGCCGATCTTGGAGCATTATACGAAAGTCAGGAACATAGCCTGCTTGATGAGTTTCTTGATTTTCTCAGAATACCCACGATCAGTTCAGAGAAACAATTCCATGAAGACACGCTGAATGGAATCTCCTGGATTGAACAATTTCTCAGCAAGACGCCACTGACGATGAAGCGCTGGGAAACAAACGGCTTCCCGGTGTTTTTTGCCGAATGGGATGGGGCTGGCAAAGAAGCCCCGACTGTATTGCTTTACAATCACTACGATGTGCAGCCTGTCGACCCGCTTGAACTCTGGCACTCGGAACCATTTGCCCCAGAAATCCGCAATGGTGAGATTTATGCCCGAGGCGCCCAGGACAATAAAGGTCAGTGCTTTTATGTAATCTCGCTAATTCGTGCACTGTTCGAGCGAGATGGCTCTCTACCAGTGAATGTCAAACTGCTAATCGAAGGTGAAGAAGAAATTGGCAGCAGTGGCCTTGCTGGAATTCTAGACCAACACAAAGAAGAACTGAAGGCCGAACATCTTCTAATTGTCGACTTTGGCTTTACTGATATGCGTCGCCCCTCTGTCTGCATGGGGATGCGCGGTCTGTGCACAATGACTGTAAAACTCAAAGGCTCCAACAGCGACCTGCACTCCGGTGTTCATGGTGGCATTGTTTACAATACCAACCACGCCCTGATTGAAATTCTCAGCGGTATGAGGGACGCAAATGGGAAAATAACCATACCGGGATTTTATGATGGGGTAATCGCCCTCAGTGACCTTGAAAAGAGCAAAATTAATTTCGACTTCAACGAAAATGACTACGTCAAGATGTTCGATGCTCAACCAACTGGTGGAGAAAAAAATCTCTCTCCGCTGGAATCAGCCTGGACCAGGCCTACACTGGAGATTAACGGTATCGCGGGCGGCTACCATGGAAATGGCTTCAAAACTGTTATCCCCAAAGAAGCGCTGGCCAAGATTTCCTGCCGCACCGTTGTCGGACAAGACCCCTGGAAAGTAGGTGAACTGGTAAAAAATTACATTCTGGAAAAATTGCCCAAAGGCATTACCGCCGAAATCACAATCCATCCCGGTATAGGCGAAGCCGTGCGCACCGATCCCAACTCTGAAGTAATGCAGGCCGCGGCCCGCGCCTTCTCTGAAGTGCTGGGCAAGGATTGCAGTATTACGCTGGAAGGAGCCTCAGTGCCGATTGTCGCCAATTTGACCAAGGTCAGCGGCGGAGATGTGGCAATGATCGGTTATGGGTTGCCTGGAGATAATATCCACGCACCGAATGAGCATTTTGGACTTGATAGATTAAAATATGGATTTTGTGCGATTGGTCGAATTCTTGAAATATTGGGAAGTAGGGAATAGAAACCATTACAAAAACCTCTAAAAAATCAAGTTGCACCAATCCATTGGCGCAACTTGTACCTCGACTCAAGCAAAATACTTGGCTTTATCGGCATTCACCGCATCAACCAAAGCCTGCAAATAAGTATCACCATGTTCGCTGATGATCCGATTCCAGGTTCTTTGAGTTTTACCGCTATCGTTGATGCCGACCTCACCTTTACGGACCAACCGATTTAGCGCTCTGACGAATGTCTCGACGCTGTCTTCTTCCTTGTTCCAGTCAGTCTCCAGGTTATTACACTGGGCAACGGTGTGAAGCTTGAAAATCGTATCTTGAGCTTCTCTTTCATAATCAGGGATAATCGAGATCAGTTCGTCAACTGAAAAGGTATGCCCTCTTTCACGAAGAATCTGAATCAACGCCCTTGCTATGTCCATTGACATCTTCTCCAGACCGATCGGGCCAGAATCATTTGCCCCTTTTAGTTCCTGGTGATGATGGTCGTAGTTATAGCCCAAATCAACTTGAACGCGTTGCCCTGGAGAGGTCTTCTTGAAAATCTCATGAAGACTCCGAATTTCCAGATCATACCCGGCGGGTATACGCAAACGCGCCAGAAGACTTGCCTTCATGGCAAATTCCCCTGAGAGCGGATAACGCAACTCCGAAAGAAAACGCAAAAATTCATCGCGATTGAACTGTTCACGTTCAAGCAAAGCCGTAACCAACGGTACGATAAACTTGGTGCAGACCCGACCCATCAGTTTCCGATCTTTCACTCGACAGAAATAAGCCTTGGAAAATTCCAATGCTTGCGCCCGTAATGTCAGAGGCAGGATCAACCTAGTCATCATATCCTTATGAAATGTAACGATATCGCAATCGTGCAAAGCAACGATATCGGATTCTCCTGCGCCAACAACATAACCTGACCCCAGCCAGACAGCCTGGCCTTTTCCTTGAGTGCCTGTATAAATACCGGCATTTTCCATTTTGGCGATGACCCTCTGCACCCTGTCACTTTCCTTCCAGAGGATTGTAACATTGGGCACTTCGGCCCACATGCGATAAGCTTCTTGGAATTGTTCGAAGTTTGCCTGCTGCAAAATGATCAACCGGCTGACCGAATATGTCATGGCTTTATGCTGAGCAATGATATTGGCCATCGCTGGCCCATGCATGTCACGCCAAAGACATGGCAGCATAATGCAGACCTCATTGCCTCTTAAGTGCTTGCGCAAAGAATCTTCGAGGCCGGTTGTGTCTTCGGTAATCGCTGATACCGTTATCAGCGATGGCGTTTGGTGAAAATCACCATGTATAGAATGGCCGTTCATAACCTTTCTCCTCGGGGAGTTGTCCCCAGCAATTAAAAACAAAAAAACAGACAGTGTCCGACTGAAAGTTCCGGCGAAAATCAGCCGAATCTCTCAATAGGACACTGCAGGTAATTTTGTTTTCAGGGAGGTGGATTATGATTGAACATCCGGGCTAGCCCGGAAATTGCACGTAAGTTCACGGCTGAAACAGGTTTCACCCGCGAATTTACGAGTGCAACGACCGTTTTCAATAAAATTGTACCGTCACAGTTTGCACTTTTTGATGGCCCTGTTGCGGTCGCGAATTCTGGGCAATCTGCGGGAGAGCGTTCGGTCGGGAATACACCAGTATTCCCTCCTCTCTACACCCACACCTTGCCTCAGACTTCACAACCTCACGACGGGCTTACGTGCAACATCCGGGCTAATCCGGATGCGAAGTCAGACAGAATTTCCGTAACGGAAATTTTGTTTGGTCTTTAAACCTTTTTTATTCCCCTGCTTCCGGACAGTCGACAACTCCGACCGCAAGCAGGCAATTTTCACTACACAAAAATTTTGATTTGAAGCAATGCTCTTTTGGGAAGTCAAAATCGAAATTTCGACATTCAATTAACATTGCCGCTTTGAAAGAACTCACTCTGACAAAGCTGTATCTAACACCAGTGATTGAAAATAAAAATAGCAATCATTAGCCAAGTAAATAAAAAAAGTAATCAATTTCCTATCACGCCACTGGACCAATAGCTGAGTGGCTAAACATCAGTTTACCGCTCAATATGAACATAAAATTAGGAATAAATGGTAGAGGTGAAAAACCTTAATTATTGTCTCGCGAAAAAATTAACTTAATACCATGTCAAAAACTCTATCCAGCAGGACAAAATAGGAAATGACAACACGGTCTAATCAACGATATGGCAGCAGGAGGTAACTCCGCTTCCATATCGTTTAATTACCTCCTCAAGCGAACGATCCGTGTCGATCGTCTAGTTCCACGCTTAACTTTGAATACGCCCTGTGCAATCCCGTCTCGCGGCCAAGTACTGAGTTTTGCAGGTCAATCAAACTGAAGGTGGGCATCCAGACTTCCGGTTTTACTACCACCTCTGATGTGACCCTTCTCATTTTTGAAGCCTCAAAACGGGGTATTAGCTCCTGAGCAATCACCGTTACATTATCTCCCTCCGGATAAAGCATCATCCGATAGGCAAACGCCGAAAACGGTGTTTCCTCCGGTGCGGCAAAATCAAAGTTGGAATAAACAATGATCGCGCAGTTGGGAATCCGCTGCCAAGGATCATCAGATGACTTGTTATCCTCACGAGCCATATCCGATATACTCAGTGATTCCATCAGATACCTCAACGCCAATAACTGCCCTCGGGACGTAAAATAGACCCCGTTTCCCAAGCGAATTGCCACATCATGAAGAAAAGGTTTCGTCAGCGTGTGAGCCATCTGATCGTGACTGATACCCCTTGCTGGAGTAGACATCCACGGATTAACTGCATTCATTGCATAAAATGCCGGATCTGCCTGCTCCCTTGCCTCAGGTTCTACCTGGTCAAGTTCACCAAATGGTCGCTCCTGCAATTCGTTATGAACACCGACTATCGGATTGGTGAAAAACTGCCTTTCCCGCAGTGCTTCATGAATACCAACCGATTCGTCAATGTAGACTCCAGACAACGCAGATAGACATGTCTGAATATGCCTGACAAACGGTCCCGTTCCCCAATGATGAACATCAAGTCCCTGCGGTAACATTGTCAGCAGACGCATCTGAACATTCGCTGGCGCAGAAGCATCCCGGCACAATGGCCAATCCATAGAATGGCACCGATAAATTTCGTCGGGGTATTTTTTGATAAGCCCCTTTTTAAGCCACTCGTCGAACCTGTTCACCACCGACTGATCGTGACGCATAAAAGCCACAAACTGCCGTTGTTGCATAGAAAACATCATAAAATCCTCCAGAGGCTTTCACCTCACAAATTAAAAACCTAACACCTCTACCCATATATTTAAGGTGACAAATACCTACACCTGCTCAATGGTAATATCAACCTGAGAGCAACGCAGATTCCCGCCCCTGACAGCTTTACATTCTCCATAGAAATATTTGATACTCGGCATTCTTCTGGGTAATAGGAGCACTGTCACCAGTTTCCTCGGCCGCGGAA
>JAQTWB010000092.1 GCA_028689495.1 bacterium | reverse complement strand
AGCTTGAACAATATCAGCTCGAGATGGAAGCCGAGATAGTTGCGGCTAATATTTAGTGCTTTGTTCGATTACAGAATGTTCCGCCCGCCTTGCTGCGGATGAATTGATTGCTTACCCTACCGAAACATTTTGGGCGTTGGGTTGCAACCCTTGTTCCGAGGTGGCTGTCCAGAAATTGTTTATGTTTAAAGGACGTGCTCAGGAAAAAGGGATCCCGCTTATTATTTCTTCTTCATCGCTGCTTGCTGATTGGGAGATTGTCGAGACTGAAGCTGTACGTCAGGCCCGGGAGAAGTTGGTTATCTCATTCTGGCCTGGGAGTTTGACGATGGTGCTAGATCCGGGAGCGCGAGCCCGAACTACGTTTGCTCCCGGTGTGGTTTCCTCTGACGGCTCAATTGCTGTTCGCGTTAGTCCAAATGAGTATGCTCGGGAGGTTGCGCAAGCGATCGGTGGAGCCATAACCTCAACTAGCCTTAATATTTCCGGTGAACGTCCAGTGTCATCAGTGGTTGAGGCGGAGCGATTGTTCCCAGAAATTGCTGTGCTTGATGTCGGTCACAAGGTGGAGGACGCTGAGGCGCGTGAGAGTAAAAGGCCCTCGACGATTGTTGATGTTCGGTCTTTACCTTTTAAAGTGCTCCGGGTCGGGTCGGTTTCGGTGCCGTGAAGAATTTATTCCACCCGGGCTGAGGCTTGTATGAGGGAATAGAAAAATACCGCATTGGGGTCGTTCGCCACAGCATCAAATTCCTTCTTCATATTCACAACAATTTCTTCAGTGACATATTTTGCGGCAACCAGCTGTTCTGCGGCGCTAAAGAGAAGCTCACACCAGAATTCGATAATATTTTTCCTGAGGCCCGGTTGTCGGTTGTCCAGATGCCAGGTTTTCACGGCTGTATGCACGTGGCGATATCCCAGACTGGTGAGCATGTTTCCCAGTTTGGCGCCGATAAAAGGGTCTCCGCCTGTGTCGTACTGGTAGTCGTTGAATGCCATCCAGTACTTCCACAGAGAAGGAGAATAGGGATCGAGGAAAAAAGAAGAGTTCAAGACCTCAGTGACAAAAACTTTGGCTCCTGGAGCCAGAACGCGGCGAACTTCGCTGAGGCAGCGTAGAGGGTCGGGGATATGTTCAAGGACCCAGCAGAGAAAGGCGCTGTCGAAGGCGCCGTTGTCAAAGTTCATATTAGTTGCATCCATCTGTTTTAATTCAAAACGACCATTGCAGTATGGAGTCGCAGAGAGGTGACTATTTGCAGCATTTAGTTGTGAATCACTACGGTCAATGCCGGTCAGTTTTACCTCAGGGAAGCGGCGAAGAATAATTTCACTCTGTGCGCCAACGCCACAACCAACTTCAAGCAGGTTACGAGATTCAGAAAAATCTATGTCACGGTAAATTAGCTGTTCGGCAAAGCGGGCCTGTTTGCGCAGGCGGTTTTGTTCCAGTTCAGAGAAGCCATGCAGGTATGGGAAATTGCTTGTTTTATTTTCCATGAGAGGAAACACCATTAACTTTGCGGTTGAACATGTGGGTGATGCGGGCACCTAAACAGTAAGCTATGGCCGAAGCCAGGAGCAATGCCGATAGCACCGTTATCAAACTGTCTTGTTTGTGGTGCAGGTGAGCTACAGTATGCTGAAACTGGACTGTCGTCGGCAAGATAATATTCAGAAAAAAGCCACAGGCCAACGAGATTAGTGAGATTCCCAGGATATAGACAGCGAGGGCACCTCGTCCGAGATATCCACCAATGATCGTTACGGTGCCGAGATTCGTTGCTGGTCCGGCAAGAAGAAAGACCAGAGCTGCTCCAGGAGATACCCCTTTCGCTATCATCGCAGCAGCGATTGGGGTAGAAGAAACGGAACAGACATACATTGGTATGCCAACTACCAGCATCACCAGCATATAGGAAAATTCGGAAAGATTAAGGCTGGGGATGAGAGTGTCCGGAACAAATGTGCTGATCAGGCCGGCTCCAATAAAACCAATGGTTAATGGTAATGCCAGATCGTCAAGCAGCATTTTCAGTTCATTGAGGTAGAGGGGAAAAAGCATTTTTCTACGGCCGTTTTTACCATTTGTCGCTGTTCGACAGCATGATGGCTCTTCTACTTTTTTATTGTTTTCGTTTGTTTCAGTTCTGTTGGCATGGCAGCCGCATTTGGTGGATTGCCGTTGCATCTGTTCAGATTTTCCTGTCACTTCCGAATCTGGTTCGTTGGAAGTCTCTGGCAGGAGATAGTCGATAACCAGTCCAACGGTGACAGCGCTCAGCGCTGCGGCCAGCACTCGCATCAAAGTAATTGTTTTTCCTAGTATACCAAAGCTTAGCAAGAAGGAGTCAACGCCGATTTCCGGGGTTGAAACAAAGAAGCTGGCAGTTGCGCCTCGGCTTGCGCCGCCTCTTCTCAGTGCGGCTCCTACCGGAACGACGCTACAGGAGCAAAGGGGCAAGGGCAGTCCAAAAGCAGAGGCTTTAATTACCGAAGTCCACCCCGGTTTGCTTAGTTGTTTCTCAATCAGTGATGAAGGGAGAATAATTTTAAGAGCTGCCGCAATGGCAAAGCCAAAAAGTAGCCAGGTTGAACTATCAAGCAGGGCCTGCCAGATGTTTAGTGTCAGTTGAGATAGAGTCTCGCTTGTCATATGCCCTCGCTTTCCCTATTTGCACAGTTTTTCCTTCAATTCCAATGTTTCCAGTGTTTCCCTCAATTTCAATTTGTTTTTCAACAAGAGTGCGCAACGAGAAGCGAAAGAGAAACTCGTTAACATGATCGCGAAGTTCATACCATAGAGGCCTGAGACTGCAATTACTGCCTGTGCCACAGCGTGTAGAGTTTAACGGTTTTTTCTCGCAGATAACTTCAAACGAAGTTCCCTCAACCGCGTGAAGTACATCCATCAGGGTTAGCTCATCAACGCTTTTGTTTAGCTTGTATCCACCGTTAGGACCCCTGACACTGCCGATAACCCCGGCTTTGCGCAGTCTGTGAAGGATTTGTTGAGCGTATTCTATGCCGATCCCCTGGGCTTCGGCGATTTCAGCCGCACCAACGATGGCTCGTCCTTCAAGGGAGGCCCGAGCGATATAAATGCAACATTGCGCCCCGTATTCGCCCCAGTGTGTGATTCTCATAAAACATACCGTATTATTAGGTGGTTAGTTGCTGACCTTGAGTGTTGAGTCCTACAGGAGAGCCTCAGTCTGGTCGGGCAAACAATAACTTTGCGCTAAAGTTTAGCTGCTAAGGGGGGCTGGAGCAAGTAGGAGGAAGGAGACAGTTCAATTTGGGTTTAACTTATCAGTCGGTTCGGTCGAATAACTAATCTGGCAAAGTGATTGAGTCCTAATACTTCCAACAGAGGAGGAGTCAGGTAAGTTGTGACAATATCTCTGATGATAATAGTTGTTCTGGGTTTGTTGGCACTCTCGGGGTGGGTCGCAGTGTTATATCTGTTGCTGGATCGAGCCAAGGTGACCAGGATAATCAGTGAGACGGCCAGTCGATTTGGACTCAAAGGGAGGGTAGCTCCATTTGATTTTACCTGCCGGTCACAGAGTCTTCTTGGTGATGTCGCCAGACTCAGCCAGGCTTGTTCCTGGCGAGGGATTGGTGGACACCCGGCCGGGATGTCACGTATCCATCTGGGTCGAATAGTTTCTGAAGCTTACAACAATCTGCCGGTGCAGGCGGTGCAGCTGGTTTTGATTGAGGAAGAGTCCGGAGTAACTTCTCAGGCGTTCCTTGCCGGAGTTCCATCACATACAGTGTCACATAATAGTAGTGAGCAGAGTTTCGTAGGCGAGTCACAATCACTAACCGATGCACCGATGGTCCGACCGCAAAATACAATAATTGAACCATTGATATTTGCTGGTAAGCGTCTTGGGATGTTAACCGTTGAAGCAACTCCGAGTGTGGTATTCAGCGATGTTGACAAGCGACTGCTCGAACTTCTTGCGGTAAGAGCTTCATTGATTCTTGTTGATGCACAGTTCACAGATCAACTATTGCGAATGAGATCGAGCAGTGAAGAATCATTAAGAGCCAAAACAGGGTTTCTGGCCAATCTTAGCCACGAGATACGAGGTCCGCTCGGAATTATTCTCAATGGAGTTGAGTTGATTCAGGACGGGCTTTGTGGAGAGGTAAATCAGAGGCAAAAAGATACATTGCGGATGGTGCAGACCAGTGGTGAGCATCTTTTGGAACTTGTTAATGATGTGCTCGATTATGCCAAAGTTGAAGCGGGTAAAGTAGTTGCCAAACCTGTAGAGATACCACTGCACTCATTCATCAATGAAATGGCGACTATCATTCGTTCTCAGGCGCTTGATAAAGGCCATAAACTGGAGGTTGAGGATATCCCCCGAAATTTGGGAATGCTTTGTGATAAACGGCATGCACGCCAAGTGATGATCAACCTGTTAACAAATGCTGTCAAGTATACACCGGAAGGTGGAGAGATTCGGATAAAAGTTCTGCCATCTCGAACTAACAGAGTGCGCATTGAAGTTGTTGATAATGGTATCGGCATTGCAGACAAGGATAAAGGGAAAGTCTTCAGTTCGTTTGAACGGGTAGATAATCAGTATGCACTGTCGCAGATGGGGACAGGTCTTGGTATGCCTTTGACGAAGAAGCTTATTGAAGTCAATGGTGGGGCAATTGGTTTTGATTCACGGGAAGGGGTAGGTTCTACATTTTGGGTGGTGATGCCGGCGGTGACGATTGTCGAGACTCCAGCGACTGAAACTGAGGATAGTTTTGGTGGGCCACCCCACAAGTTCGGTCAAGGTGAGAAGATTCTTCTTGTTGATCACAATGAAGAAACGCGAATTATGGTTGGAAAATACCTTGATGAACAGGGTTTTGCAGTCATTCATGCCCGACAGGGAGGGGAGGTGCTGAAAATATTGCGAGACCATAGCATTAGTGTCGCGATTATTGAAAACGATCTGCCTGACATATCGGGTGAGGATATGGTGTCAGTAATTCGGGCGAATCCGCTGCACGGCCGCATGCCTGTGATTATGCTCAGTTCGCGGGCATTTGTTTTTGACATTGAACATTTTTTGAGAATAGGCGTCGATCGCTGTCTCTCCAAGCCGATCAAGCTTAGGGAGTTGGCTGTGGTTATTCGTGAACTGATCGGTGTTTCGGCCTAGGCCTGCATTACTCCTTTTTTACAGAGATCAAAAAGAAGGCGGTGATTCAAGAAAAATATCATGTTGCTATTGACATTACCGACACCAAAGATTGCTTCATGGTGTTCACCATAATCAACCTCCTTGATGATGTCGTCATTTAGATCGCTGACAGAAGAGATACTCTCAACGGCGACACCGGTTTTTCTGTCACCTTCCTGCAGGACTAGCAGGATCTCCTTTTTCCGTTCAATCAGTAATGCTTTGAACTCGGTGAATAATTCAATCATTTTCGTCAAATTGGTGTTTTTGGCAAATTCAATTGCCTCGCGGGCTCCAGCTAGATCACCTTTAGTTCGTAAGTTAAGGACTTTGGCCGCGGTGGCATGAATTTGTCGATGAGGATAGTCAAACTCTTTCAGCATACTGCTGACAATTTCGTCTTCGCTATGAAAGCTGTCATACCAGCGGCCGAAGGCACATTTTGTCGGATCAGTTGCCAGTTTGAATTCGCGATTTTCGTCGACACAGGCTAGAAGTTCAGCTATCCAGCGTTTGTGATCTTCTTCGCGGGCGGTGAGATTGTCTACGAGCTCCATCCTTTCAGTATCAAGAGAGCGCTCGCCCATGTAAATGCGATAGTCAATTACCGGAATAGCTTCTCCGCGGCGCAGGAAAGTGCCTCTGACAACGGCAGGCGAGTCCGGCATACCAGAAACTTCGGTCAGGGCAACCATTTCGGTAACGACTGATGCGTCAATTGCAAATTGATTATCTGCTGTTCTGAAAATAACCCATTTTTTGGTCGCCATCTTTAATATTCCCTCGAAAGTCAGTGCGTGATTTCTGCCACTATTAAGATGTTTGCGGCCGGCTGAGGGGTTCAGGGAGTCGGGCACGAGAGTAATAATCAATAGATCGATTATCGGATAGGCCAATTCCATTTAATGTGCGTAGAGCTCAGGCAAGTATCTGGAAGTTGTCAAATTCGAGCAGATACAGATAAACCTCGTCTTAGTGATCCCGGTTGGAGAATATAGTGATTTCTCCAATAATCGCCTGATAGGATTGATAACGTTGGTTGGTTATTTTGCCAGCTGAAAGAGCATCACGCACACCACAATATTCCTCACTATCGTGTTTGCAGTCAGAAAAACGACATTGGGCGATAGCCTGGGCGATTTCGGGGAAACCGGCAGTAATCTGCTCGATTCCAAGATGGGTCAGGCCAAAATTTTGTATCCCTGGCAAGTCGACAAGGAAAAGATTTGTATGGGAAATATGATAGGCATACGCCTGAGAGGTAGTTTGACGGCCCATTCCGGAGCGCTCGCTAAGTTCTCCCTGGCGTGCCAGTTCTGAACCGGACAAGGCGCCGATGATTGTGCTTTTACCAACCCCGGAGAGACCGGTGAATGCAATAAAGGTCGGAGTAGAGCCATTCATGGTTTGCACTGCCGTTTTCAGAGGTTTGAGTCCCTCTTCAGTAGTGGCGCTGACACAGACGATTGAGGAGGCCACCGAGAGATAACTTGAATTGATTAGTTTCAGAGTCTCGTCAGTTCCAGGCAAATCAGTTTTGTTAAGCACCAGCGAACAGGGTATACCAGCAGCAGCAGCGGCAGTAATGACCCGATCCAGCGCTTGCGGATTAAAAAGCGGAGCCGGGGCGGTGATAAGATAAATGTGGGCGAGATTGGCGGCGAGCAGCTTTTCTCGTGGCCCCAGTGCTCGTTGAAATATTGTGCGGCGCGGACAGAGATGCTCGACACTGATATCCGGTGTCGCGCCACTGATAAGGACTTCATCGCCAGGGCAAAGATCGGGGCAGGTACGATTTTTGGTGACAATGAGCGGAGCCTGGTCGCCTACCTGAACCGTGACGTATTTGCGTGTGGTTGAGAGGACGAAAGCGCTTTGTGTCATCAGTTTTCCGGAGATGATTCAGTGAATATAGATAGATTTAACCACGTGACAAGGATTGCGATCTTGCCGAATCACTTTCGCTGTATGCAATACATATTTTTGCTGCTTCTGGCTATTTTTTCTCATTTAGTAGTAGTTGATTCTCATGCCGAAACATCCGTTGCCAGTAAAGTGGACAGTCTTTCTTCCAAAGAGGCGACGACTATTATCAGCGAAGCTGTTCATTATTGGCGGGGAGTCTCGTCTGTGACTTTGGCAGAGATGCGTATTCATCACAAGTCCTACGATCGAACATATAAATTAAAGAGTTGGACCAGGGGAGATGATTTTTCGTTGGTAAAGTTTATTGAGCCGGCACGAGATGCCGGCACTGCGACCCTTCATCGCGGGGAGGCGATTTGGAGTTATTCGCCGAAGAGTGCAAAAGTTGTGCGCATACCCTCGAGTATGATGTTTCGCAGCTGGATGGGTTCGGATTTCAGTTATCGCGATTTGGCTCGGGCGGATGACATTATTCGTTATTACGACCACAACCTGGTTGGGGTGAAAGCTGAAAATGGCAAAAAGGTTTATCACATCAGATCAATTCCCAAGGAGGATTCCCCTGTCGTTTGGGGGCGCGAAGACTTTCTTGTGCGGGAAGATAAAATAGTTTTGCTACACGAGTTTTACGATCAGGAGGGTAAGCTGGTTAAGCGCATGGAGGCTCTGGATATCGGAGAGCTCGGAGGGCGTCTTTATCCGCTGCTGATGCGGATGATGAACGTTGAGACAGGCGAGTGGACGGAGCTGCGTCATCTGGAGGCCGAGTTTGACCTGGAGCTAGGCGATAATCTTTTTCGGGTTGAGGGACTAGGCAAATAATGTGGATGCTTGTTTGGCGAAATGTCTGGCGCAGGAAAGGGCGCTCGTTGATTACGGTGGCTGCTGTCGCACTGTCATCGGCGATACTTATTTTTTTCGTTTCTTTGCAGGAAAGCACATACTCTCTGGCGATTGACGCACTATCACGTTTCCTTACCGGACATTTACAGGTGCAGCAGCGAGACTATCTTGATGATCCGAAGCTGGAGGATTCATTCTTAGCTGATGTTTCAAATATTACTCGTCACGCAGTTGGTATTAGGGGAGCTGTTCTTGAGCGGCTTGCAGCTGGAGTGCTGCTTTCATCAGGGGAGCGGGCATTTGTTGCCAGTATTGTTGGAGTTGAGGCCGAACAGGAACGGCCGGTATCGTATTTTCCAAGGAAGGTGACAAAGGGAAGTTTTCTTGAGGGCAGTGATTCGCGACAGATCGTTCTGGGTGAAGGACTGGCAAGGAATCTCGCAGCGGATATTGGGGGAGAGGTTACTGTTTTGGGTCAAAGTAGCGAGGGGTCACTTTTTATTGAGCCACTGACGCTTTCGGGGATTCTAAAAACTGGCAACAAGGAACTTGATCGCAGTATAGCCTTTGTCGACCTTGAGACGTTTGCTGATATTTTTGCCATGCCGGACAAGGTGCATAGTTTAACGGTGGTCCTTAAGGATTCACGACAGTTGCCGGCCGTTCGTGCTGATATTGAGCGGGAAGTTTTATCGCAGCATCCGGGGCTGGCTGTTCGCAGTTGGCAGGAAATATCTCCTGAATTTGCCGAGTCGATAGCACTGGACCGCGCCAGTGGAGGGATATTTTTTATTTCCCTGCAGGCGATAGTTTTGCTCGGTTTGATAAACGTTCTAAGTATGTCGCTCGCTGAACGCCGGCGCGAGCATTCAATGCTCGTGGCAATTGGCGTTCGGCGCGGGTTTCTTTATCGCCTGATGTTATTGGAGTCTTTGCTATTGTCGGGTATTGGACTTATCGCTGGGATCGCCTTGGGAACACTTGTAACAGAATACTTTGGCTGGCGCGGATTTTTCATTCCCGGGATGGAAGAGGCTATGAGCGAGTGGCTGATAGAAACGGCGGTATATCCTCATATCGGGGTTTATTCGCTGTTTGCAGGAGCCGGGATATTTTATGGTTCGGCGTTTATTGCCTCCTTTATAGTCTATTTGCCGGTGTTTCGTATCTCACCAGAGCTTGCGCTACGGACATCAGAAATTGGGGGGGGACGATGAAGATTCGGAGAACTGTTCCTGTAATGTTTTCTGGACTGCGTCTTGTCATGCAACTAGGTTTTCGCAATTTATGGCGCAATCCTAAACGATCGTTTCTGACTCTCCTGGCAATTGTTTT
>JAQTWB010000021.1 GCA_028689495.1 bacterium | reverse complement strand
CAGAGGATTGGCGGCGGAGAGCAGGTCAATCTGCACCGGAAACCAGCCAATTTCTTTTTCCGGGTTCTGTCTGACCTCGGCACCAAGAGCTGCGGCGATTAACTGCGCGCCAAGGCAGATAGCGAGAACCGGAATCTTCGTTGTTAATACTTCCCGGATAAAGTTCTTTTCAGCGGCAAGCCAGGGGTAGAGCGATTCTTCGTTGACGCTCATCGGTCCGCCAAGGATGACCAGTCCGCTGATGTTTTGAGCCATCGGCAGTTTTTCGTTGTTGTAAACGTGGACGATATTCAGGCAATGGCCCAGTTCCGCGAATTGTTCTTCCAGGCATCCGGGCCCTTCAAAAGGTGCGTGTTGCAGGCAATAAATATTCAAATTCTCTTTCCTCAATGTTGAAAAGCAACTGATTAGGGACTAGAACGAGCGGCGGTTCCCGCCATTATAATGTTTCCTGAAAGATATCTTTTGCCCGGTGCTTAACACAAGTCCGGATTCTGCATGTTGTGAGATCATAGGCGCGGGGATGGGGTACGGGTCTACTGGTTGGTTAACTAGTTACTGAATCGTCAGTGGTGGCGGGCCCCGGTCAAGCCGGGGATGACACAGAGTGAACCGCAGCAGGGTTATCAAAAAGTGTAACTTCCGGGTTAAACGAGGATAGATCGAGATGAAAAGAATTTTGCGAGATTATGCAGCCTCCTTGCAGTTCATATTAAATGCCGGACTTTTTTTGATGTTCCTTCCGGCGCTCGCATTGGCCGCGACAGAGGTTGTGGCTGATGGTGCGACTGTGCCTGAGGTGCAGAAATCGGCGATTGATATGCTGCTAGGCAATCAGAGCGTTGCACTTTTTTCGATTATTGCCCTTGGTCTTTGGTTCGGCCGGTTGACAGTCGCCGGACTTAATCTGGGCAGTTCGGGAGTGATATTCGTTGCCTTGCTTTTTGGTCATCTGCATTACGGCATTCCTGTCGGTGTCGGGACTTTTGGACTGGTGCTTTTTATTTATTGTGTCGGAATCAGTGCCGGGCCGACATTTTTTACAATTCTTTCTCGTCAAGGCGCGAATTTTGCCAAGCTCAGCTTTATCGTAGTTGGCTTTGCCGCACTGTGTTCTTATGCGATTTCCGAGTTTATCGGCATTCCCCAATCACTGGTTTTTGGCTTGTTTGCTGGCGCGTTGACGAGCACTCCGGCTCTGGCGGCTGCCCTTGATGTTTCCAGTGGTGATGTTTCTCTGGTCTCGGTTGGTTACGGTATCGCTTATCCTTTTGGTGTCGTTGGAGTTGTGCTGTTTGTTCAGCTATTGCCGAGATTGTTGCGGCAGAGTCTCGATGAGAAAGAAGACAGTGCGGGGAAAAAGAAACTCGAACAGCAAATTGTCCGCGCACTGGTGAAAGTACATAACAAGGCGCTTTTTGGGCGACAGATTGCCGGCTCGGAGATCCTGCCCGGTGTTGCCTGCCAGATTTCCCGGGTGCTGCGTGACGAGCATCTTGTGCCCTTGGCGGCAGATGATGTTTTTTCTGAGGGGCAGATATTGTTTCTTGTTGGCGATAAGGCCGGCACCGATCTTTTTGTCGATTTTATTGGCGAGAGGGTGGAAAAAGAGGTCGCCATGGATGTGGTGCGCGAGCGGATAAATGTCGTGCTGACAGCCGAAGAATTTGTTGGCAAGTCGATTCGCGATCTTGGATTATTTTCGCGTTTTGGTGTGGTAATTACGCGGATCGAGCGAGGTGAAGCCGCTTTTGTCCCACGGGCTGATACTGTTCTCGAGCGGGCGGACAAGATGCTGGTTGTCGGTGACCCGGCTTTGCTAAATCGTTTTTCTGAGGCAGTCGGCCATCGGGCGCGGGCGCTGCATGAGACAGATCTGGTATCGTTGTCGGTTGGTATTCTCGCCGGCATTATTCTGGGGATGATGCCATTTGCCCTTCCTGGCACCAAGGGATTTACCCTTGGACTTACCGGAGGACCACTTTTTGTTGCCTTGATTCTCGGACATTTTGGCCGTATCGGGCCGTTTACGGCGCGTATTCCGCTTGCCGCCCAGCACTTCATGCGTGAACTTGGCTTGATTCTTTTTCTAGCTGACGCCGGAGTAAAAGCTGGTGGAACTTTTATGGAAATAGTCTCCCAATATGGACTGCAGCTGTTTGTTCTTGGAGCCGCGGTAACTACCGCACCTATGATTATTGGCTATATCGCTGGGCGCTACATGGGGCTCTCGCTGCCGGAATGTCTCGGTGGGCTTTGCGGTGCCATGACTTCCACGCCGGCATTGGGAACTTTAACTGCCAAAACGGAATCGGATGTCCCGGTTGTAAGTTATGCCGCGGCATATCCGGTGGCGCTGGTGTTGATGATCGTCTTTGTGCAGATTCTTTTTTATCTGGGTTAGTGGGGCTCTACTGATTGGTTAGCTAGTGACCGAACCGTCATTGGCGGAGGTCCCCGGTCAATCCGGGGATGATGGAGATTGAGCTGGGACAGCGTTGATGTAGTCTTTTAGTTCGCCAATTTTTTCGATGACAAAGTTCATCACCGCATACCAGTCGATGCGATAGCCATAGTGACTGATAATCAGGCTGCAGGCTGTGTAAATTAGAGGTGCCAGTAACGCTGAGGCGATGCCGTCGACTTCTATCCCCGGTAACAGTTTGACGATAATCCAGAAGAAAAGCCCGTTTGCCAGCAAGAGCACGAGTGCCTGTGCGCTAAGCGATTCCGGGATCTGAAAAAACAATGCCGCATCCCATACGGTGGCGTTCATCAGGGCGATGCATAAAACTGTGCCAAAAGCACCGCCGATGCTGGTTACCTTGAGGCCTGGCAGCAGTCCCGAAGTAATCATCATGGCAATCGTCTGCAGTGCCCAGTAGGAAGTTATAGAACCTATTCCGCTCATCGGTTTGTTCCTGGATAGATATTTGTCGGAGAGTTGCTGTTATGTTCTACAGGCGTGACTTGAACGAGTCATAATCAAATTGCTTAACAACTTCAACTTTCCCTGACTCGCGAATAATCGCAATTGCCGGAAGTCCAACACCGTTAAATGTGTTTGTCTTGACCATGGTGTAATGGGCCATGTCGAGAAAGATCAGCCTTTGTCCGGGTTCAAGTGGTGCTGGGAAATGATAAAGTCCAACCTGATCTCCGGCCAGACAGGAAGCACCACCAAGGCGGTAAGTCACGCCGCCATCACTTTTTTCTTCCAGCTCACTTTCGATTGCCGGGCGATAAGGCATTTCCAGGCAGTCTGGCATGTGCGTAGCAAATGAGGTGTCGAGCAGGGCAACCGGATATTCGCTGGTTTCAACTACATCGAGAACTGTCGCGACAAGGGCTCCGGTTCTCCAGGCGATAGCGGATCCCGGCTCCAAATAGATCTTCAGATGCGGGAAAAGCCCACGGATTTCTTTCAGTGAAGCGATCGCCGTGTTGACATCGTAATTGTCGCTGGTCATCAAATGTCCGCCGCCGAGGTTGAGCCACGAGGCTCGCTTCAGGTATCGGTCAAATTTCGTTGCCAGGATTTCCAGCGTTGTTGCCAGCGCTTCGTGGTTACTTTCACAAAGGTTGTGGACATGCAGCCCATCAAGTTTTTCAGTTTGTCCAACTTCGCTTTGTTTTAGATCTTCAAGTCGCACTCCGAGGCGTGAACCTCTGGCGCAGGGGTTGTAAAGGTCTGTTTTGACTGGTGAGTATTCAGGATTAATGCGTAGTCCGGCGGAGACCCCAGCTTCTTGTGCTTTCGTGGCGTAGCGCCGCCACTCATTGAGTGAGTTGAAAGTGATGTGTGAGCCAAGTTTTAGCAACGTGTCGATTTCATCCGGGCGATAGGCAGGCGAATAGAGATGAACTTCCTTTTTCATTTCCTCGGCGCCAAGCCGCGCTTCATTGAGCGAGCTGGCGGTAATTCCTGCTAGGTAACGGCCGACAAGTGGAAATACATGGTAGGTGGCAAAACCTTTAAGAGCCAGCAGGACCTGGACGCCCGCTTCCTGTTGCACCCTGTCGAACAATTCGAGATTGGCACGAAGCAGGTTCTCGTCAACGACAAAACAAGGCGAGGGCAGAGCCCTCGTAGTATCAAGCCAGTTCATGCTTCATTGGCGGAGAAAGCTAGTTCACCACCAACTACTTCATGCCAAGGTAGACCGTATTGGCCAAGCAGCGCCATAAATGGATCGGGATTGAACTCCTCGACGTTATAAACTCCCTTGCCACTCCATTTGCCTTGCAACATCAGCATTGCTCCGATCATTGCCGGTACGCCGGTGGTGTAGGAGACGGCCTGGGCGCCAATTTCCTTAAATACAGCAGCGTGGTCACAGTTGTTATAGACAAAATAAGTCTGCTCCTTGCCGTCTTTCAAGCCACGAATCTGGCAGCCAATTGAGGTTTCCCCATGATAACCCTCACCAAGGGATGACGGTTCAGGCAGTACTGCTTTGAGGAATTGCAGTGGAACGATTTCAATGCCCTGGTATTTTATCGGTTTGATGCTGGTCATGCCGACATTTTCAAGGACGCGCAGGTGGGTGATGTAGTTTTCAGAAAAAGTCATCCAGAAGCGGGCGCGTTTTAGCGTCGGGAAGTTTTTTACCAGCGATTCAAGTTCTTCGTGAAAGAGGAGGTATGATTCTTTGACGCCGACATTTGGATAGTTCACACCACGGTGAATTTCCAGAGGCTCGGTTTCTCGCCAGGCGCTATTCTCCCAGAAGCGGCCATTCTGGGTGATTTCGCGAATGTTAATTTCCGGGTTGAAGTTTGTCGCAAAAGCTTTGCCGTGGTCTCCGGCGTTACAGTCGATGATGTCGAGGTATTGAATTTCGTCAAAGTGATGTTTTGCGGCATAGGCGGTGAACACACCGGTAACTCCCGGGTCAAAGCCACAACCGAGTACGGCGAGCAGGCCCTTTTCGCGAAAGCGTTCCTGGTACGCCCACTGCCAGCTGTATTCAAATTTGGCGACATCCTTGGGTTC
Organism: bacterium; assembly: GCA_028689495.1. Lineage (GTDB taxonomy): Bacteria > Bdellovibrionota_C > UBA2361 > SZUA-149 > JAQTWB01 > JAQTWB01. The sequence goes on along the minus strand of JAQTWB010000021.1, from coordinate 36,929 downwards.
GTAGTTTGCGGTATCAAGGTAATGCACGCCGGTTTCCAGGCAGGCGTCCATGATGGTCAGATCCTGATAAGGCAGGGCGACGTTAATTACCATATCCGGTCGGAAACTGTTTATCAGGGCTACAGTTTCGGCGACATTGTCAGCATCAAGGGCGGCAGTTTTGATGGTGCGACCGTAGATTTTTTCGGCACTTGCCGCAATGGCATCGCACTTTGATTTTGTTCGGCTGGCGAGCAAAATTTCGCCAAATACGTCGGGGGCCGAAGCGCACTTATGGGCGACAACGCTGCCTACTCCACCTGCGCCAATGATCATCACTTTAGCCATGTGCCGTCCTCCATTGTCGGGGTTGATGCCGTTTCAAAATGGTTTTCCGGGTGCTTGCTGAAACGGTATTGGTCTTCTAGAGCCTATTGTTTTCTTCGTCAACAAACCGGCATTATTTGCTCAGGTTTTTGACATTCGCGGTTTGTCGCTCGGTTAAATTACTGACTTTGCAGGGAATGATTTCTGGCGTAATTGTTGCATCGAGAACGTGAGTAGTCTTATTTGAAGTATGTGGAGGAGCAGTTATGGCAGAGGTAGTCAAAGGCAGTCTGGTCGAGCAGCTTGAAGTTCAGCGGGACAATCGATCTGCTGCGGTTCATTCATCCCTGCAGGTTGAGGTAGTAAAAGATCGCCACCTGTTAATCATTGATGACAATGTCGACCATCTGGCAATTTACAAAATCATGCTTGAGCTTCACGGTTTCAGTGTTGAAACTACAAGTTCACTCAAAGAAGCCGAGCGCTTGCTGACACAGGAGCAGTTTGACGGCGTCTTGTGTGACTTGCGGATGCCCGGCAAGGGCGGAGTGGATTTCTGGAAAGAGCTTAAAACTCGACGTGGTCTTATTGTCCCGCGTTTTTATTTTTTCACCGCTGGCCTGGACGAAGCAGTTGTTGGTCTCGAAGGCGAAGCCCTGGAGCTTATCCCCAAGACCGCCACACCTGATTACCTGGTTGAAAAATTGCGCGGAGGGCGGCCCTAATTGGAAGTGATAGTGTTTTTTTATCGAGCGGTATCACCCTGTTTGACACGGTATGCCAACAGTGGTCATAGCATAGTGCGTTAGATCACAGCATAAAGTCGTTTTCTGAAAAAGAACGCTACGTTTACCAGACTAATCATCACCGGTACTTCGATCAACGGCCCGATAACCGCAGCAAATGCTGCGCCGCTATTAATGCCGAATACCGCTACGGCAACAGCTATCGCCAATTCAAAATTGTTACTGGCGGCGGTGAAAGCCAGTGTTGTGGTTTTGCCGTAGTCGGCGCCGATAGCTTTGCCCATCATGAAACTGATAAGAAACATCACGATAAAGTAAATAAACAGTGGGACCGCGATGCGAACCACGTCTATTGGTAATTGCACGATCAAATCGCCTTTCAAGGAAAACATTACGACTATTGTGAATAGCAGGGCAATCAACGTAAGAGGACTGATTTTGGGAATAAAATTTTGTTGGTACCAGCTTTTGCCTTTAATCTTGACCAATGCAAAACGGGTAGTGAGACCAGCAATGAAGGGGATACCCAAGTAAATGAATACGGTCGTAGCGATCTCGCTGATCGTGATCGCTATCAAGCTGCCTTGAAAGCCGAATATGGGGGGAAGCACAGTAATAAAGAGCCACGCATAGGCACTAAAAAACAGCACTTGGAATATGCTGTTAAAGGCAACTAATGCGGCGCAGTATTCGTTGTCACCACGTGCCAGTTCATTCCACACAATTACCATCGCAATGCATCTGGCCAAACCGATGAGGATCAGACCGGTCATATACTCGGGGTAGTCGCTTAGAAATACGATAGCCAGCACAAACATGAGTGTTGGACCGATAATCCAGTTTTGGATTAGTGATATCGACAAGACGCGCCAATTGCGGAATGCATCTCCCAGTTCTTCGTAGTGTACTTTTGCCAGTGGTGGGTACATCATCAGAATCAAGCCGATAGCTATGGGTATATTTGTGGTGCCAAAAGACACAGCGCTATTTAAATTGACGACCTGGGCTGGAAACAGAAAACCGATGGCGACGCCAATCGCCATGGCGATAAAAATCCATAGCGTCAGAAAGCGATCTAAAAAAGACAAGCGGGTATTTGGGCAATTAGGAGTATTCATTAAATTCCTTAGGACAATTAGCCTGTGCGCTTGGTGGCAGAGAATTTGCAGCGCGCAAATATTGGTTTAATTCGCACGTTCGGTATTCGTTCAATATCGGATTCAGCGAATGAAACGCTTTCCAACTCATGCTTTTGGGTAGACATTTCATGATGGGGCCTAGCCCGGGAATTGAATGTAAGTTCACGGCTGAAACGGGTTGCACCCGTGAATTTACGAGTGCAACATTCGGGCTAACATGAGTCTCAATTGAAAATATAGGGCACAGGTCTGCGTTTTGGCAATTTCAATTTGCTACTTACGGTTATCAAAGTTTGAGAGTTGAAATTCGGAGAGTTATACCGTGTCGAAAACTCCGTTGAACGGTAAGACAGTGAGGAATATTGAGAGGGTATAGCGATTGGGCTAGGTGGAAATTTACACACCCAACAAACAAAAAAGCCGGCCCGGGTTTGACCCCGGAACCGGCTATTATGGCGGTGAACACCGGGCGCTGCCGCCCGGCAATTCAATTACATCATACCGCCCATTCCGCCCATGCCGCCCATTCCGCCCGGCATGCCCATAGGAGCAGAGTCCTTGTCGGATGGCTTGTCAGCGACAATTGCTTCAGTTGTCAGCATCAGGCCAGCAACAGAAGCGGCGTTTTGCAGCGCACTGCGGCTTACCTTGGTCGGGTCGATAACACCGGCCTTGACCAGGTCTTCCAGCTTTTCGCTGAAAGCATTGAAGCCAACTGAACCTTCTGCATTCTCGACGCGGTCGAGGATAACAGAAGCTTCGTGCCCAGCGTTGCTGACGATAGTGCGAAGTGGAGCTTCCAGCGACTTGCGAACGATCTGGACACCAATTCTTTCTTCGTCGTTGCACTCGACAGTGTCGAGCACCTTGCGGCAACGGATGTATGCAACACCGCCGCCAGGAACAACGCCTTCTTCAACCGCAGCGCGTGTAGCGTGCAGAGCATCTTCAACGCGAGCCTTCTTTTCCTTCATTTCGGTTTCAGTTGCTGCGCCGACATTGATTACAGCAACACCGCCAACGAGCTTGGCCAGACGCTCTTGAAGCTTTTCGCGATCGTAGTCGCTTGAAGTTTCTTCGATCTGTGCGCGGATGGACTTGACGCGAGCGTCGATGTCCTGCTTGCTGCCAGCACCGTCGATGATTGTTGTGTTGTCCTTGTCAATTGTGATGCGCTTGGCAGTTCCCAGAGCGTTAGCGTCGAGGTTTTCGAGCTTGATGCCGAGGTCTTCGCTGACGAACTGTCCGCCTGTCAGGGTTGCGATGTCGACAAGCATTGCCTTGCGACGGTCGCCAAAGCCAGGAGCCTTGACAGCTGCAACCTGCAGAGTGCCACGGATCTTGTTGACAACCAGAGTTGCCAGAGCTTCACCTTCGATGTCTTCAGCGATGATCAGCAGTGGACGTCCGGAACGAGCGACCTGTTCGAGCACAGGAAGGAGTTCCTTCATGTTGCTGACCTTCTTTTCGTTGATCAGGATGTATGGGTTGTCGAGCACGACTTCCATGCGATCTGGATCTGTAACGAAGTAAGGGGAGAGGTAGCCACGGTCAAATTGCATACCTTCAACGACGTTGAGTTCTGTTTCCAGACCCTTTGCTTCTTCAACTGTGATTACGCCTTCCTTGCCAACTTTTTCCATGGCTTCAGCGATGATGTTGCCGATGAAAGTGTCGTTGTTAGCGGAGATTGTTCCGACCTGGGCGATTTCTTCCTTGGTTTTTGTTTCCTTGGAGAGGTTGTGCAGGGCGCCGACGATGGCAATCACTGCCTTGTCGATACCGCGCTTGATGCTCATTGGATCGTGTCCAGCGGCAACCATCTTTGAACCTTCGCGGAAAATAGCGCGGGCCAAGACAGTTGCTGTTGTAGTTCCGTCACCGGCGACATCGGAAGTCTTGGAAGCGACTTCGCGAACCATTTGTGCGCCCATGTTTTCGAACTTGTTTTCGATTTCGATTTCCTTGGCAACAGTAACGCCGTCCTTGGTGATGGTTGGTCCACCAAAAGACTTTTCAATCACCACGTTACGACCGCGAGGTCCCATGGTTACTGATACTGCGTCTGCCAGAGTATTGACGCCGCGCAGCATTTCTTCGCGTGCATCAAGACCGTATTCAAGAATTTTTGCTCCCATCGTATGGAAACTCCTTTTAAAAGTATTGCTATTATTACTACTCGATAACTGCCAGAACGTCGTCTTCGCGCATGATCAGACGATCTTCGCTGTCGATCTTCACTTCTGTTCCGGCATATTTGCCAAAAAGAACGATATCGCCGGTCTTGAGATCGAGAGCTCTTACGGAGCCATCTTCGGCAATCTTGCCTTTACCAACAGCGAGCACCTTTCCTCTTTGTGGCTTTTCTTTCGCTGAATCAGGGATAATAATACCGCCAGCTGTTGTCTCGTTTTCGGACAAGCGCTCAACGATGATGCGATCATGAAGTGGTCGCAGTGCCATCTTTGTTATCTCCTCGTTAAATGTTTTCGATAATAGTTGACTTATTTCAACTTGAATTTGCCGAAGGGGCTTATCATAAAAGACCGCTCAGGCATAATTCGCGGGCATTATTGTCTCGGCTGGTATTATTGCCGGCCGTTTGCCCGAGTCGCTCTGTAAGCATGGCCCCCCGGGGTGTCAAGGAGGAGAGGAAGAAAAAAGGGAGGGCCACGGGATTGCCGCTAAATTGCCGCGAATAACCGAATAGAATCGTCACTAATTGGCCCGGATGCCGGTTATTGGGCCAGTTTGAAGATTGTCTGCGCCAGGACGGACGCACCTCGGGCAATGGCTTCATAGCTGCTGAATTCTTCCGGGCAATGGCTTTTCCCATCACGACAGGGGATGAAAATCATGCCCACCGGAACGGTGGAGTTATCCGTTCTCCTTTGCTGGGCGACGATTACCGCGTCGTGGCCGGCGCCACTCGGCATACTTGATGTCGAATAGCCGAGTTCGGCGGCTGAAGAAGTGAGTTGCTGCTGGATATTGTTATCGAGACTACCTACGGCAGGAGATGAGCTGATAACTTTCATGGCAACCTCCAGGCCAAATCGGGCCGCGACATCAAGAATCAGTTTGTCGACTTCGTCGCAGTATGAAGAGCGAAAGTCGTTGTCGCGGCTTCTGATGTCGAGGGTGAAATAGCCATAGCCACTGACTTTGGTGATGGCGTTTTGGTTGATTTGTTTGCTGGCCGACGAAAATCCGCTGTCACAGTTAATGATGCCGACGGTTTGCACCAGGTCCTTACCCTGGCTGAGGTATCTGGAGGCCAGCTCGTCGAGCTGGACGAGAATATGAGCCATGCCCAGGTTGACATCGCGGCGGAAAGCCGGGCCCATAGGTGTCGCTCCGGAATGGTCAAATTGTCCGTGAAGTTCAACGCGGCTTCGTTGTGAACCGCGGATACTGCTGACAATACCGATGTCTTTGCCTGTGACTTCCAGTAAATTGCCTTGTTCGATATGAAGTTCGATATGGGCGGCAATGTTATCTATTTCAGTTTGGGAGATAGCCGCCTGGCGGGAGGTGATGAAACCCGGGTCGGCACCTTGAGAGAGCATTGCATCTGCAAGTGTTTGTCCATCAAAAGAACGATTGAGATTGTCGGCATCAAGGCCGCCGAACGCGGCTTTGCTGCCACAGTAGACAACGCCAAAAGTGGCTGATTCCTCGCAGCGCCAAATTCGCAGGCGTAAACCGCGCTGAAGTTGAGGGGCGACAGGCAACATGGCTTTAATCGCGGCAAAGCCGGCAACGATTCCCGCAGCACCGTCGAAATTTCCACCCAGCGGCACTGTGTCGAGGTGAGAACCACATTCGATGAACTCGGGAGTTTGCCCGGGGCATTCGATAAAAACGTTTCCGACCGCATCGCGACGGACATTGAGGCCGATTTTTCCCGCTTCATTTGCGAAATAATTCATCGCGGCGGTTTCTGCGGTGGAATATCCGGCACGCAGGAAGCCATCGGTTAAAGACGAACCGAGATTGCCAATTTTGTTAAGCACTGCGTAATGAGCTTCGATTTCTGCAGGTGAAATTTTGAAGTCCATCGCACATTTATCCAGGCTGTTTTTCAAGGATTGGAGCTCAATATGCCATGACTGGAGATCAATAAGCTTTGGCGAAGATCGCTTTTTTCGTTGCCGGGCGACCGGTGATAACGCAGCGGCCCGTGCTACCATCCTGTTCGAGCGGAATGCAGCGAATAGTAACTTTCAGTTCGGCGAGAGTTGCCTCAACCGCGTCATCTTCACACCAGTGGGCGAGGACAAAACCACCGTGGATTTCCGGCTTGTTCATGTCTTTCGGCGTGAAAAAGGCGCGAAACTCGTCAAAGTCTTTGATGTCGGTGCGAATATTCTCATCGCGGAAAACCCGGGCGGCGTTCAGGTAGCCATTTTGCATTTCTGCGAGAATCTCGGGCACGCGAGTTGTGATGTCTGCAAATGAGAGGAAATGTTTTTCTTTTGGTTCCTGGTCGCGGCGATAAAGTACTGCGGCGCGTTTTTCCAGGTCACGTGGGCCAACCTCAATGCGAACAGGTGCACCTTTTTTGATCCACTGCCAGTTTTTCTCTCCACCGCGGATATCGCGTTTGTCGATGTGAACATCCAGGTTTGAACCAAAGAACGTTACCTGACGCAGGTTGGCGGCGATTTCTTCGGCGTAGGCGAATATTTCAGCTTCTCGGGTGGCATCGGGCACAACAGGCAAAATGATAACCTGCTTTGGTGCAACACGTGGAGGAAGTCTCAGTCCGTTGTCGTCGGAGTGGGTCATGATCAACGCTCCGATCAAACGGGTAGATACTCCCCAAGATGTTGTAAAGGCATATTTTAGTTCGCTATCGCGGTCGAGGAAGCGAATGCCGCTTGATTTGGCGAAATTCTGGCCAAGGTAATGGCTTGTTCCGGCTTGCAGTGCCTTTTTGTCCTGCATCATCGCTTCAATGCAATAAGTGTTGTCGGCACCGGGGAAGCGTTCGCCTGGTGTCTTTTCGCCAGTGATGACGGGTATGGCCAGCACTTCTTCCGAGAAAGAGCGATACATTTCAAGTGCTGTGAAAACTTCTTCCAGCGCTTCGGTTTCAGAGGCGTGAACAGTGTGCCCTTCCTGCCAGAGAAATTCCGCAGTGCGCAGGAATAAACGGGGCCGCATTTCCCATCGAACAACGTTGGCCCATTGGTTTATCAGTATCGGCAGGTCGCGATAGCTCTGCACCCATTTTGAGTAGGCATCGCCGATAATGGTTTCCGAGGTTGGGCGAACAATTAATGGCTCTTCAAGTTCACCAGTGGGGATAAGCTTCCCATCTCGTTCTTCCAGCCGGTGATGAGTGACAACGGCGCATTCCTTGGCGAAGCCTTCAACGTGGGCAGCTTCCTTTTCCAGGAAACTGAGCGGGATGAAAAGCGGGAAGTAGGCGTTTTCGTGGCCTGTCGCTTTAATCCGTCCGTCGAGATCTTTTTGCATTTTCTCCCAGATTCCCCAGCCCCATGGTTTGATCACCATGCAGCCGCGAGCCGGAGAATTTTCGGCCAGATCGGCGGCTTTAATTACCTGTTGATACCACTCCGGGTAGTCGTCGGCACGGGTAGGTGAAATGGCTGTTTTTTCTTTACTCACGGTCTTTATTCTTTACTTACAGCTTTATCATTTAGCTTGTTCGGTCAGCATTATCTGTATTTTCAATTTACCATCAGCTGTTGGCAGCGTGTTGATGATCGTGGTGGTGTTCCTTGTGTCCGCAACCGCAACCATCTTCCTTGCCGACAAAGCTCATGCCAAGCTTTTTAATCAGCATGTCGTCGTGGTCGTCTCCTGGATTTGCGGTAGTCAGAAGTTTGTCGCCGGAGTGGATAGAGTTTGCGCCAGCGACAAAAGCAAGAGCCTGTGTTTCATCGCTCATTTGTGTGCGACCGGCGCTGAGGCGGACAAGTGATCCTGGCATGAGGATTCTGGCTGTAGCGACGAGACGCACAAATTCAATGCCATCAACCGCCTGTTGTTCGTCGGCAAGCGGGGTGCCTTCAACACGAATCAACATGTTAAGTGGCACGCTTTCCGGATGTGGAGACTGGGTTGCCAGTTGACGCAGAAGTTCAAGTCGGTCTTCGATTGATTCTCCCATGCCGACAATGCCGCCACTGCAGACAGTCATTCCCGCGCTGCGCACTCGTTTCAGAGTGTCGAGCCGGTCCTGGTAAGTGCGGGTAGAAATGATGTTTCCGTAATACTCGGGTGAAGTATCGAGGTTGTGATTGTAAGCGTGGCAACCGGCGTCTTTCAGGCGTTCTGCCTGTGAGTCGGTCAGCATGCCCATTGTGCAGCAGACCTCCATATCGAGGCTGGCAACGGATGAAACTATATCGAGCACAGCGTCAAACTGGTCGCCGTCCTTGATTTCTCGCCAGGCGGCGCCCATGCAGAAGCGGGTTGAGCCTTTTTCTTTTGCTTGTGCGGCTTTCTCCATGACAAATTCTTTTGGCAGCAAGCCGTGTTTGTCGATTTTCGTGTCGTAGTGCGCACTTTGTGGGCAATAGGAACAATCTTCGGGGCAGAAGCCAGTTTTGATAGAAAGTAGTGTCGAGCGCTGGATTTTATTTCCTGGGAAATGGCCTCGATGTACGGTCATGGCCTGAAAAATCAGCTCAGGAAAAGGTTGGTTGTAAATTTGCTGAACTTCTGCTTTTGACCAATCGTATCTGAACATAACTTCCCTTTGATATGATTTCTCGTGATAAGGTTTCCCGTTTTGATGGTGGGGAGACATGACCTGCAGATCAAGTGATGTGTGCTTGAGCGCAAAGATCATTATTGTCTGCCCGGTTATACGAAAACGCCAAGGGCAAACAAAAGAAAAAGTACGCAAAAGAAAAACAAGAGAAAAAGTGGCGGAGAGAGAGGGATTCGAACCCTCGGTACGGTTTGACCCATACACTCACTTAGCAGGCGAGCACCTTCGGCCTCTCGGTCATCTCTCCGCGGTATCGCGGTGGCATGGATAAAAAGTGTTGCCCAGTCCGAAGCTCCTTAAAAGGAATTCACCTGAAAAGAAGTTGACGGTCTGGCGGAGAGGGAGGGATTCGAACCCCCGGACCCCGTAAAGGATCGCTGGTTTTCAAGACCAGAGCCTTCAACCACTCGGCCACCTCTCCACGTAATCTATCCGTGCGCGGGCACTCTCTTATACTGTTGCGAGAATCCTGGCAACCTGTGGATAACTTGTTGGGAATCGATAAGAAGAGAGAAGAATGCAGGGTAAAACCCCGCGAAACTGGCTGAAATTATGGAGGAAATATTCCTGAAGGGAATATTGAACAAGCTGTGGATAACTTTCAGGACTGAATACTCATTCCGCGTTCTGATTACGTTAAGTTAAATGAAGTGTCAACGGAGATATTCCCAATTTTTTGAATCAGCGGATTTTTTTATTGTGCATTGCAAATATGTAATTGCAGATTTGAATCTCATTCCATGGCTCAGATATTCCTGTGGTTCCATCTGTGAACTTTCTTTGCTGGAGCTTGAATTTTGTTCGGCAAGAGGTTAATAGGTTCTGCCGCTGACAGCTAAAGACTTTTTTGTCTTTCACCTGTTTGGCTGTGACCAGTTATCCAGGGCCATGTAGTTGCCCTGATATCACTTGCATTACAGTGCACCCGTAGCTCAGCTGGATAGAGCAATTGACTACGAATCAATAGGTCGGGCGTTCAAATCGCTCCGGGTGCACCATTTTCCGCCAATGCCCAATAAAAAGCCGTAATTCTTTGTCGACGGGAAAGTTAACTTTATTTGGATAACTTGATTGCCCCGAGGGATTGATATGGCTAAAACTAGCTACATGACCACCTTCTGCAATACATACGGTATTTGGATCGCCAGGAATTTAGGCATAGACGGTTCTTCATTGAACCGGTTTGCCCTGGGCGTTTTCCCCGCTCAACGCGCCGAGCAGGTTTCCCTATTGCTCCACTCTTCCGCAAAGAAGTTCAGAAAGTTCAAGTTCTCTGATAACCATACGGCGGACATTGACAGGTTACGAGAGTTTTTTGGTCTCAAGAAGGCGTACATTGCCAGTCGCCTTGATATGATTGTTACGAGCTTTATAATGGCAGCCAAGCGTGGCTGCGGACTTCGCCAGGATGGGCTGATGTTAATTCAGTTCGCGTTGAATCACATCGCAAACGCCATGGAGAATTTCGAGCAGCCGGAAAGCATGATCAGGAGAGCGGCATGAGGAGTATCATTTTATCGATTGTGTTTGTACTTATGACCGGTTGCGTTGGTTCGCGGACAATAATAAAGGCGCTCTCACCTGACGATGTTTCTGTCGCTCATTCAGCATCGGTTGGATCTCCAATTGCAACATATACTGTTACTGATACTGGAAGTCCTGGCATTCGTTATGGCATACAACCAACACCGCTCAATGGATTGAGCAACCCGTCTTCGTTCTCTCAGGAGATTCAATATACAGGGCGCTCGGGGGATGAGCTTAGGCTTTATTATCGGGAATTTCAGAATGATATGGCGCGCGCGGCCTTCAGTCTGGAACTAATTTACGATCTTGGTAGTAGTAAGGTTGTGCGGTTTCGGGATTTTGCGTTTGAAGTAGTCTCGGCGGACAATTCGCAGATAGTATACAAAATAATCAAATCGCCAGAGGTAGGAACCATCCAGCCGTGATGTCTTTTCGGAGAGCGGTTGATCCCGATGATTTGGCAAGCATGCCGTTTACTTACTGCGTGCTTTCTCATGGCCTCTCCCACCGCTTGACGCTTCTGAGGCAGGCTCACCACTTTTTTGAATTCACTTCCTTCAGAATCTGAATATCCAAAGCTTAATCCGCCACTAGCTTCTTCAACAGCTGGTTCTCTCTTTCCAGCTCCTTCAAGCGATGGGCATCTGAAACTTCCATTCCGCCAAACTTGTTCCGCCAGCGGTAAAATGTCTGCTCAGTGATATTGTGCCGTCGGCAGACATCTCGCGTGCACTCCGCGCCTTCGCCTTCCTTAAGTATCCGGATTATTTGTTCCTCTGTGAATTGCGACTTCTTCATCTCTTTTCCTCTGGATAGGCTCTAACCCTAACATATCCAGTGGACTCATTATAAGAAGGCTAGCCAGGGGTTATGTTAAATTTAGGTCTCGTAATCTAATTTCAAGTGCACCAAGCGACACCTTGAACGCTTTAGCCATTCTGCCCTTATCCTTCTTGCCGTATTGTTCCCAAACTTTCGTCATGAGTTTTCTTGGCATAAGAATCATAGCAGCGAATTGGTTAGCATCCCTCTCATCAGAGCTACTAATAAGCCTATTGTAGAATCGACCACTGTCTGTGCTACGGTACATTTTATCGTCATCCGCGCCATCCCCTATCTTATCTAGATGTAGAAGAAAGTGCCCGAGTTCATGGGCCATAGTAAATCGGCGTCTATAGTAATGATTATCTGCATTAGCCGAAATTTTATATAAACCGTCATCGAGCCTTTCAATTTGGCCGGAGATATCCGTCTCAAGGTTGGCCTTAGGTTCTAGCATAATACCGAACCGACGAATTAACCCTTCAACATCAATAGCGGGCTCATCGATATTTAGGGCATCATTTATGATATCAATATAATCCATTACTCCCCCTCCTGTGGGTCTAGTGCGGATATTAACTCGTCGGTGCTGTCAACGCCAAACCCATCGTTAAAATTCTGCGCTTTGGTGACATAAGCTACCATTCGCTTCTGCATCACCTCTTCAGCAATTTTTCTAATCTCATGAGATAAGTTTCCGTCTAATGCCTTTTTTATCGCCTCAGTTGCAGCATCAGCAGCATCATTTTTAGCAGCACTAATAGCTTGTGAGCGGAAAGAAGAATAACCAAAAACAACTGCACCGGCCATTAACACTGCCACCACAGTAAAGATAAGGGAGATAACATCTAGACGTCCCACTTGAGCCGCGTAACTAATTGAATCAAAAATTCCTTCCCGACCCGCATTAACAGCCTCATAACCTAACGATACTTCTACTACGGTGGCTTGAAAGTGTATGATGCCCGTATAAACTTGAACCGCTATCGTTAGCGCGACACCGACTAAAATATACAGCACGGCACTCTTAAGTTTCATATTTCAGCAAAAGGCTTGTGTAGAATAGTCACATGAATCGTAAATACGCTAAGGAATACGCGTGTATTGCTGAACGCTTGTAAAGCAAACTCCAACTTTCGGCCACCCATTTTTGATGGCCGAGCGTAGAACAGGGAGGCAAAACTCTAAATGCCGCGATAATTGATTGTTTTTACTTAAGTTTTACCGCGCCGCCGTTTATCTATCTCAAGCGCAAACGCTCCCCGGGCATAACTCTCACGCCGCCTGGCGCGACTCCTCCTCTGGCATTGCTTGCTTGAGCACCGATGCCAGAGTTTCGACCGCTCCAAGCAGCACCTGGTCAGACTGCATCATGTAAAATTTGAGTGTGGTTCTCTGGTCTTCGTGCCCGAGCACTCCGCCAATAAAGAACGGGCTCACCTAGTTGTGGGCCATCTGCGATCCGGCAGTTCGGCGTAAGTCATGAATCGTCAGGTCCTTGAATCCGGTTGATTCTCGAATTCTCTCCCATTGCCGCTTGATGTCCTGGATGTGAGTCCCTGGCTCGACCGGTGAAGGGAACACATATTCAGACTCACGTGGCAGCTGTTCAAGCGTTCCGATGGTAACGGAAGACAGGGGAACGCGCCGCGACTTGCCGTTCTTTGTTTTGTTCAATATGAGGACCTTCTCCTGCAGGTTAACCTGGTCCCATTTTGCCTTGAGTTCTTTTAATCCCGGTGTCCACGAAAAAGGGGGAGGGTTATCCTGGCTTCATCGTCGCGATCATCTAGTTCCTCAGACTCTTGGCGAAGGTACATAGGGTCTGTCTGAAGATTAAAAAAAGACGGCGTAGAAATTACCATTCTTTTACGTTTGCGGTTTCTTTCTTCACTTTGCGCTAAAGAGTTTTTGAATATTGTAGCCAAGTCAGGGATTTGATGCTTATATTGCTTTCCCATACCTTAGAGTCCTCCATTCAAAAACTAACGAAGATAATGAATCTAGTGAAGGTAATACTATTGAGTTTATAATAGCACTATCTTCGTTATTCATACCACCAACAAAGTAATTACTAGAATTAATATTCAGTACTCCTACTACCTCATCCGCATAAATTAACGGAAAACAGATGAAGCTCAGAATATCTACACCTTTAAACAACTCACGCGCCTCGCGCTGAAGTTCAGTTCGATGCTCACCCTGAAAATCGATTCTATTAACGTCATTTATTTTGACGAACTGAAGGGGGCGATCGTTTCTGGAATTTGGGAGCAACAAGTCCTTCCCAACGTAGTATGCATTGCATGCTCCTGGTGCAACACGGCACAGTTCTTTATGCACTAGCAGGCTATTACCGTTCATTTTATATTTCTTGGCGGAATTCTTGCTTTCAAATCGCACCTGAAGCCACCCACAAGATTCGTTTTTTAAACAAAGAAAATCAGAATACATATTCTTCGTTTCGAGCCCTTGCTTTACCATTTGGGTCTTACGACCATCTAGACCTTCATGCCCCAAAAATATCATCACATTGCTTGAGATATAATCATATCTACTGTTTTGGCCAAACTTCTTAATAAGATCATCAATACTATTCAAAGTAACCTTAATAGCGCTCGATAGATGTTTGCACTTTTGTTTTTTGTCGAGTGACGCTCCTTTTCTACCTAATGTTAACTCTACGGCATCACGTGCTATTTTATTAGTGACCAAGCAGCTTTGAGCGATATCTTCTGACGCAAGCAGTACATGTTGGGTAGTAACTGTTTTGAACATTTGAAGATAGGTGCAGTGGTAAAATATGTAATCTGCTATCGATGCAATAAGCAGTAGGAGAGGGAATTTGTTAAAAGCCAATGTATTTTGTGGTGTAGCGCCGATAAAATAGTACTGGAACTGCGATGGATCTGATTGAAAGCTATTGGAATGAGCTAGGGGAAGAAAAACTATATATGTTGTCGTAATAAAAGTGAAGATATGTAAAGCACCCCGAGGCGCGGCTTTTGTGATATTGCGTAAGGTAATACGCCAATAATACATCAAGTCATATAGTTGGCTGATAATGAGCTGTATTAAGCGCAACGTTTATTCCTTAAGCTACATTTAGACGCAGATGACATTACTTTTCTCGTAAACTGCACGCAAGGGATATAAAGTGAAAGTGCTAAAGGATTAAGCATATTGACCCTCCCCCTTTTTCGTACTTTTACACCATTCCTGGTGTCCACGAAAAAGGGGGAGGGTCATTGCCTTAGTAACGGTTAAATGAGGTGTGCTCACGCCGCCTGGCGCGACTCCTCCTCTGGCATTGCTTGCTTGAGCACCGATGCCAGAGTTTCGACCGCTCCAAGCAGCACCTGCTCAGACTGCATCATGTAAAATTTGAGTGTGGTTCTCTGGTCTTCGTGCCCGAGCACTCCGCCAATAAAGAACGGGCTCACCTGGTTGTGGGCCATCTGCGATCCGGCAGTTCGGCGTAAGTCATGAATCGTCAGGTCCTTGAATCCGGTTGATTCTCGAATTCTCTCCCATTGCCGCTTGATGTCCTGGATGTGAGTCCCTGGCTCGACCGGTGAAGGTCAGACTCACGTGGCAGCTGTTCAAGAGTTCCGATGGCAACGGAAGACAGGGGAACGCGCCGCGACTTGCCGTTCTTTGTTTTGTTCAATACGAGGACCTTCTCTTGCAGGTTAACCTGGTCCCATTTTGCCTTGAGTTCTTTTAATCGAACGTGCAACCAAGTTTTTTTCATTCATAGAGAACCACTTCTCGGCCAATACCAAGATCTGTTCGACAAATTAAATTTTCCGTTTGATATAGTATCATCATCTGATATCATGTCCCCATGAACAGAAAACAGCAACAAACTCTTGAGAGAATCCGGGAGAAGCCAACGCGCAGTGATGTGAAATACTCCGATGTTGTCAGCCTCATTTCGGGTCTTGGCGGGTCGATCATTGAGGGTAGCGGCTCACGGGTGCAGTTCAGGCTTGGAGAAAAGAGATTAAACATTCACCGGCCGCACCCACAAAAGGAGCTTAAGAGGTATGCTGTCGAATTGTTTAGAGAATTTTTAGGAAAATAAGGAGGCCCCACATGGCAAATCAACTGCTTGAATATCAAGGATATCTTGCTGAATACCACCTTGATGAGAGAGATGGCATCCTGGTTGGCAGAGTTATCAACACCAGAGATATCATCAGCTTCGAAGGGCGCTCGGTCAAGGAACTGCTGAGTGACTTTCATAACTCTATTAAACATTACATAAAGGCTTGCAAAGAAGAAGGTGTTCCGCCAGAGAAACCCTATTCCGGGAAATTTGTTGTCCGTGTTGAGCCAGCGCTTCACCGGCAGCTGGCGGAGAAGGCGGCCCAAAAGGGCGAAAGCCTTAATGCGATGATAAAGGAAGCCTTGGAAGATCTCGCTGCTTGATTCTGGAGATTCTACTCCTCTAGCGAAAAGTGGTTGCCGTCCGCGCGGGTGAACCGGCCGTCTCAGCTTCCGCCCATATTCTCCCAGATGGTGCCAGCTTCTGTTTAGTCTTCTGTCTTTGTCGGGTATGTGCCTGCGCGAAAAAGATTGATGTCCATCGCTGGCCGTTTTGTCTCATGGTCACTCCATGAGCAAGCATGTATAGGTCGCTTGAGAATTTGTTATGTATACCGTTTCAAAAAATGGTCGTAGCTTTTAGCTGAAAAAATCAAAGATTTTTTACTCTTTTTATAATTGAAACGGTATTGGTTATCTTGCCTGAAATTTAAGAAATTTCAGGCTATTGCAAGCTTCGCTTGCCAAACTCCTGCGGAGTTTGATTATACCGTGCCCGTATTTTCTACTTTGTTACCTTTGGTAGAGTTTTTTGACACGGTGTAATATGCAAAACAGCTCTACCGCTAACATTAAACTAGGCCTCAACATTTTCGGTTTGCCAATGCCTCCATCTTCTTCTACCGTTTCTTCTGTTTTTGACGAGCGTATGATGCGTGAAGCTTTGCAGCTGGCAGAGTCCGCGGCGACGAAAGGTGAGGTGCCGGTTGGTGCGGTTGTTGTTGTCGCAGGTGAGATTATTGCTCGGGCTCACAATGAGGTGGAGGCCGCTTTTGATGCGACGGCTCACGCCGAGGTCCTTGCTTTAAGGCGGGCTGGCGAAGTTCGCCATGGTTGGCGTCTGAACGAGGCGACATTGTATGTGACTCTGGAGCCTTGCACGATGTGCGCTGGTGCTATCCTCAATGCGCGAGTGGGCCGGGTGGTTTTTGCCGCCCATGACAAGCGAGCTGGAGCTGCGGGCAGCATTTACAATCTGCTGGAGCTTGGTGGGAAGGTACATCCCGGAACTAATCAGCTCCCAGAAATTGTGACGGGAATATGCGCGCAAGAGTCCGAGGAACTGCTTGCGCGCTTTTTCAGCAAGCGGCGCTGATGGGAGTGTTGCGAACAGTCTTAGGCGCTCTTTCGTTTCTTGGCCAATGTCGCACCGAGCAGGCTCAGCCCAAGCAGGGACAGGGTCGCCGGTTCAGGAACCGCATTGCTGGTTTCAGTATATTGCGAAGCTCCAATCCAGCCGCTCAGTGATGCCGATGTTCCTATGCCCTGAACATGGGCTGCGGCATAATAATCTCCTTTGCTCCCACCCTGATCGTAGTAGAGGAAGTCTCCGCTTTGCAATCCGGTTATGACAAACGAGAATACGCTACCAGCGGTGAAGCGACTACCCTGAGATGTCGACCAGGAAAATTTCAGATCGTAATAACCATCGCCGTCCATTTTGTAGCTGTCATGTTGCAGTTCGTAAGTTGGCAGACTCGAAGTCGAGCTGAACGAGCTTAAAACCAGCGTCCCAAGGTCCAGGGATGGTGTTAAATTGAGGGCCAGGCTGCTGACGAATTCACTTGCCGTCAGACCAAAGGTGTCAAAAGTTACGGCAACTGAGGTTGGTGTAAGGTCGCTGATTTCGACCGAAGCCCATGGCGCTACTCCAGATGGGCTGGTTGCTCCGCTGAATTCAGTATCAAGGTTAAATGTTACGGTGGTAGCCGACACGGGGAGTGCCGCAGCAAGCAGACCAAGAGTTATGAGAAGGGACAGGAGAACAGCGGTTGGAACGCGTTTTGTTGTTTTGGTTGCGAGTCGGATCATGAGGCACCTCAATCCATTTGGATGTTGTTACTACGGTCGTGGAATGATGGGGAATGGCAGGGGATGAAAGGGACCAGATGAACGGAGGAAAATGCACGCTACGATGGATCCACGATGGATATTGCGATGGACATCATCACGGATATCACCACGGATACGGGGTGCCACAGCAACGAAACATCGTATACGACACATTGAAAACAAGGGCAGGCGCCCTTAGGCCCGATTAATTAGGCCCTATCAATTTGTATCTCTGACCGACGTAAATTGATTGCTGCTTCTTCGGTAATCAGCTGGTAAAACCTCTCCCAACTCATTAAGTCATCAAGTTTCCAAGATTTGTTTTCTAATGTTTGATTTGCTGATCTCGCCCATGGAAAAACTCGAGAAAATTAATACAGAGAAAGCCTTCTCGGGAGACTTTGGGCTAGACGCTAAACCAACATAGAACACAACGCACCAATACTCCGCAGATTTGGGGAGGTCAATAGGAGGGGGAGGTTGGCCGATTTCTTGGAAACCGGCCAACAATCGAGTTTTTTAATCTCTCCAGATGGTTTCTGAAGTCGAAAGGTCGATCCAGCGGTCAATTCCTCTCCAGTCGTCCGAGCTGCCGTAAAGGCCGAAGTCGGCAAGCGAAGTTTTTACGCCGAGACGGGTGGCTGTTTCGATGGCCGGAATCAACTCACGACTGGGGCAGACGATAAGTGCGATGCGCTGCACGGCTTCTTCCTGGGGAGCCTTTACGGATTCTTCCAGAGAGAGTTCCGGGTTGTCGTATGCGCCAAAGGAAAATGTGAGAATGTCAGTTGCCATGCTGACATCCACCGCCACAGGACGCTTTATGTGTTTGGGCGGGAGTCTTTTGTGGACAACATCCATACCGGCGCGACTGACAGCATCAAGGAAGGCCAATTGTCGGGCATCATCTTCACAAGGGATAAGAGTGTAGTAGCGAGCAATGCTGGGAACGAGTCCTTCGGTCAGGCCGGCAACAAATTTTTGGAGGTCGACTTTGCGACTTATACGGCGAGTGGCGCGATCGAGGCCAACTCCGTCAATAAATAACCCGAGTTTGCGGCGGACTTTTCTTTTAAACTTGCCTGCGCCTAAATTCTTAATATCACTACTCATTGTTGCTATGCCTTTTAATCAAGCTTGCTGCTTCTACCCATATTTAACATTGACTTAACACTGACAGCGAATTACGGCTGGGTCGCCCTGAACGAGGTATATCTCTCAGCGTATATTGCCCAGAACCATTGTCCGGAGAAATATTCAGGGGAGATGGCCAGATGTGGAAATAATTGTCTGCTGGTCAGTAACACCCGAAATACTAACACCATGTCGGGATAATAGAAGACCTTGCTTCAATTTTTTATGATAAAAGGTGTGCCCGGAGCGATATAAGTCAATAAACCCTGGAGGTCTTGATCGGGGAGTTGAAGACCACCTACCTCGCTGCTCCAGATGACAGAGCTGTGGATAGTAACGCTTTCATTAAGGAACACGGCATTATTACCAAGGGCGCCGCTGCGGTATCGGCTGAGGTCACTTTGACCGGGAACTGGCAGATGCCTGCTGCTGAAGTAGGCATCGCTGGCATACCAAAGCGGGTTTTCAGCCGTGTTCATGACTTCGTAATCACCTGCAGGTAGTTCAAGATTACCTCTGGTGTTCAACTCTTCAAGCAAGTCGCCTTCATGGAAAAGTTTTAGCAGGCCGGATGATTTTTCGTATTCGAGCCAGGTCGCAGCAGTCTGGCTGTTTTCAAGAGGAACATAGCCGAGCAGGGTTCCGTATTCTTTTCTCATAGCCAGAACTTCTGTGGTGCTGACCTTTGGCAGAGAACGACTGATGACAATTGTTCCCGATGCAAGGAAGGATTCATGGGGGAATGATTCAAGTGCACTTAGCGCTTCTGTCGAGGCGGCACTGTCAGTCGATGATAGTCCGGCAGAGTCTCGAACGTCTTCAGTTGAAATTGAACAGGCAGCGGTAGCCAATGCCAGTACGAGAGCAGGGATTACTCTGGTCTGTTTAAGTCCGGTGACGATAAGTTTATTGCTGCTGATTCTTTTGTGGCTGATTTTTTTAGCGTTGATTTTCATGGTCGCCATGTCCTTGGAAGATATTTGCATCGTTGAAAAACTAACATCGATAGTCAGTTCGGTCTACCCTCGAATTTGAACAGCTGATTCGTAATTTGGACGTGTTGAAAAACACACCCGAATATACGAATCAGCTGGTAGCGAGGTTGATTGAACGTTCGGCAGCTTTCCCGCATCAAAATATGAGGCTCAAGTGATTGTCTGTTGCGACCGAAAATAAAAGACCGCGAAGCGCGGTATTTGTCCGGGAATGTGACGAAAATACTGCTGTAGACAGAATTTGAAAACTGTAGAAGACTTGGAACTTGCTTTTCAAGGTCTCGGTATTTTCTACGAAGGCCGTAGGTTTTGTTAGTCAGGAAGCATTGCTGCTTTCCTGCAGCAGCCTTGATGACTGTTTGTCAGTCTTCTTTTGTGAGGTTTCACGGAAGATTGCCAGCAGATTTTTATCGATGCTGTGCCCGTTTGTCGGGCTTATTGCGGGTCGCTTGTTGTTTATCGGTTTCGGTATTGTCGGTTGTTTATCGGCATCGGAGCTGTTGGCAATCCGAAATATCAACAGAAGTTCATTTGCGGGTTGGCTGTTCTGGTGCTGCAAAAATTGTGGTGCCAGGTCAAAGAAGGTGAAGACTAATCAGCCGGTAGCAACTGAACAATGACGGGTATTCAATGCGTTTTTCAATTCTCTTTCTCCTGACGATTGTGTTCGGGGGATGTAGTGTTATCAGCGGGTCCGGTAATCGAAGTGACAGCAGATCTACCAGGGCCATTACCAATGTTATCAATAGCTACGATCGCAAGCACAGTCTGCCTGCCGAACCTGATGCGCCCAAGATTCGCGTCGAAGAGGTTCCGGTCAGCAGCATTACACGGATTCCGGCGATCGCTACTCCTAAAAGAGCTGAGGTCAAACAGTTTATCCGTTTTTATGCCAGTGACGGACGGAGTTTTATCAGTGACGGACTTCAACGTCGGCAGAAATATTTGCCGTTGATTGAGAAGATTCTTGCCGAATACAATTTGCCGCTTGAATTGGCGAATGTCCCTTTTCTTGAGAGTCGTTACCTGAATCATGCGCGTAGCCCTCAGGGTGCGGCTGGCATGTGGCAGTTTATGAGCCCAACGGCCAAGCGTTATGGTCTTGAGGTTAACTGGTTAAAGGATGAGCGCCTGGAAGTTGAGCAGGCAACGCATGCCGCGGCAAAACTTTTTGTTGAGCTTTACGATATGCTTGATAACTGGGATTTGGTACTGGCCGCCTACAACAGTGGGATTGGCACGGTTTCCCGGGCAATCCGCAGTGCCGGGACGAGAGATTTTTTTGAACTTTCGCAGCAGGGGTATTTTGGTAAGGAAACAAGAGAATATATCCCAAAATTTCATGCGATTAGTGAAATTATGAGAAATCGTAGAGCTTACGGTTTTGTTAATTATCGGTAATCTATTGTCGGTAAGGGGGAGTGTCCGGTGCTCGAACAGCTAAGAATAGGGCAGGGGTTTGATGTCCATGCTTTTTCAGCTGGTCGGCCACTTGTTGTGGGTGGTGTCACAATCCCTTTTGAACTGGGTTTGGCCGGTCACTCTGATGCCGATGTTCTGCTTCACGCGATTACGGATGCGATCCTCGGCGCGGCAGCCTTGGGTGACATCGGCGCCCATTTTCCTGATTCGGATCCTGCATTCAAAAATATTGATAGTCGAATTTTGTTGGCCCGGGCTTGGGATTCTGTGCAGGGGGCGGGATTTTCGCTGGTTAATATCGATAGCGTCATAATGGCTGAGATGCCCAAGTTTCGGCCGCATATCGATGCAATGCGTGAGGTTGTCGCTCAGGTCCTGGGCGTGGATATTTCACGGGTTGGCATTAAGGCAACAACGACCGAGAAACTCGGCTTTGTCGGTCGTCGCGAGGGAATTGCCGCTTCCGCTGTCGCTCTTCTTGTGAAAAAAACTTTATAGGCTAGCGGCTTCTCCAGGCTTGAGGACTACCAGACTATCGGCCAATTTTTCTGCAATCGCCCGAAGCTCGCGGTAGAAGGCGTCAGCTGTTCCGCTCAGTAGCCCGAATGTCGCATAATGAATCGGAATAATTTTTTTTGCGCCAAGCAGTGCGGCGGCTCGGGCGGCGTCTTTCGGACCCATGGTAAAGCGGTCACCGATTGGCAGCAGAGCAACTGCGATATTGTTGTTACGGCCAATATCCTCCATGTCGTCAAAGAAGCAGGTATCTCCGGCATGATAGACGGATTCTTCGTTTGCGGTGGTAATCAGAGCACCGGCAGCTTCACCGGCGTAGTATGTTATTCCGTCACTGGCGTCGAAGGAGCTTGAATGAAAAGCCTGGGTCAGTGTGAGCTTTGCTCCTGTATGGCATATCGGAACACTTCCACCTTTATTCATGAATTGAAGGTTCGCTGCTGGAACTCCTTCTTTTTGACACAGCAGTGTCGCCAGCTCAAATGTGGCAAATAAAGTCGCGTCGCAGTTTTTCATCAGCGCAGGCGCAGATGCTGTGTGATCGCTGTGGCCGTGGGTCAAAACGACAGCTTCGATTTTCGGAGAATGCCACTGA
Source organism: bacterium (assembly GCA_028689495.1). GTDB lineage: Bacteria > Bdellovibrionota_C > UBA2361 > SZUA-149 > JAQTWB01 > JAQTWB01. Next base: position 14,817 of record JAQTWB010000021.1, on the reverse strand, counting down.
GGTGGGCAGGATGGATTTCCGGCGAGCCAGGGATCGATGATGATATTGAAGTTCTCATCTTTATTGCCATTAGCAGATAACGTCAGGATTGTTGTCGAGTGGCCAAGGTAGCGAAGAGATGACAGGCGGTAGTTTGTCTCTGACATGGGAGCGGCTCTTGTTTTTTTTGGGAGGGTTATGCCGTTACTAATAAATTCAGGCTTACCAGACTATTTGTTTCTTGTTGAATGTCCCCGGTGTCGCCGATGGTAATCTGGCCGCTGGCGAAAGCCTGAAGAACTGCCGGGAAGAGCTTGTGCTCTTTTTCAAGAATGCGTTGCGACAAGCTGTCTTCGCTGTCGTTGGGAAGAACAGGAACTACAGCCTGGGCGATAATGCCGCCCGAGTCGACTTCTTCGTTGACGTAATGAACGGTGCAACCGGCAAACTTTACGCCCGCTTCAACCGCCTGCTTTTGGGCATGCAGTCCTTTAAAGGATGGCAGCAGAGAGGGGTGAATGTTGACGACGCGTCCAGGGAAAGCCGAGAGGAACTCTGTTGTCACGACACGCATGAAGCCTGCCAGGACAACCAGGTCAGGGCTGTAATTAAGTGCAGTTGCTGCCAGTTCGGCATTGAATTCGGCGAGGGAACGATTTTTTGGCAGTCGTGGAACTACAATTGCCGGAACCCCGGCGTTTTTTGCCAGTTCAAGGCCAGCAGCTTCCGGTTTGTCCGAGATTACGGCGCAGACTTCGGCTTTCAGTGAGCCGTCCTGAATATGCGAAAGTATCGCCTTCAGGTTACTGCCCCGGCCCGAAATGAAAACAACAATTTTCAGCATTGGTTTATCCAGAGTCATTCGTGTAGTTGTTCTAGTAAAGGTCTGAAGAAGCTTGCTGTCAGGCACGATGATAATGAGGGCTTCTCCGATTTGAGCAACGGTAGTTACAAGGCAAGGTATATGAAAGGGCTAAGTTCTTCAAATACAGGTAAAAAAACAGGTTCCGGGTTACTTTTTTCAGGTAAAAAAACAGGTTCCGGGTTACTTTTTTTGGTGGTGACCATCGGACTATTGCTGCCGCTGGAAATTGTTCAGGCACAGAGTGTGGCGGGTCCGGCAGCGGTTGAGCAGTCCGGTGTCGGGCAATCTGTCGTTGAGCGGCCCAGTGATTTATCTTCCGGGGATTTATCTTCCGGTGATCTATATCCAGGGGAGGAGGTGACAACTGCCAGTGGAAAGAAAATGCGAATTTGGAGCACTGAGAGTCCAGGGAGGACTTACCCGGTCCCACAGGAGATTCCACAGCAGCCACAAGAGCCGCTGCCGCCTGCAGTTACTGTTGTGCCGGTGCCGATTATGCCGGTTGAACCTGGTCGAGGTGATTATCGTGATCCCCGTGATACCCGTGATCCTCGTGATTCCGTGTGGCCGCATAACTCTGGGCGTCACCATCCCCGGTATAAGGGGCAGGATGCTGAATGGTTAACTCGTTAAAATGGAGAATGTTGCTTCGCTGCTCTATATTTGATTTGTTTTTCAGATTATCGGCTCGACCAAGCGCAGCGTCTTCATTTGCCGGGCAACACGCCGGCGAAGTTTGTTTGGGCAGATATTTAAGTAGCTGCAAATACTGATGAAAGAGAATGGGTAATACTCATCTTCATTCATGATATAGCAGAGAGCCTCTCGGCCATGCAGGCCGTGCTTTCCGGCATCTTCCACAGCTGAGCGCAGAATCGCCAGCATCAGTTCTCTTTCTGAAGCGCTTGGATCTTCACCATTGAACCCATCGTAAGCAGTGCTGATTGCCGAGTTGTTGTTCATTTGCCGCTCCTCCCTCAAACCAGTTTAAAACCGGGGATAGGTATATTTCTCATCTCCCCTATGGTTATTTCTCTCGGCTTGCAGGATCGGGATCTTTAGTCTGGGAATGAATTTTCGGAAGTCACATTTTTTTTCTGCAACCCTGAGCCAAAAAGTTCAAGTTTTTTTCCGGTGGTGTCGATTCAAGGTGTAAGGTTGGGGTAGCTGTTTCTCCGGCTCAAGACCAAGACGGACAAGGATGTCTGTCTATAATGATAAAGTTCCGGAAAAGGAGTTCTGGCCATGTTTATAAAACCACTTGAAAATCCAATAGTTAAGGATACGCCACGACGGAAGATCGTGCGCCGTGATGTTGATCAGATTCCGTTTGAAGCAGAGGAGCCGCAGTCCATTATTGATGCGGTTGATCTCAGTGGGCATCTTGGCGATGAAGAAAATGCTCGTGAAAAGGCGAAAAGGCCTTTACCCGCGGTTGAGGAAAATGAGAGCGGTAACGGGCATCTCGACATCAAGGTTTGATTATACCGTATCAGTAATCCTCACTGCTTTACCGTTCAACTGCGTTTTTTGACACGGTATAGAGTTTGTTGGCTAGCAGTTGATTTGCTATGACTGTGCCTGTATGCCCACTGTCAGCATCGGTCCACTCAAGAATTTGGATTGTGCTGATTTCTGCGATTAAACCAAAATGATGAGATTTTAAGATGAGTTTCCCACACCCTTTTTATAAGTGGCGTCCACACCCTTGGCATGGTCTTACCGCTGGCCCCAATCCACCAGAGGTAGTTTCGGCATTTATCGAGATTACGCCGTTCGATACGATTAAATACGAAATCGATAAGGTGACGGGTTATATCCGGGTTGATCGACCTCAGCGAAGTTCATCACTTCCCCCCGCGCTGTATGGATTTATTCCCAAGACTTTTTGTGGCGTTGGTGTGGCAAAACTGTCTCCAGAGTCAAAGCGGGGAGACAAGGACCCGCTGGATATTTGTGTTGTCAGTGAACGGCCGATTAATCGGGCGGAGTGTATTTTGAATGCTCGGGTGATTGGTGGCATTCAGATGATTGATGGTGATGAAGCTGACGACAAGATTATTGCGGTTCTTGAAAAAGACAATATGTGGGGACAGGCTGAGGATATCAATGATATTCCCAAGGTCATTACCGAGAGATTGATGCACTATTTCGCCACTTACAAAAATATGGATGGACAGACATCTACGGTGAAGATTGTTCAGGCTTATGGAGCGGAACATGCCAAACAGGTGGTAAAGGCTTCCATGCTTGATTACGAGCACGAATACGGCGGCTGATCTTACAGGTGTAGACCCGAATTTTCAGGCGTTGAGGGCTGCTTCATAAAGCAGCGTCAGCGCCTGTTTTGTTTGTTCAGGGAGTGAATATTCTTGCAGGTCCTGGCAAATGAATTGTTCCAGAGCGGGTTTTATAGCCTCTGCCCGGGATAGTTCGCGGTCGAGATTTCCGGCAATCAGTGCCAGCTCGCGGTCGCGATTACTGCGTGCCACAAGACGAGAGAGCAGGGCCGATTTGCGGATCTCATCTTCAGGCAGCACAGTTGAGGCTAAACGTGACAAACTTCGGCCGATATCAATCGCCGGAAATATCTGTTGTTCGGCAAGGTCTCTTGTCAGGTAAATGTGGCCATCACTTAACGATTTCATTTCCGAAATAAGGTCTTTCTCGCTTTTTGAATCGTCGCTGAGCATTGTAAAAAAAGCGGTGATTGAGCCGTTCTCGAAACATCCGATTCGTTCAAATAGTGCTGGAGCAGAGCTAAAGATAGAAGCAGGGTAAGAGTGACCTGGAACGAGTGGTTCGCCACGGCCCAGCGCCAGATCCCGTTCGGCGCGGAAATGGCGTGTTAAGGAGTCAACCAGGAGCAATACATCTTCACCTTGCTGCTGAAAATATTCGGCAAGTGTAATTGCGCTTTGTAACGCAAGACTGCGAATAAAAGGTGGGGCGTCGCTGGTGGCATAGATGATAATTGCATCATCTGCCGAATCTTCGAGACGCCTGCGGGCTTCTTCAACCTCTCTTCCTCGTTCTCCAATAAGACAGAGTATCTTCACATCTGCTGAGGCATGCAGGCCGAGCGCCGAGAGAAGAGTTGATTTGCCAACCGCGGGTTCGGCGATAAGTAGCATGCGCTGCCCATATGTAATTGGGGTAAAGGCGTCAATGCTTCGAATACCACACCACATACGTTTTTCGATCGGTCGACGGGTAAATGGCGAAGATGCGATGCCGGTTATTGGCAGGGATACAGCATCAGGAGAGACTCCTGATAGATGCGAGATTCCGGGGTGTCCCCGCTTAATCGGGCAGACCACTGTGCCCCAAGCGTCGAGCACCATGTTTTTTAATCCACTGTGAGCAGTAATGTTCAGAGTCTTTCCAGTATGCTCAACCAGGGATTGAAGAGAGACCGGCGCACTATTGTTTTGCAGAGTGATCTGCGTCAATCCGTCGTCTAGTCCGCTGATCATTCCGCTGGTTCGTGTGGCTCCTGCAGCGGACCCGTCCTGGCAGTGAATATGACAGATATCGCCGATACGTCCAGAGGGAATATAGCTGTCAATTGTTGATGGGCTGATTCGTTTGATCCGATAATACCTGTGACCAGGGCTCGCTGATTCAATTGCCCGGGCAATGTTTTGTTCGTCGAGTAGGCTTTTCAAATACGGTTTGTTCATCTCCGGCTCCGCAGCGATTGCCATATTTCCTCGAAGTGTTTGTCGGGAGCAAGTTCAACGATGGAGTCCAGGTATTCCAGTCGTGCATTGTCTGGTTGAATGTCGGGACAGGTAGTAACCTGTATTTGTTTTGGCAGGGCGTTTTTCACATCATTTACCAAACTTTTTTGTTTGGCGGATATGGCAATTGTCGATGGCAATTCTTTGTTGAACAGGGAAGACCCGTGAGAGGAAATTTCGCGTCGGATTCTTTCTTTTAGTGACAGTGGATTGATTTTTAACTCGGCGCCAACAACTTCTTTGGCAATGTTTATAATCAGGTCTTGAATTCGCTCTTCGTTCTTTTGTAACTCGATTTTTTGGCGAGAGAGTTGTCTTTCAAAATAGCTCTTCAGCTGTGAATCAATTGTTTGTTTCAGGTCATTCTCTCGCTGTTCTTGATATTTCAGCGCCTTTTGCTCAGCTTGTTCAATGAATTGTGCGCTGAGTAGTTCGAAGCCTGCCGCTAGCTGAGCCGTCTTTTTTCGAAGATGGGCATCGGCCGGGTTGTTTCGGTAAAGGGTCAGCGCGACAGTATTCATCTTTAATCGTCCCAGGGGTAGCTGGATCAAGTAAGTGGGTGTTTTTCTTTATTGCGGACATTCTGAGTATCGTTTGTTACATGTTTTTGGTTGCACGAGAGCTGTAACGAAACACAACAAACTCCCCTCATAGCTCTACTGGTTGGTTAACGTTTTATCGAATCGTCAGTAGAGGAGGTCCTTAATCAAGTTGTGGATGACGGGGAGGATGGGGGAGGAGGCCCCGAGCCATATTGATAAAATCGATTTGCACAATTTCCCCCGTCATCCCCGGGCGCGCCGCAGGCGGGAACCGCCGCTTTTGTTGATACGGTAACTTGTTGCTCAATCAGTTGACTCAATCAGTAAGCAATAACCTCAACGCAGTCCGACAACGCTCTGAAAATCTACAACACCATCGAACACCCGGCTGCGAACGACGCTGGCGGTGAAAACTCCCGGCACCGTCGATTGCAGCGTAAAGCTGCCATAGTTTTGGGTGGCACTTCCCGTCGGTATCAATATGTCCCTTCTTCCATGTGCCGGGACAGAAATAGTTGCGTTCGTCATGCCGTAGCTTATCGTCGCCATCTGCGTTGCGCTCGAGGCATTTACAATGCGAAGCCAGTTATCCATCCCCAGGTATGTGTTATAGGTTCCGCTTTGTATAGTGCCGAAGACTTCGTGGGCACTCTGGTAATACGCTGTTTCGGGGAGGTAGCTTGCAGCACCGGCGAGGATATTGGATGTGGCAGTAATGCGAACCAAGCCATAACTTCCCTCCGGCAAAACATCCGTCGGGATAAAATGCTGCTGGGCGTAGGGTGGAAGAGTAGCAGTTTCGCTTTTCAGTAATTCTCCATTCATACCGTACCAGGTGAGCTGCACCGGGTTAGCACTATTGCTCGTATTGCCGAGTTCCAGCACATTCAGACCTTCGCTGCCGGCGGGTAAAGCAACGACGGTGCTGTTGCCGGGCTGCGTTGGTATCGTGAAGGCGAAGTTCTCGCCGTAGCGTGTGACTGTCGCAAGGTAAGGTGAGGTCAGGCTGTCCGGCGTGACGGTAATTAAGCCAACCGTCGGTGCTGTGAATTCGTGCCCCGCCTGAATGTCGCGTTTGCCGTACGGCGGGATGGAGAGAGTTGCAGTTGTGATAACGCTGCCGCTCTGGTTGCGATAGGTTATCGTGTAAATGTGTGTGGCGCTGTCGAGGTTGGCGACGTTTAACCAGTTGGGAGATAATGTTGAGGCTTTGCCGGGCATGCCGAGCTGGGGTTCGGCACGCCCGGCCACAGCTCCCCCCGGTGCATAGGTATTCCAAACGCCAGAGGTTTCACCAATGGTTGCCGGCATCAGCTCCAGTGAATAAACAAAATCAAACTCGTCGCCCCAGGTGTCACTGGTCAACCGGTAAAATGTCACCCGTCCGTCGATGCCGCTGCCTGCGACTTTCAGCAATCCGTAAGACTCGGCGGAAAAACCTGAAACGTCGTTTAAAATCACATCGCGCTGGGAGTTTGCGGGAACGACTATCTCAAACACCGACAACTCCGCGCCATCGATGTCGTAAAAAGTCACTTCAGCGGAAACTTCGGCGTCGCCTGTATTCATCAACTCCAGCACGTTAACCATCTCAAGAAATCCGTTCCAATAACTATATAGCGGAGGTGAAAGTGTGACATCGACTATCTCCAGTGTAGGTGTGTTGCTTCCGGGAGAGATGTTGACCGATTCGTTGATCAAGACGTAACCGTTTTTCTCTACCGTAATCGTTCCCGCGCCGGGTTCGACACCCGTGAAGCTGTAGCTGCCGTTGGCATCGGTTGTTGTCGTCACTGTCCCGCCGCTTGTGACAAGGGTGACGGTAGCGCCGGAGACCGGTGTGCCATTTTGTTCGATTATTCCGCTTATGCTCGTTATTGTGAAGTCAGCAGTTACATTAGCACTGACTGTTCCTGATGCCGAGACGGGGGTGAAGCTGTAGTTCGTCAAGCTTGGCGTAATTGTGTAGCTTTCACCCCAGGGCAGGCCGGAAATTGTGTAGTTCCCATTTCCGTCAGTGGTAACGCTGCCGTGAATACCGGCATCAAGTGCTACGCCGCTTAGGGCACTTCCACCATCATTGACATTGCCACTGATGCTGTGGGTGAGATCTAGATAGTCAACTATCACGTCATAGGGACTGCCGCCACCGCTCGTCCAGAAGTAGGGAATTCGTCCCCATTGTTCACCACTGCCAACGCTCAGGCCGACATTTGTGCCTGTGCTGTAAAGCACATCCGCCGCCACTTGCCAGTCGGCAGATTCAAACGGCGTCACGGCAGACTTGCGTTTGATATTGTTTCCTTCCAGCCAGAGTGCCTGCAGGTTGCCGGAGTTTGTTTTGGCAAACCCCAGACTATCAACGTCGGCTGGCGTATCGAGCACGACTGCCGTTTGCCATGTGGCTAGGTTATCGTCGTATTTGCGGTAGACAACTTCATCATCGGCGTTGTTGTAAAGCAGGTGCAAGTTGCCGGAGGCATCGGAGGTGGCGGAGAAGTTTGAGGTGGCGTCGAGGTTTGATGCCGCTGTCGGCCCATACCAGGCAAAATAACCGAGGGGCTTCGCCTCATCGCCGGAGCTGGTGAAATCCCCACCTACATAGAGCCTGCCGCCATGAAATACACTGTCGTAGGCGGGGCCATTAAGACCGGTTCCGATGGCCTGCCAGGAGCTTCCGTCCCAGCGGGTTGTATAATCGGCGTCTGGATTGCCACCGGCGTCAGTAAATGATCCTGTGATGTAAATATTTGAGCCTGAGACGCTGATCGAGAAGACTCTCGCGTTGAGACCTGTTCCCAGTGCGTGCCAGGCTGTTCCGTCCCAGCGGGCGATATAATCTGCATCCGGATTTCCTCCGGCATCGGTGAAGTTTCCGCCAACGAAAATATCAGTGCCCGACTGGGCAATCGTTGCGACCCACCCGCTTATCCCGGTTCCGAGAGCGTGCCAGGTTGTCCCGTCCCAACGGGCGATCGAGTCGGCATTTGGGTCTCCACCGGCGTCGGTAAAAATGCCCCCCACATACAAATCTGTTCCTACCGGCAGAATTGCACCGACTTCGTCGTTTAGTCCCGTTCCGAGAGCGTGCCAGGCGGTCCCGTCCCAGCGAACGATGTAATCGGCATTTGCATCACCTCCGGAATCGCTGAAGTAGCCTCCGGCATAGAGATTACTTCCCGAGATTGCGATTGCGTCTACCCAGCCGGAGCCGGTAATCCCGCCGCCCAGCGGTAGCCAAGCGCTGCCGTCCCAGCGGGCGATTCTGTCTGCTGAAGCATTCCCCCCGGCGTCGACAAATTGCCCGCCAGCATAAATATCGGTTCCGGAGACGGTGATGGCAACGACCCAGCTGCTAAGACCGTTGCCGAGCGCGTGCCAGGCGCTTCCATCCCAAAGGGCGATGCGATCAACGTCCGGGTTACCGCCGACGTCTGTGAAGCTTCCGCCGGCGACCAGCATGTCGCCGTAAACAGCCAGCTTATCAACTGGTGCGTCCATGCCGGAGCCTATCGCGTTCCAGACAGATCCATTCCATACGGCAAGGTGATGGGTTGGTACGCTCCCACCCGCCTGGGTCAGCCAGCCTCCGACATAAACATTTCCCGAGATCAGAGATATAGCATCTACCAGCCAATTGACACTGCCTCCGAGATTGCTCCAGGACGCGCCATCCCAGACAGCGAGATAATCGGCCGCCGTATCGCCACCTGCGTCGGTGAAGAATCCGCCGGCGTAGACAGTTGTTCCAGAAACGTCCAGGGTATTGACTGCGGATGGAAGTCCTGGCCCCAAAGGTTGCCAGGCGGCTCCAGTCCAGCGTGCGATGTAATCAGCAGCGGCGTTTCCGCCGGCGTCAACAAAGTGACCGCCGACATACACGTCAGTTCCACTTACCTTGACCGCAGCAACGTTCGAGTTAAGTCCCGAACCGAGCGCCTGCCATGAAGCTCCATTCCAGCGAGCTATTCTGTCAGCGGAAGCATTGCCTCCGGCGTTTAAGAATGATCCTCCAACATAGATATCGCTTCCTGAGGCATCAAGTGCCAGCACATCATCGCTCAGTCCACTTCCCAGTGCGTTCCAGGCGCTGCCGTTCCAGAATGCGACTTTATCGGCAGCAGCATTTCCACCTGCGTCAGTAAATCTGCCGCCCACGTAGAGATTCCCACCATGAAGCTTCATCGCACGAACATGTTCGCTCAAGCCGCTGCCCAACGCTTGCCAGGCGGAACCATCCCAGCGAGCAACATTGTCGGCGTCCGGGTTACCGCCAGCATCAAGGAAGCTTCCCCCGACATATACATCAGTTCCTGATGCAATAATCGCATAGACCCAACCATTGATTCCCGAGCCGAGACTATGCCAGTTCACTCCATCCCAGCGATAAATTCCATTACGGTCCATTCCGACATAGATACCATCCACGCCTTCAGCAATTGCATTGACGGATTCTGTTATCGGACTACCTTCCATGCCGAACCAGTCCAGGTCGCCGCCAGCTGCTTTTTGCTCCCATGTTCCGGAATCGTATTCCCAAACTTCAAGATACTGCGAGTTGTGACCCGAAATGACGCGCACGCCGTTGTTTGGCGCATTGATAATGCTGACTTGGGTGCGTTCGCGATCCGGTTTACCGAGCTGCTTATGAAGTGAATAGCTGCTTAGATCCTGTGCGATCGTGTTATCCGAACGACGAACAGTGATTACCTTGTCGGAGAGTTGATTGTCGCTCATGTCCCAGAGCGCTGCAATCCAGAGGTGATTGCTGTCGTCAGCGACAATACTTGGCGCATAATAATAGCTTCCGGCGTCGCTGCCATCAAAGACCGTAACTTCGGCGTCAAAGGCGATGCTCGTTGCGCTGATTACCCCGCGGCGAAGCACGATGTCGTAGGTATTGGCCGTTGCGGCGACGAGCACATACGGCACGCCGGAGATGGTTTTATACGTCAGTGTAAATTCTGACGTGTTGTAAGAAAGTGTTCCCGCGGAAGTCCAGGTGCTGGATTCGAGGTCATCCGTGTAGCTGAACTCAACCGCACTGCCGTTGTAATATGCTGCCCAGTGGGTGCGATTGATTTCGTCGTAGAAGGTTTTTCGGTTTTCAGTGCCGCTCGTCGCCGCTGCCGAAGTTGAAGTATCGACAGTGGCAGGTGCCGAATACGCAGACCCGGGGCACGTCAGCAGCATTGCCGAGATGATGAAGGTGATGTTGCGAATGAATTGCAGCATGGCGGCTCTTCCTCGTGTTGCTTTTCTCCAAGAGAGAGTTCGGCATAAGGTGTGGAAAAGTTGAGATATTTCGAATTCCTGAATTGGGCTTGGGCTGACGTAGAGTCACCGTAAAATTTGCCTGAAATTCCATGCTCGGGAATGGTGGCAGAGCCTCTACAGGCCAAATCGGGCAAGCTTGGCCTTAAGAGCAATTTCAATTTGTTGCGCTTCGCGGATTTTCACCAGTTTGCAGGAGTAGAGGAAGATTACCGCACCGACCGGGACAGTTACCAGGAGCAGCAGCAGGTCGTTACTGAGGAATGTCTTTACTGTTTCGATGAAAAGTCCCATCAAGAGAGTTGGTAAGAGCATTTTGCCGATAGTGGCAGCAAGTGTCTTCCAGGGTAGGTGGACATTGACTCGCGGCAATAACAGAGAGAGGGCGATTGTCGCGGCGGCGGTTGAAATGCTGCCGGCTAAAGCCAGCCCGCTGTGTGCAAGAGGATAGATGGTTATGGCATCGCAGATTCGGTAATAAAGCTGTCCCCATTTCGAAGCATAGTTGCCAACTGGTGTTCCCATCAGAGCGATGGCCAGCAGGACATTGGTCGAAAGAGTGATTGAGGTGACAATGGTTGGTGTAAGTGTGTCTTTCTTGGCGAAGAAGGCCCGGACGACGATACTTTGCAGGCTGATTGGCCAGAGGCCGATGGAAAAACATATCAGGGCTGAAGTTGTTTGTGCCGTCTGGTAGCTGTCAAAGGCGCCGCGTTCGTAGATAAGTCTGATTACTGGTTCGGCTAGCATGATAAGTCCGGCGGTGGCCGGGATGGTAATGAGCGAGACCCAAACCAGGGCGTCTGATAGCTGGGCTTGCATTTTATTATTGTCGCCACTTGCCGCTGATCGTGAAAGTGCCGGTAGCATGGCTGTCGCCAGGGCGAGGGAGAAAACGCCAAGCGGAAACTGGAAGAGGCGGTCGGCATAATAGAGCCAGGAGACCGAGCCTTCTTCGAGAGTCGAGGCGAGGAAGGTATTGACGAAAATCATCACCTGGTAAAGCGACGAGCTCAGCACGGAGGGGATCATCAGGGTCAGGACTTTTCGCACCGAAGGATTGCGGAAAGGATTTCCGAGGCCAACGAGGAAACCGCTTTTGTGGAGTGGGATTAGTAGCGGCAGAAAGGCCAGCAGGCCGCCAATTGTTACGGACCAAGCCTGACCTTTAATTGGCGGGTCGGTCAGGTCATTGAGGAAAAGCAGGAAAAAAATCATTACGACGTTGAGAATCGCCTGGCTTCCGGCGGGAATGGCGAAATAGCCAAGGGTATTGAGCACGCCACTGGCTACTGCGAGCAGGCTGACAAATATAATGTAGGGAAACATTATCTGCAGCATGTCGGCAGCTACGGCCAGTTTTTCCGGGGAGTCGCCAAACCCCGGAGCGAAAAACAGAGTAATCTCATCGCTATAGATAAGACCGAGGATTGTGAAGATACCGGTTACGAGCAGGCTGAAGCTCAGCACTGCAGCGAACGAGGCTCGGGCCTTATCTTTGGAAGTATGTAGTTCTTCAGAGAAAATTGGCACGAAAGCCGTGGACAGTGAACCTTCGGCGACAAACCGGCGCAGCAGGTTGGGAATGCGAAAAGCGACGAAAAAGGCATCGGAATACATGCCGGCGCCAAAGACATTGGCCAGTAGCGCTTCGCGGGCCAGGCCGAGGATGCGGCTAACCAGCGTCAGAATTGCGACGCTACCGGTTGCCCTGGCGATACTTGACTGTTTCCTCTCGCTCACAATTCGCCCTTAAATTATACCGTTTCAAAAAATGGTCTTAACTTTTAGCTGAAAAAAATCAAAGATTTTCACTCTTTAATTCATAATTGAAACGGTATTGGTTATCTGGTGCAAAATTCAAGAAATTTTGAACTATTGCAAGCTTCGCTTGCCAAACTTCTACAGAGATTGATTATACCGTGCCAGCATTCCTTATCGTATTACCGTTCAAAAGAGTTTTTGACACGGTATATATTGTTCTTCCGGGGAGTCGTCGCCAAAGTCGCCGCCGTGGAACGGGCTTTTTTGGCTTGCTTGTGCATCTTCGATTATTTGAGTTGACTCGGCGAAAGTGGTAGTTGTCCGCCCCGGGAATCAAGACCTTAACCAGCCGAAACGCTGGCCTGCTTATCACTATATGCTTATCCAGTGAAAGTATTTTGCCGATGCGGAAGTGCGGGTGACTTAAGAATCTGGGTGATTCCCGACAAATACACACCCTGCCTGTTGTCTCTGTTGTTGAGCAGCTTATTAGGTCAGTTTACTCATCTTTGTTGGTCGGCGTTGCTTTGGCACTGTCGGAGGATGGCATTCTGAAATAATCAGTCAGCAAAAAGACAGTGTATCTGGTGCGGGGCTGCTAGTCGCAGTCCAGTCAGAAGGCAGGGGAGGAATAACCGGAAACAAATTGGACAGGATAATGGAAAATACAGAAAATACGGAAAATGCAGTGACTGAAGTTCAGGCTGCGCCAGTCGTTGAAAAGGTCATTGAAAAAACTGCTGATGCGGGTTCAAAGAAGCGCATGCAGGACTATGCCAGCGCTGAAATTGTCGAAGTCGACATGTCGTTGAAGAGCCTGCTGCAGGCCGGTGTTCATTTCGGGCACCAAACCAGCCGCTGGAACCCGGCAATGAGTCAGTATATTCACACTGCACGCAACGGCATTCATATCATCAATTTGCCGTCTTCAGTTGAGTGTTGGAGCAAGGCGGAAAAGGTAATCACTGATATTACTTCTGCCGGTGGTTCTGTTCTTTTTGTCGGCACCAAAAAACAATCTCAGGATATAGTCCGTCAGGAAGCGAATCGTTGTGGATGCTATTATGTGTCCCGTCGTTGGCTTGGTGGAATGTTGACCAACTTTTCGACAATCCGCAACAGCATTGAGCGCATGAAGAAGCTTGAAGGCATCATGCAGGAAGAAAGCGAACGCGCGACTCGTGGTGAATCGATGAAGTTCACCAAAAAGGAACGACTGATGATGCAGAAGGAGCTGGAAAAGCTTGAATTCTCCATCGGCGGTATTCGTGAAATGACCAGCTTGCCTAGCCTGATTTTTGTGATTGATATCCGCCGTGAAAATATCGCCATCAGCGAAGCACGACGTTTGGATATCCCTGTTGTCGCATTGGTTGATACAAATTGTAATCCATCCGAAGTCGATTATCCGGTTCCAGCTAACGATGATGGTTCGCGTTCCATTCGTTTGTTTTCTCAGGCGGTGGCTAACGCTGTTATTCGTGGACGTCAGAAGATGGTTGAGCGAACACGTTCCGGCGCTGTGATTACTCCGGCTTCCTTTAAAAAGAAGACTGCATCCGAAGGTGCGAAGAAGCCAGCTGATGCGGTAGTACCGGCTAGCGTTGAGGAAGTAGCACCGGCCTGATTTTGCTAAACTCTCTCTTCGTTTGCTCTTGGTAATCAGGATTTGGTTATCAAGAGAGTTCAATCGCAAGAGAGAGTATTGCAGACCCGGTTCTGGGAGCTGAAACCAGTGCCGTTGATATCTGGAGCGGCGTCCAGGGCCAGATTTTAAATTATAAATATTGAATCAAAATTAAATTGTCTCTGGTTGCGTCAACCTGGTTGTCATGCAGGCAGGTGGCCTGTCAGACTGGAGCCAGTTTTTAAATAAAATATAGGAAATAAACAATGTCTGTTTCTGCTCAAACTGTAAAGGAGCTTCGCGACAAGACCGGAGCTGGAATGATGGATTGCAAAAAGGCTTTGGCTGAATGTGCTGGAGATATGGAGAAGGCGATTGATTTTCTTCGCAAGAAGGGGCTCAAGGATGTTGGCAAGCGTTCTGGCAAAGTCGCTGCCGAAGGCGTCATTTATTCGTACATTCATGGCGGTGGCCGTATCGGTGTGATGCTTGAGCTTAACTGTGAGACTGATTTTGTTGCTCGTGGCGATGACTTTCAGGAACTGGCCAAGCTGATTGCCATGCATGTAGCTTGGGCAAATCCACGTTTTATCTCTCGTGAAGATGTTACTGCTGACGTTATCGAGCGTGAAAAGGATATTTTCCGTGCGCAGCTCAAGCCGGGTCAGGAAGCAATGGCCGAAAAGATTCTGACAGGCCGTTTGGACAAGTTCTACCAGGAAAATTGCCTGCTTGAGCAGCTTGATGCCAAGGACGCAAATGCCAAGAAGCGAATCGGTGACCTGGTTAATGAGGTCAGCGCCAAGGTCGGGGAAAAAATTACATTGCGTCGTATGTCGCGGTACGAAGTTGGTGAGGGAATCGAAAAAGTAGTCGCGAATTACGCAGAAGAAGTCGCGGCGGCCGCTGGACTGAACTGATAATCCGGTGCCCTGTTCACCTGGTTCCGATTGGTGATTGGATGTGATGACTGAGGCACAATGATGCCTCAGTCAAGTTTGAGTGATTAGACGTGTTGTAGCA
>JAQTWB010000091.1 GCA_028689495.1 bacterium | reverse complement strand
GCCGGAGTCCAACTTTTACCGGTCTTTTCGCTATAGATACGCGAAACATGAGCAACCAGCTCACGGCCATAGGCGACATCCATGATCTGCGTGATAAATATGGCAGACTCGATATTTTTCTCTGTTTTCAAACGGACAATGACCTGAGCCAGACGCTCAAGAAAACTTTCCTTCGACTTAATCTTTTCATTCGCGGCAAGCCAGCGATCGGCGTAACGCGTAACATTGACACCAATCAAACGACCTTCAGCCGCTGCCTTGTCAATGCCGAACTCCGCAAGCAAAGATGGCAATTTTTCCGGTGTGCCCCAGTTCTGAAATACGGCATCGGCGGTCAGATGAATTTCCTTCTCTACGCCAATTTCACGAAAAAGCTTCACCGAGTCTTCGTCACGCACCATGATCAGGTCACTATAATCGCCGACGAATTTGGCAAAGCGACGACCCCAATAACTGCGCAGCGGTCCAATTCCAATGTTGTAACAAACAACTTTTTTGCCCATCAATTTGGCAAAAGGAACAAGAAAAATCAGGATAATAAGAAAGTTGAACAACGGGTTCCAGAGATTGACGTCAAAAATGATGCCATCGGTAATCAGCACTGCGTCAGTACGAGCAATACTGCGAAACGTCGGAATACCGAGCAACCTGATACTGCCGGTCCAGGGCATGACATTTACCGGGCGCACCTTGAACTTCTTTCCATAGTGTTTTTCAATAAAGTCCGGGTGAGTTGTAGGAACCTCAAAAACAGTATCCTCCCCAATTTGCCTGGAGATTGTCCCCATCATCGATGCGAGAATTGCCGCATCACCGGCGTTTCTTCCGGAATAGGAACCGAGAATTGTCAGGGAGTAGTTTCTGTTTGCCATGGGATACTGTATGAATACGCTTAATAATTACAAATACTTAGTGCAACGTGGTGCTGGCCGTCACTCAGTCAGTTCAACCAGCCGTGCTCCTGATACCAGGTATAGATCCGGTCCACTTCGTCTTTCAAAGTTTGACCAGGCCGATACCCAAGCTCACGCCGAGCCTTCCCTGTATTAAACGCACGAGATTTTGTAAAGAAATCGGCCCTTCTTCTATGGATTGGCGGCTCAACTCCAAGTGGGCGGCAAATTGTCTCAACAATACTGCCAACCCACTGCACTGGTTCCACCGGAATGTTAAATGGCAGCGGCTTGACCCCAGCACGCTCGGCGACCATTTCGACCAGGTTGTTAAGTGAGACCGGTTCCGCCCCGGCGATAATATACACCTGGCCGCTTGCCTCAGGCGTAATTGCCGCCAGCAAAAAGGCATTAACCAGGTCATGCACGTAAATCCAGTGTGTTGGCATGACACCACTGCCAAACACAGGGAAACGACGATGACTTACGCCTTTATAAAGTTTGAGAATCCTCGTATCTCCCTCACCCCAAATCATCGCCGGGCGAATTACCGCGCCATCAACACGTCCAGAGCGAAAACGCTCAAGCGCCAGTTTTTCTGCCTCGCATTTTGATTCCTGATAAACATCAGTCGGGGCGTAAGGCTCATTTTCATCCGCCGGCGGATTGACGATATGGCTATGAACGCCAATCGTGCTGCAATGTAGCACCCGCTTTACGCCAGCTTCTTCCGCCGCATCAAGGATATTGCGCGTACCGCCGAGATTCACATCGTAATAAACAGAATCGGCGTGTCTGGCCTCGCGAAACATTGCCGCGATATGAAATACGTAAGTCTGCCCACCTACAGCTTCGCGCACACTGTCCATGTCGGTGACATCACCATAAATGACACGGGCGCCAGCTTCGGCGAACTCGGCAACTGTTCCCTTATTGCTGGTTTTCCGCACCAGAATAGTTACTTTTGCCCCGAGTCCCAGCAAACGCCGAGTCAAATTGGAACCGACAAACCCGGTAGCTCCAGTGACACAGACGGGGCAACCAGCAAATACTCCAAGACGCTCCTCAAGCTCGCGCTTTCCCGCCTCATCTAGAATCTCTCGGCTCTGGTGATCGGCCATCTTGTCTGTCCTCCTCGCATTGACATTTTGAATTGCTGGCATAATACAGATCCACTCTCTAGGAGCAAATCTCTCAGGGCAAGTCTCTCAGGGCAACTCGACATTCGAAGTTTCCACCTAATAATTTACCCAAGTCCTTTGTGATGTTATCTGTGATGTTATCTAACGATAAAACAAATCCTGTTCTTCGAGCCGGGTCAAAAACAACGAATACCGATATTTTTCTTCTGTGATTTCTCACCATGACAAATACGACCACTAATATCCCCGGCGAACGAGACCTCATAGCCGCCTTTAACACTCTGAAAAAAGAAAAAAATGCCGTGCTGCTCGCCCACTACTACCAGGACGGGGAAATCCAGGACATGGCCGACTTCATTGGTGACAGCCTGGCCCTGGCACAACAAGCGGCAAAAACCGATGCCGATATCATTGTTTTCTCCGGTGTGGTCTTTATGGGGGAAACCGCAAAAATCGTCAGTCCCGGGAAAAAAGTCCTCGTGCCCGACATGAACGCTGGCTGCTCCCTTGCCGACAATTGCCCGGCGGACGAATTTTCGGCATTTATCGCCCAACATCCCGGACACACGGTGGTCTCCTATGTCAACTGCAGCGCTGAGGTAAAAGCACTGAGCGATATCCTCTGCACTTCAACCAACGCCGAAAAAATCATTCGCTCAATTCCGGAAGATACCCCGATCATATTTGGCCCGGACAAACATCTGGGAAGTTATCTGGCCAAAAAACTGGGACGACCGATGGTTCTCTGGAATGGCTCCTGTATGGTCCATGAACTGTTTGACGAAAAGCGCATCGTAAAATTGCAGGCACTTCATCCCGAGGCCGAAGTAATTGCCCATCCCGAATGCCCGGAAGCAATCCTCGCTCACGCCACTCATATTGGCTCAACTTCTTCACTGCTCGAATACACAAAAAAATCCGCCGCCCAGGAATTTATCGTCGTCACCGAGTCCGGTATCATCCACCAGATGAAAAAGGCTCATCCTGAAAAAACATTTTATCCCGCCCCTTCCGACGAAACCTGCGGCTGCAGTCAATGTCCGTACATGAGGCTCAACACAATTGAAAAACTCTACCTCTGTCTGCGCGACGAAACGCCGGAAATCACCCTGCCGGAAGATCTGATGGTCAAAGCCCTCAAACCTCTGGCCCGCATGCTCGAACTTAGTTGAATCAATCCAAACAGAACTGTCAAACCGTCAAAATGAATTATCCTCTCTATCTCGACTACAACTCCACCACTCCGCTTGACTCATTGGTTCTCGAAGAAATGCTCCCTGTGATGCAGCAGCATTTTGGCAATCCCGCCAGCAGCACTCATGCCTACGGCTGGTACGCCGAGGGCTTGGTCGACAAAGCTCGCGCACGCCTGGCACGACTGCTCGAAGCACGCGCGCACGAATTCATTTTCACCAGCGGAGCGACCGAATCAAACAATCTGGCGATTCTCGGCTGCAGCAGGCAGATGATGGCAAAATATGGCCAATGCAAAATTATCACTGCCGCCACCGAACACCGCGCCGTATTGGCGCCAGTCCAAGCTGCCGCCGCTTTCGGCTGCCAGGTCAAACTCCTGCCCATCGACAAAAAAGGTCATATCAACCTCGACGACTTTGGCACAGAACGAGACGATTCTCCGCACCTCATTTCGCTGATGCTCGCCAACAACGAAACCGGGGTAATCCACGACATTGCTGCGATAACCCGCCGGCTCAGGGAAATATTTCCCCAAGCAATAGTTCACTGCGATGCAACTCAAGCGATCGGCAAAATTCCTGTTTCCTTAAAAACTCTCGACGTCGACCTCTTGTCACTTAGCGCACATAAATTTTATGGCCCGAAGGGAACAGGAGCCCTGTATATTCGCGCCACTTTGCCGGATTCCCTGATAAGCCCGATACTCCTCGGCGGCTCCCAGGAGCGGGGCCTTCGCCCGGGCACACTGAACGTTCCGGCAATTGTCGGCATGGGCAGAGCTGCTGAACTGGCCGGCGAGCGCCTCAACGAAGACGCCGCCCGAATGCATGAGCTGAGCACGAGCTTTCTCGCCAAGCTGCGCCAGGGTATCCCCGACCTCAAGGTTAATGGCGATGAGCAGAACCGCCTGCCGGGCACACTCAATATCTCCATCCCCGGCATGCAAAACTCGGACATAATACAAGCTTTAAGTCATAAAATTGCGATTTCCGCTGTTTCCGCCTGCAGCTCATCTGCCGCTCCCGACTCCCACGTGCTACTGGCGATGAATCTTGAGCAAACCACTGTGCGAGAATCGTTGAGGATTTCCCTGGGCCGACCAACTACAGCAGTAGATATGGAGCAAGTTGCTGATCTTCTTCTCTCTCTCCGCGACAAAGCTTGCAAAAATACAGTAAATTAGACATTGTTCTGCCCCAAACACCCATCAGCGAAAGCCGACGTAGCTCTAGCCCGGATGTTGCTGACAAACTGGCTCTAACAGCGAATAACTGGATCAGGCATGAAAAATATCAAGCCCATTTTCTCGACTCCCAACCTTCCAATCATGAAAATCACACTGGCTTTCGCAATTTTCGCCATCCTTCTGGTAACAGCTGGTTGCCAGTCCGAAGATCCGCAGGAGAAGTTCCAGAAGCTGATGAGCCAAGCGGAAAATTTCCGCCAGAATGACAAATGGGAGGAAGCCCGTATCTCCCTGCTTTCGGCAGTGCAGATCGATCAGAAAAACGCCCCCGCCTACTTCATGCTTGCCGACACCTACGCTCACCTGAAAAATTTCGGCCAGGCGGCAGAAAACTACCGCAACGCCCTTAACTTCGACCCCGAGCACTATGAAGCCCGGCTACACCTTGCCACACTGCTTGTTGCCGCCCAGCAAAATGAACTTGCCGAAAGCCACGTCACCAAACTGCTGGAAAAGAACCCCTCTGATTCCTCAGCTCTGGTGCTGAAAGCCAACCTGGAAAAGGCCCGTGGCGCTTACGACGACAGCAAAAAAACATTGAACAAGGTGCTTGAGCTGGAACCGGACAACATCATGGCCGTTGCAAATCTCGGAGCAATTGCCATGCTCGAAGGGCGCTTCGACGAAGCCGAGCAGCAATTTCAAGAAGCACTGCGCATCGACCCCAATAACTCCCCGGTGCAGCTGGCACTGGCCGACCTCTATACCAGACAACAACGGATGACCGACGCCCAGACTCTCCTCGAAGGTCTGGTCAAGGAACAGCCGGAGAATTCTTCCCTGCGCTATTATTTCGGTGATTTCCTCCTTAAAGGCGGACTGGCCGACCAGGCTCTGAACGAGTTTCGCACCACTCTGGCCAAGGACCCCGATAACCACACAGCCCGTGACCGACTGATCGAAATGTATCTCTCGCGCAATGAGATCGAACCGGCACGCAAACTGATTGAAGAAGTCAAAACAATTGCCGAAGACTCTCCTATCATTGACTACTTCAAAGGCCGGGAAGCGGAAATTGACGGCAACCAGGAAGCTGCTCTTTCGTTCTATCTGAGCTGCATTCAATCACTGCCAAACTTTGCCCCTGCTTTCAGTCGCGCCGGAGTCATCGAACTGGCACGCGGAGAGAGCAATCAGGGCGTTGAACACTTGAACCAGGCTGTATCGACAAACAGCGATGATGTTACGGCGCGCCTGGCCTTGGCCAGGCATGGGTTTTCGCAAAAGCAGTTCGCCGAAGCAAAAGAGCACCTGACCAACATCCTGACTCGCTATCCAAGACATATCGCCTCTAACGTGATGATGGCCGATATTTTCCTGATTGAAGGCGAAACTGACAAAGCCCATTCTGTCTACCAGGCGCTGGTTGATGCATTCCCATCACATCCGGTTGGCTACTTCAAGCTGGGAATGCTCGAAGAAAGGGAAGGCAATGACGAAGCGGCGATCAAGAATTACAAAAGCGCTTTGAAGTTCGACATTAATCCCTTTTCACCAGCGCGAAGGCTCGCAACTTTGCTGCGAAGAACACTCGACCCCGATAAAGCCGAAGCTGAAATGAGGACTCTGCGCGAAGCGAGCAAATACAAGGGGCAATACGACTACCTGATTGGCTTGATCAAGCTCTCATCCCCTAATCGCAACGAGCAGACCTTGAAAGAAGCAAAGGAGCTTTTCCTCTCCGCCGCATCTCTTGAGCCAGAACTGTCGCAAGCATACCTGGCAATTGCCGGTCTGGACTCCATGCTTGGCAACACTGACGATGCTGTTAAAAACTACAATCTCCTTGTTGAGAAGCAACCAGAAAATACTACTGGCCGGATTCTGCTGGCGCTAAGCTACGAAAAGCTGGGTGACTACAACAAGGCAGCAGAACAGTATCGGGCGGCACTTAAAACAAACCCGAATCTCGGACCAGCAGCCAATAACCTGGCCTACCTGATTCTGGAAAAGCTGAATGGTGACCCGGATGAAGCTCTGCAACTGGCAGAAAAGGCCAAGCAATCGATGCCACAGGACGGAGGAGTCGCAGATACCGTTGGTTGGGCTTACACGAAGAAAAACTCTCTCCGCGTCGCTCTTTCCTACCTGGAAGAAGCGGTAACGCTTGAACGCTCATCTAACGAACAAAAGACGGTAAACCCTGAAATTCTTTACCATCTTGCCTATGTTCAACAGAAACTGGGGGACAGCGAATCAGCGAAGAAAACTGCTGCTGAAGCACTGAAGCATCCGGCCATCCCGCAAGAGATTGCCGCGCTGATCAAGCAGACGGTTGAAGTTAAGTAGGCCCAACAACTCCGGTCGGTTGTCGACCGGAGTGCAAACAATCCATCGGGAGCACTAGCCCATGAAACGAAATGTGAAAACATCCGTCGCCCTTATTTTCTTGCTCTGCCTTGGCGCATGCAGCTTCGGCGGAAATACCCAGCCACTGACTGACTTACCGACAGTGGCCGACGTGGCCGGACAATACCGCGTCAAAAACGGCGACTCGCTGATGATTAACGTCTGGGGAGAGCCACGTCTGTCCGGCGAAGCTGGAGTCCGAGAAGACGGGCAACTCAGCATGCCGCTGGTTGGTGACCTTCGCGCCGAAGGCAAAACCCTTCCGGCACTATCAAAAGACATCGAAGCGAAACTAAAAGATTTTGTCACCAGCGCCTCTGTAAGCATTTCAGTTATCCAGAGCGCTCCGGTCCGCTATTATCTCTCGGGTTCTTTCCTTAAGCCTGGTGAATATTTCAGCGCCGAAGCCATCTCTTTCCTCCAAGCCATTGCCACTGGTGGAGGCTTCGCCCCGTTTGCCAATACTTCGGCGATTATAATTATCCGCAAAAGCGATGCCGGAGAACTGCGTTACCGCCTGAACTATAAAAGTGTGATTTCCGGCACAGAGCCAAACCCTGTGATTTTCCCCGGTGACATCATTGCTGTTGAATAACTGACATCAATTATGATTCCCGCAGGAACCAGAATTGCTTATCTCGGCCCGCGCGGGACTCATTCTGAACACGCATTGACCGCGTATGCTCCCGATGCGACAAGAGAAGCGGTAGCCTCGATCGCCGAGATTTTTTCTGTCGTTGCCCAGGACCGAGCTACCGCAGGCTTTGTACCGATCGAAAACAAGATCGAAGGTCCGATTTCGGCGACCCTGGATGGACTGCTCAGACATTCACCGGAACTGGAAATTATCGATTCCTTTTCCTACACCGTTGAACATGCTCTGGGCGTTCTTCCGGAAAGTCCGGCCAACGAAAAGCAGGAATGCATTGAGCAGGTAATTTCCCATCCCCAACCACTACAACAGTGCTCGGAATATCTTCTGGAGAAGCTGCCGAACGCCGAACATATCTCCTCGGCCAGCACCAGCGCCGCCGCAAAAATGATCGCCGAACAAAAACTGCTCAAGGCGGCAGCGATTGCCCCGGCAAAAACCTTAAAAGCGGCCGGACTGAACATCCTCGCCAACTCGATCGAAAATATTGCCGGTAACCAAACCCGGTTCGTGCTCTTTGCCCGATGCGACTCCGATCTCCGCCAGCCGCGCGCCCCACGACAACGCTACGTCACCTCAGTCGTTGTCGATCCGGGAAAGGACCGACAGGGACTACTGTTTGAAGTGCTCGAACTCGTCAGTGTGCGACACCACATCAACCTTCTTTCCATTCACTCCCGACCTGATGGCAAGGGAGGATTCGTTTTTCACCTCGACCTGGAAGGCCACATCGAAGACAAGGCAATCAGGACCTGTCTCAAAGCCCTGGAGGAGTATTCTCTCCACTCTACCGGAGAAACGGTGACAATTCGCGTTTTTGGCTCATATCCCCTACGGCAGTTTTATGCGCAGCCATTCAAATCAATTGGCATTATCGGCGGGGGCGGAATCATGGGGCAGTGGTTCACCCGATTCTTCCGTGAAGCAGGCATTGCCGTGAAATTGCGGGAAAAGAATGCGACCGAAACAATCGAAGCTTTTCTCAACACCGTTGATGTCGTTCTGCTCAGCGTGCCAATGCATGCGGTCAAAGAAGTTATCAGCGAAATCACTCCTCAACTTAAACCGGGCCAACTGATAGTTGAAAACTGCTCAATCAAAAGCACTGCTCTTGACCTCTTGACATCTCTCGCTCCACAGGGCGTAGAAGTGCTTGGCATGCACACCATGTTTGGCGCCAGTGCAACCAGTCTTCGCGGCGAAAATGTGATCTTTACCAGGACCGGTTTCTCGGGAGAGAAGTCCCAGGCTTTTGCCGATATCTTCTACAAGTACGGTGCCAATGTCTCCCACGCCAGCGCAGCTCGCCACGACAAAGCATCAGCTTATCTGCAAAGCCTGCTCCATCTGGTGATGCTTTCGCTGGCCGAGATCATCCAGAAAGATTTTCCGTCAATCGACGAGCTGGAAAAATTCAGCACCCCCAACTTTCGGGGAATTCTCGCTTCATTAAAGCGCATTGCCCGTCAACAACCAGACCTCGTCGCCGACTTGCAACTCCAAAACGAAGAAGCAACCGGTGTGCGCCACCGTTTTCTTGAAGTGTTTTTCCGCCATACCATGGCCCTCGACCGCGGCGAGCGCGAACATATCATCGATGCCGTTTCAGCTTTACAAGCTGTGGTAAAGGACGACGAAGATTGATGGATCTAACGGAAACCTCAGCGTAGCCCCACAACACTCTGAAAATCAATCCCGCCTGCGACTTCACGGCGTCTGACAACGTTCGCCGAAAGGACACCCGGCACAGATGACTCCAGCGTAAAACTGCCGTAGCTATCGCTGACATCGACAGTAGTTGGTATCAATACATCGCGTCGTCCATGCGCCGGGATGAAGATGCTAACCGTGTCTCCAGCGCCGAAATCAACACGAGCGAATTGACCACTCGCCGAGTTGTTTGTCAGCCGCAGCCAGTT
>JAQTWB010000090.1 GCA_028689495.1 bacterium | reverse complement strand
ACAGCATCAAGACCAATCGTCGGCTCGTCCAGAAAAAGAATCTCTGGCTTATGAAGCAGACTTGCCACCAAATCGCAGCGCATCCTCTGTCCAAGAGAAAGCTTCCGCACTGGCAAAGACAGTATCTCACCTATCCCCATCGTATCCACCAGCATGTCGCGATGGCGAACAAATTCTTCACGCTCCACCCGATAGATGCGCCCCAACAATTCAAAGGATTCTTTGACGGCAATATCCCACCACAGCTGAGTCCGTTGACCGAAGACGACTCCAATGCGACGCGCGTATGAACTACGCTGACGGAAAGGGTCAAGCCCCAATGCCCGCACCTCTCCGGACCCAGGCTGCAAAATGCCGGTAAATATCTTAATGCTGGTCGACTTACCGGCACCATTTTCACCGATATAACCGACTATTTCACCCGGAGAGATCGTAAAAGAGATGCCGTCAACTGCGTTCAGCTCCCGATATCGCGGAACTATCAGGTCAAGAAAAGCTCCGCGGACCCCGGTCCGACGCTCAACGGTTCGATATGTTTTCTTTAAATCGACGACTGAAAGGGCTTCCACACTATCTCCAATCTCTAAGGTCAACGACATTCACGATAGAACAGTCAGGCAATGTCAGGGATAGGGGGAGGAGTATCAGATAGCGCCGGGCTTTAAAACGGCCATCTGCAATCTTGCAATCAACCATCTCGGAGGCTAGACTGCTCCGACAATAGTCAACCGAAGCTCAAGTGTCATCAAGGAGGTCCAAATGAATATCTTCAAAAGCGCGTCAATCTCTAATTATGACCCCGAAAGGCTGCAGCCTATGCGAGACGAACTCGTAAATCTCGGTGTAAAAGAACTGCGCACGCCCGAAGAAGTCGAGCAGGCACTACTGCACACCACGGGCCGGACTATGGTTGTCGTAAACTCAGTCTGTGGCTGCGCTGGAGCTGCCGCTCGTCCGGCTATCGCCCTGGCACTGGAATCAGCCAAGCGCCCGGCAAACTGCTTTACGGTTTTTGCCGGACAGGACAAAGAAGCCACCGCCCGAACCCGGGAAATTTTTGGTGATATTGAACCAAGCTCTCCCTCAATCGCATTTCTCGTCAACGGTAAAGTAGAAGGCTTCATTCATCGCACAGACATCCAGGGACACACTCCAGAAGAAGTCGCAGCCAAACTGATTGCGATATTCGAAGCTCATGTATAAGTATAAACGGCGGTTCATTCATATTTTGCAGCAGTTCATTAATATTTTGCGGGGGCGGCTAAGTGCTTTTACGATCATAACAGTGGCGGCAATCACTCCGCACTTGGCGATTGCCGAAAAGGGTGAAACCGAGGTAGCAAAAAAAATTCTCAGCATAAGTGATAACGGTCTATCAAGTAGCGAAATCGAAGTGTCTACAGCTAGCGGTTCGCTCTTCATTCTAAACTCAACCAGCGATTCCCTGCTGACAATCGTCATTGAATTCGGCAGCAAACGCGGTCATTGCTGGAGCAAAAATCTGGAATTCAACTCTGGAAAATTGCGTTCAACCGCCCCTTTCGGCCCGGAGGAATTCAGCCTGATGTGCTTCCCCGAAGAAGGCGCGTACCCATTTACAGTTTTCGGACTTAATATCCCTGATAAGCACAAACAATCTTTAACTCTTCATGGAGTCATTCACGCTCGAGCACCAATAAACAAGCAAGAAGAATGAGAACTCATTGCAGGAAATGGCGTATGCGCAATTTGCCGATAATATTAAGCGTATTCTTATGTGCCTGCGGTTCCGGAATTCATATCTTTTCCGAACAGACTACACCAACCCCTGGAATTTACGCTCTCCTTCCCATAAAACATGGACCTACTCTGAGAGAACAAGATGCCGCATATATCACTCGCGTCCTACAAAATTCACTTGAAAGCCAAGGTGTAACTCTACTCGATCCTGTACTGATTCAGGAAACCTGCCTTGAACAAAATTGCCCCGAAAGAACCACCTGGTCGACAATCCTTGAACTCCAAGGAATCATTGCAGTTGATATTACAAGCAATTGGGACAGTAATATTATTGCCGCGCATTACAGCACGCTCTCCGGAACGCTCAAACTCAGTGACCGAAATGACAAGAAACTGCTGGAAGTTCAACACCGAGAGAGTGAGCGCGGCGGCTTGCTCTTCGACTCAGGTCAGGTCATCAGTGGGCTATCATCCCAAGCAGAATATTCAGACAGTGAATCATTTCGTATGCTGGCAAAAAAATTCGCCCGCAATTTGGCACTCGCTGTCAAGCCTTACCTTGGCTCGAGAACATCTGTTCACAGTGAGCTTACCTCACCAGCAATCACCTCGTCTGTTACAACGCCGGTAGTAATAAATCTCTGCGTATCGATCCCCGCTCCTGATATGAGAGCTTATCTGCTGGTTGGCAGTATGCGTACTCCGCTTGGCGCACAACACTCTACAGACATTGAAACAACATCCTGTCGCAGCTTTTCTGCTGATGTTCTTTGGCACACTCCCCAGCCAGCAATTGAAATCAGGGATCTGACCGGCAACTCCAGACGGATATTTCTTGGAACCAATAAGCACCCTGCTGGTGAGCTCCTGCCCTGTAGACTTAACACCCATGCACTATGGAAAGTCATTAGTAGTTCGGTGAAAATTATTTTTTCCTGCTCAGTTCAAAATGGCAACCCGGTTCAAAATGACAACCCGAAAACCTCGGGGTGCGCCATGAAAAGCACTTGCCCTGCTGTTCACTGGAAAATATATGGTGCCAAGGATAAATTCGGCCCATATCTTCTGGTTGGCGAAACGGATGAACTACAATTCCGCATTTCCCATGAAGCGGCAAAAAATCTTCACTTCTTTTACTACACTTACCAAGATAACAACGGCGCAGTTTCCAGACCACAAGTGATACAAAAGCCTTCCAATGAATAACCACAAAACTGCCAGACATCACCTTTTTGCCTCACTGTTCATTATCGTTTCTTTGTCGCTGGCATCATGCGGCCCATCAATAACCACGTCCCTATCTTATCCTCATTCCCAGTCACTTAGACTACTGGTCCTTCCGGTAATCGAACGACCAACAGAGAATGCCACAATTGATCACAGCATTATTTTTGACCACCTGCCCGACCTTGGTGACAAAAATATGGACACGCCAGCTGAGTATTTGCGAAACCTGGTCTTGAACGAGCTTTCGGCCAGCACTGACATGGACCTTATTCCTTCTGCTTACATTGATGCAGAACTGTCTCATCACGGCTTCGCCGACAAGGACGGAAAAATAAATTTAAACGAACTTTATCGCACACCGGCGGAAGTCTTATGCAATGAAATATTCGACTGCGACGCGGTGCTCTATAGCGAACTAAATGAATGGCAGAGAAACTACTACGCGCTCTACAGCAACAATTCTGTTTCGTTTTCCTTGCGTATCGTTGCCCTGGCGACGAGACTTTCTGCCGATTCAAATAGTGGAGAAGAAATTGTTTTTTCTACCTCTGCTCACGACTCAAGCAGCTCCGGCCTTTTTAAAGCCCCGACAGGATATGTCTCACTTGCTCTGGAACCAATAAAAGGTGTGAACAAAGAAGTCATCGAAAATTTGGCAGAAGACATGGTAGAAAAAGCTCTGGAGCCACTTAAAACCGGAAAGCGCTCCGAATTCCTCAAATCTCCGCCACCGGCAATCTACGCCGTTGCCCATAATGCCGACGGAGGAAATATCAACGGTAAACTCACCGTCCTCATGTCCGCCACACCGGACATGCAAGCCAGTTTCTCATTAGGCAACAGCGTAGAAAACATTCCGATGACAGAAAAAGACAGCGGCAACTACATCGGTTTTTACTACCCGAATAGCAACGACTCGTTTACAAACGCTGATTTACAAGTAACAATCATTGACCGCTGGGGCAGGAAGACAACCAGTAAATATAACGTCCCGCTCAGCTATCCTTAGCAGACCGCATACCTTATTGTGAAATTGATCGGCATTGATAATGCGTATGTTGTTTGGATAAACACAAAGCCTGCCCATGTAAAACTGGACTACCTACAATATAATATCAGGGGAAATTTTCAGGCTAACTATCAAGCTTCAGCGCCGCAAGAAATGCTTCCTGAGAAACACTGACCGAGCCCACCTGTTTCATCCGTTTCTTACCAGCTTTTTGCTTTTCCAACAGCTTGCGCTTTCTTGTAATGTCACCGCCATAACACTTGGCGGTAACGTTCTTGCGCAATGCCTTCACCGTCGCCCGGGCAATAACTCGTGTGCCAATTGCCGCCTGCACGGCGATATCAAACATCTGACGATCAAGAAGATCTTTCATCTTGTTGGTTAGCTTCTGCCCATAGGTAAACGACTTGTCAGCGTGGATGATTACACCAAGAGCATCGACATTTTCTCCATTAAGCTTCAAATCGAGTTTGACCAGGTTACTCACCTGATAATGGGAGAACTCCCAATCGAAGGAGGCATAACCTTTCGTCGCACTTTTTAATCGATCGTAAAAATCAATTACTACCTCGTTAAGTGGCAGATGATAAATTACACAAACGCGATTGCCTGTGTGAAAATCCAGTGATTTCTGAATCCCCCGCTTCTCCTCACAAAGAGTCAGAACGGCACCAAGATGCTCTTGCACGGTATGAATCGTGCCGAGAATCATCGGTTCTTCAATATAATCTATCAAACCCCGATCGGGGAATTTAGCCGGATTGTCGACCTCAATAATCTTGCCATCCTTGAGCCCCACCTTATACACAACCGTCGGTGCAGTAGTCACAAGGTCCAAATCAAACTCGGTCTCCAGACGTTGTTGAATGATCTCCATATGCAACAAGCCGAGATAACCGCAACGAAAACCAAAACCGAGAGCCACAGATGTTTCTGGTTCAAAAAAGAATGCCGAATCATTCAACTGAAGTTTTTCCAGAGCTTCACGCAAAGAATTATAATCGGCAGTATCAGAAGGAAATAGTCCGCTAAAAACCATCGGCTTGATTCTCTCAAACCCCGGTAGCGGTTGCTGCGCAGGTTTGAGTGCAGTTGTAATAGTATCACCTATAACCGCATCCTTAAGCGTCTTGATACTTGCCGCCAGATAACCCACGTCACCGGTTGCCAGCTCCTGCACCTTGACCGGAAAAGGCGCATAAACACCCAGCTCGGA
This sequence comes from bacterium, assembly GCA_028689495.1. GTDB lineage: Bacteria > Bdellovibrionota_C > UBA2361 > SZUA-149 > JAQTWB01 > JAQTWB01. Next base: position 4,236 of record JAQTWB010000090.1, on the reverse strand, counting down.
AACTTCGTATTCAGCCCCCGTCTGCATAAAACGCAATTTTTGCCCCTTGCGAATGCTGCCATCGACAACACGAATCTGCACCATTACACCAAGGTAAGTATCAAACCAGCTATCGAAAATAAGAGCCCGTAACGGTCCATCTTCATCTCCGCCTGGCGGAGGTATCTGGGTAACAATAGCTTCAAGCAAGTCCGGCACTCCCATACCAGTCTTGGCACTGACGCCAATTGAATGCTCCGTCGAAAGGCCGATAATCTCCTCGATCTCTGCCTTGACCTGTTCGACATCGGCCGTTGGCAGGTCGACCTTGTTCAATACCGGCACAATCTCCAGATCGTTTTCCAGTGCAGTATAAACGTGGGCAACAGTTTGTGCCTGTACTCCCTGAGCGGCATCAACAACAAGCAATGCTCCTTCACAGGCGGCAAGACTTCGCGAAACTTCGTAGCGAAAATCAACATGCCCTGGAGTATCGATGAAATTCAACTTGTATGTCTTCCCGTCTCTCGCCTTATACGGGACACTGACAGAACGACTCTTAACGGTAATTCCACGCTCCCGCTCAACCGCCATATCGTCAAGGACCTGGTCAACAACCTTTCGTCCTTTCATCGCACCGGTTAAATCGAGAATACGATCGGCCAAAGTAGATTTACCGTGATCGATATGAGCGATAATTGAGAAGTTTCTAATCAGTGACTTCATTTTCAAGCAGCAGCTTCATCAAGTCGTTTTTTAAAATCAGCTACAGTCCTTTTAAGTCCTTCGTCCAAGGGAACCTTTGGCGTCCAGCCGAGGAATCGCTCGGCCAGAGTAATATCAGGTTTGCGCCGTGTCGGATCATCCTGAGGGAGAGGCTTAAAACTGAACTTGGAACTACTGCTTGTCATTTCCAGCACCCGGCTACCGAGCTCATGTACTGTAATTTCCAGCGGATTGCCAAGATTGACCGGCCCCGTAGTCTCAGTCTGCTCCATCATCGCCATAATTCCAGCGACCAAATCGTCGACAAAACAAAACGACCTTGTCTGACTCCCATCCCCGTAAAGAGTGATGTCTTCACCTTTCAGCGCCTGAACAATAAAGTTTGAAACGACACGCCCATCATCAAAGAGCATTCGCGGACCATAGGTATTAAAAATACGAATAATCCGCACATCGACCGCATTCTGCCTATGGTAGTCCATCATCAAAGTCTCGGCGACACGCTTGCCTTCATCATAACAACTGCGTATTCCAAGCGGATTAACATTCCCCCAATAGGACTCCTTTTGTGGATGCTCTTTAGGATCCCCATAAACCTCGGAAGTTGAAGCCAGAAGAATTCGCGCCCGCACACGCTTGGCCAGACCAAGCATGTTGATTGTGCCCATGACACTTGTTTTCAGGGTCTTGACCGGGTTGTACTGATAATGAACCGGAGAAGCCGGACATGCCATGTGATAAATGCGATCCACCTCAAGCAATATCGGCTCGATAATATCGTGGCGAACAACTTCAAAGCGATTGTTATCCAGCAAGTGAACTATATTCGCCCGCCTGCCGGTGAAAAAGTTATCAAGACAAATGACGTCATCGCCTTGCGCCAGTAATTTCTCGCAAAGATGGCTCCCTATGAATCCGGCACCGCCGGTTACCAGCACTCTGGACATCAACAACTCTCCATATTTTTTGCATTAACCGGCGGACGGCCAACTGAGTAATAAGATATGCCTAGGCGCTTCATCTTCCCGGGATCAAAAAGATTACGCCCATCAAACACCAGTGGCTGACGAAGAACAGTATTGAACTTATGGAAATTCGGTCGACGAAATTCATTCCATTCCGTAACGATAATCAAAGCATCCGCTCCCTCAAGTGCCTGATAACTGCCATCACATAGATCGACTTCCAGGCCTTCGCTCTTTAAAATTCTGGTGGCAGCCTCCATCGCTTCCGGGTCATAAGCCTGAATCTTTGCGCCCATTGCCGTCAACTCACGAATTACAGTAAGACTGGGCGCCTCACGCATGTCATCGGTTTTTGGTTTGAAGGCCAGGCCCCAAAGTGCAAAGACTTTGCCATTTACCGCCTCAATGGAACCATAGTGCTCAACAACCTTGCGCGCTATAGAACTCTTCTGTCGAGTATTCACCCGATCAACCGCTGCAATAATATCCATCGACAACTCATTCTCCGCTCCCGTACGAATCAATGCACGCACGTCCTTGGGGAAACACGAGCCACCGTAACCAACACCGGGAAAAAGGAAATTTGGGCCAATACGAGAGTCAGAACCAACACCAAGCCGAACCTGTGAAACATCAGCTCCAACTCGCTCACAAAGATTGGCAATCTCGTTCATGAAAGTGACCTTTGTCGCCAGCAAGGCATTTGCTGCATATTTCGTCACTTCAGCGCTGCGCACATCCATGACCAGCACCGGGTTGTTGGTGCGAACAAATGGCTCGTACAACTCACGCATCACTTCAGCCGCCTCGACGGAATCAGCACCAATGACAACTCGATCCGGTTTCATAAAATCTTCTAGTGCCGAACCTTCCTTGAGAAACTCAGGATTGGAAACAACATGAAAATCAAGAAGGGTGTGCTTTGCGATTTCTTCGCGCACAAGCTTCGCCGTGCCAACTGGAACTGTTGATTTGTTTACAACAACTTTCGGGCCATTCATGTACTGACCAATGCTACGGGCTACATCCAGCACATAACGCAAATCAGCCGACCCATCGGTATCCTGTGGAGTGCCTACTGCAATAAAAATCACCTCGGAAGTTTCCACTGTCTGCTTCATATCAGTGGTAAATGAAAGACGACCATCTTCAGAGTTACTGACAACAAGCTCTTTTAGGCCAGGCTCGTAAATTGGAATCTCTCCGCGCAACAACATATCAATCTTGTTCTGATCAACATCCACGCAGACAACATCATTTCCGCTTTCGGCAAAGCAGGCCCCGACGACCAGACCTACGTACCCTGTACCAACAACGCCAATATTCATCCTCTATCTTTCCTCCAGGTCATAATACCGTTTCAAAAGTTGGTCTTAACTTTCAGCTGAAAAAATCAAAAATTTTTCACTCTTTTCATAATCGAAACGGTATTGATTATCTTTGCAGCCAATGCCCTAAACGAAACCAGCCGGCAACGGCATAACTCAATACGCATTTTTGTTCCATAAACCACAAATCAAAGTCAGCAGAATGATTCGCAGGTCAAGCAGCAGCGACCAATGCTCTATATAATAAAGATCGTGCTCAATTCTTCGCTCAATAGAGGTATTACCACGCCAGCCATTGACCTGGGCCCAGCCTGTCATCCCGGCCTGAACCTTGTGCCGCAACATATATTTTGGCACACGCTGTCTAAATTCCTCAATAAACACCGGACGCTCCGGTCGTGGACCGACAAGCGACATATGGCCCATCATTACATTAAATAGCTGCGGCAATTCATCGAGACTCAGTTTGCGCAAAATAGCACCAATCGCGGTAGTCCGCGGATCGTTACGGACCGCAAACCGGGCTCCACTGGATTCAGCATCAACTTTCATTGTGCGAAACTTGTAAATCGGAAACTTCCGTCCATCAAGCCCAACCCTCTCCTGAACAAAAAGCACCGGACCACGCGAGGTGAGCTTGATCATCAAAGCAGTGAAGGCCATCATCGGCAATGCCAGCAGAGTAAAAACAGCCCCAAAAAATATATCAAAGCATCGTTTGAGAAGGCGATTAACGCCAACCAGTGGCGTCGAGGCCAGACTGACTACTGGCAAGCCATCGAACTCCTCAATTTCTGAGCCAAGCTGAATAAACCGATGAATATCAGGAACAATACGCACATCAACCATCTCATCACCGATTGAAGCGACAATACTTTCAAGCTTGTCGTGATCGGCAAGTGGCACCGCAATAATGACCTGGTCGATATTGTAATTCTGCAAAATATCGGGAAGATCGGAATAGAAGCCAATGATCTTCTCCTTTTCGACGGCGTCCAGATTATCCACCTGCATCTTCAACCGGGTATTCCCCTGAACACCGCCACTTCGTCCAACGTGTCCCATTGCACTACCCCATGGATAAGCAGGGCGTCCGTAATCAGGATAAACTAGTTCCGGACCTGGCAAAGAACGCAATCCCCGATCACGCAGAGGTGGGTCCGCCTGCAAGCAGCCAAGCAGCTCAATTCCATATTCGGGATGTAAACGCATCCTGCTGGCAATATTCTCCGCCAACT
>JAQTWB010000020.1 GCA_028689495.1 bacterium | reverse complement strand
CTTCTTCAAGATTCAGTGCACATGACACATTTATGCCGCGGCCTGAGATATCATAGGCCACCGGGTTTCTTTTTTTATGCAATTCTTCATCGGCGTCAGGAAAAGCCGGAAGCGACGATAGAGGATAGAAAAATGGTCGCGACGGCACGTCTTCCTTGGCAAGAAGGTCAATTATCTGCTGCTTTTCCAGACCGTGCGAATGACCAAAAACAATGGCCGGACTCCAGACTCCGTTATAAACATGCTCAGGTTCGTCGTTTAACTGTAAATCGGGAACATCTGCGAGGTGCTTCTTGTAGGTATGGAGAATCCAGCGCTTCTTGTCGACAATCTCCTCAAGCCGTTTAAACTGGGCGTAACCAAGGGCCGCCTGCACGTTAAAAGGCATGTATTTGAATGTGACCTCGTAGTTATAATACATCGGACCACCGGGTATTCGCCCATGGTCGCGCAAAACCTTGCAGCGATTATATAGCTCCTCGTCATCGAGCAGCAGCATTCCGCCCTCACCTGTAGTGATTGTTTTCGTTCGATGAAATGAAAAAACCGAGCCAACGCCGAATTTTCCGGCACGAGTTCCCTTATACTTTGAACCCAATGCTTCAGCGGCATCCTCAACAAGGAACAGCCCGTGGCGAGTCGCTATCTCCTGCAGCGCATCCATGTTTGGCATATTGCCAAACAAATCCACCGCAATAATTGCCTTTGTCTTTGGCGTAATCGCCGCCTCTGCCGCCTGAGGATCGAGGCACCAACTGCCTGCCTCAATATCGCAAAATACCGGCTTGCCTCGCTGATAAACAACTGGCGCAGTCGAGGCTATCCAGGTGCACTCCGGCACAATCACCTCATCGTCATCGGAGATGCCCAGACCGGCCAGCAAAAGGTGAATTGCTGTTGTGCAATTAGGTGTCATCAAGCCAAAACGCCGACCGTGATAAGCGGCAAACTCGTTCTGGAATGTTTCAACATAATAATACGGGTCTTTATACCAGCCATTGCGCAGTGCATCGAGGACAATCTGCACATCATCCTCCGTGACCCAAGGCCCGGCCATTGCTATTTCTCTCTTCCCGTCACTCATAAGAAATCATTTGAAAATTGGTTTAACCGGACGCATCTAACTAACCAGGGCGCAATAAACTGTAGCACCCACAATTTCGATGAGCGCTGAGCGCTTTACGTTCTAAAGTTTTCTGTCCGAGGAGATTATCGCATGGCGAAGTGCAGAATATGCCAATCTAAATATCAGCCCTTCATCGATTTCGGCCCAATGCCAATTTCGAACAACTTTCTTGCAGAAAAGGACTTTGCTAACGAATACTTCTTTCCGATGAAAGCTGGTTTCTGCAGCTCATGCTCCATGGTGCAACTCCTCGAGCAACCCGCCGCTGATGTGATGTTCCACGACAACTATACGTTTTTTTCCGGAACATCGCGTCTTATGGCTGAGCATTTCAAACATTTCGCTGATGACATCAAGCTTAATTACCTTACCGACAAACAGTCGCCGTTTGTCGTTGAAATCGGCAGCAATGATGGCATCATGCTGCAAAATTTTGCCGAAGCACCATACCGCCACCTCGGTGTCGAGCCTTCAGCCAATGTCGCACGGGTCGCTCAAGATAAAGGGCTAAACTCAATCGTTCGCTTTTTCAACCTCGAAACCGCCAAGGATATTGTCGCGGCCCATGGCCAGGCCGACGCCTTCCTCGCCGCGAACTGCATGTGCCATATTCCAACGCTGCATGACATTATTGAAGGCATCGCCCACCTGATGAGTCCCGGTGGAGTGGTTGCTTTTGAAGATCCATACCTCGGCGAAGTAATTCGTAATACCTCGTTTGACCAACTCTACGACGAACATGTCTTCCTCTTTTCCCTGCACTCGATTTCAGCGGCCTTCGCCCAACATGGCTTTGAGCTGATTGATGCCAAACCACTTGAAACCCACGGCGGCTCCATGCGCTACTATCTCTCACAAAAAGGCATGCGACCAGTAAGCAGCCGGGTTAAACAATTACTCCAGGATGAAGTGGACCTTGGCCTGCTGATTCCCGGAACATATGACAAATTCCGCCTCGGCTGCGAACAAATTCGCGACGATCTGAAATATCTGCTGATCAAACTGAAAAGAGAGGGTAAACGAGTTGTCGGCTATGCGGCCACCTCCAAAAGCACTACGCTACTAAATTACGCCGGCATAGGCCCCGAGCTGATTGAATATATTTCCGATACCACACCGCTCAAACAGGGCAAGTTCTCACCCGGTATGCACATCCCGGTGCTACCAGCGGAAACTCTGCAAGGAAACTACCCCGAATACCTGCTCCTCTTTGCCTACAATCACCAAAAAGAGATTTTTGCCAAAGAAGCCCAGTTCGCCAAAAATGACGGTAAATGGATTATGTTCGTGCCAAATGTCCACGTGGTGGAGTGAACACAATCAACGTGCCCGATACTGTTTTTATCTGTAACGCTGGCTTGCTTTTTTAAGGGTAAAGTTAATATCTGAAATCCCCAGGCTCATCCCCAGCGCCTCATCATAACCGAGGTGCGCCACCCCAAGAATATTCAGTATCTTGGCTTTAATACCGCCGTAAAAGTTAAAGTTACCGTTGACCTGGACTTCGGCATTTGGGGCAATGATGTGCGCATTCATTTCTGCCGTACCGTTCAGCACCAACGTCTCAGTTCCGAGATAATATATTTCCACCTGATGCGGAGCGTTGGCCGTGTTGAAGAGCTTATTGCCGTTAATGTGATTGTTGCTGTTCAATCTGCCTACATATAACCTGACTTTTTCTCCTTCGGGGATTACCCCAAAGTCAAGAACCGCATTATTCCCACCATAGTTAATTTCGTTAATATAGTAAGGCGCGGTAGTGTCGGTAAGCGATAGCTTTTTATTGTTGTTTATAGTGATATTCCTCCAGCATCCACCAGTAGCATAGGTGGTGTTAGCGTTAATCGTCTTGTCACCATTATGCGCCGGGCAATAATCCTCCCAGGTCTGTACGACAGGCAAGGTATAGGTATGACAACCAGCAGCCTGACAAACATCACCTGAGACATCACCTGAGGGTGGATTAAGCGTTAAACCACCATCCATGTTAGTTGATACCGTCCCATAAATCTTCGCTCTTGTGCTAACCGGACCATCAGAAGCAATCGGACAATTTGAACGTTGCGCCCCGCGATTCCAGACAGCCCCGGCATGGGCGTATTCATAAGAAGCACATTCATTATTCGGAGTCTGCAAATTTACTGATTCTTTACCGAAAAAACCTGGAGGAGCTCCGCCAGAAACAAGTGTCGAATAAACAAACGAATAACTATGCACACCGCGATCCGGGTTATTCCCCGTTACCACATCAATACGAAATATTGGTTCAAAATTGGCATTTGTCTCCCGAGCCCACATCATCACAACGCGGGCATTGGCCTTGCCAAGATCTGCTCCAGCAAATGAAGTGATTGGATCAAAGGCAGCCCCGGTATCAATATTCGTTGTTTGAGGAAAACTCGCAGTTCCGAAAAAAGCATTGTTGCTAAGCATCGGCGAACTATCAGTACCTTTTATCTTCACCAGCGTGGGAACGCTAAAAAATTCCGCCTCATTATCACCCGCAACGGGCTGGCCCAAAGTGAAGTTATTATCAAACTCCCCTTCGGTAAACGCCTTGACGATATTCTTGGAATTGGTCTGCAACCAGGACACGGTCTTGTTTAGTGTCGCTTCCACTTCATAATACTGATCGGCCCTGGTTTTCACCAAAGATCTTGTTTTCAGATTAGTTGTTGCACTGTCAAGTATCCCGGTGCTGACAATAATCCCCAGTGCAAGTAGAACCATGGCGGCAAGTAAGGCGTAACCCCCTTCAGACTGTTTCTTAGCTGCATTCATCGCCGGTCTCCTGCGCTCATAAATTCTAGTCTAATAAAAAAGGTTCAAATTCCTCAATCCTACCAGTTGCTCTACTGTCACCTGATGCTGAACTCCACTGCTAAGCAACTGCTGGCTGCGCACAGTCACAGTAACACGAATCGAGCGCAGTGAATCAACTAGAGCAACGATTGTCAGAGGCAACACAAGTTCACTGCCATCCCATGAAATGTAATCAAAATTCACCTGGGCGTTTTCGGCCATAATTACCGGTCCATAGCCCGAATCGCGCACTATATTTCCTTCCGCCGAAGTTTCATAGCTGACAATCGGCACTTCTTCAAAAATGCTTCCCATATTAAAAACCGCCCCGGGACTGGCATCATATCCAAGATTCAGCGTCACCACCTTGTTAACTGCATCAACTTCCTCAATCGTCCCATATAAACCATCATCTCCACCGACTACACTGTTAGAGATGTATATAGGGTCATTCGCATCAAGCCCTTCTATTCCCGTAAGCTCAACTTCAGTTGTCGCTGCAGGATTAAAATCGCTGCGAAGAAGATTTACTTCACCTGTTTCATTCAAGCGAAAGGCAACTTTACTTGATGTGCACTGCGCAACGACCAATGGCTCGGTAACTGTGGGATCAACCAATGTATTTTCCCCAATCTGAAAATTGGCCTGATCATAAGGGACTCCATTCCCCAAAGTGCGCAAGTCAGAGATAATTGACTGAGTAACTGCCTGTGCCTGCGCCTGAACGGCAATGCGAATCGACTGATCCCGCGCAGTCTGAACAGAACTCGTATACTGCTTGAGCAAACCACCAAAAATCGCCGCCACGATTGCCAGCGTTACCAATAGTTCGACCAGGGTAAAAGCTCTCTCGTTGCGATGTATAGTCATATTCGGCTACTCCCAGGGAACGAACGTGGTGTCAAACATCACACTGGTCGGCAACTTGGCGGAATTACTGGTGACGATAACTTCAACCTTCCGCGATTCATCTGCCGCAACAGTGACGGTTGTGCTCCTTTCAAAAGTAATTCCGTTCAAGTCGGGCCAGGCGACAGCAAGCTCAACACCATTATAAGAAGCATCCAGAACTCTTGTGTCCACAGATGAAAGTTCTTCCATTTTTGATATCGCCAGGCTGCTTGCCGCATGATTGACCTCCGCCAGCTTCGCCGAACTAAGAGCTGTCACGGTATTTTTCATGATCGCCATGCTGATCACAGCTATAACAAGAAAGCTTGCCATCACCTCTACCAGCGAAAATCCGGATTCTTTTGCCTGGAACAACATTTTCTGTTGTGTCTGATTAGTCATTCGACCGCCTCAAATTCAAAAAGTCCTGTTCCATAAAGTATACCGTTGGAAAATTCGTAACCTTGGTCAGAAAGCACAACCTGGGCGTTGGAAATAATTCCATCAACATCAACAGACTGCCCGTGAGAATTAAAAATCATTGTATTGTTGGCTGTCGCCTTGATCAGACCAGGAAACTCCCGGGAGAAGGTAACATTGTCGGCAGACGGCGGAACCGTCACATCATAAGGAAGGAAATCACAACCAAAAGAATAATTTCGACCATCATTAAAGAATTTTAAAATTCCACGACAACCTTTGGTAATTGATTCAGCTTGGGCCCGTTTCATGTCCTGAATAACACCACTACGGGCATTCATCCGGTACATCGGACGATTAAGTTCAGCTAATTGCGGCACCGCGATCGCCCCAAGCACTGCTGTGATAATCAACACCATCAGCACTTCATACAGAGTAAAGCCTTTATTATAGACCTCCCCCGCGCACTTCATGCGCCCAACAAATGTGCTTGAATAGTTACTCATCAGCTAACCTTACAGAAAACTCACATGAAGCGGTTGTCAAAGAACTCTCTGTTGAAGGTTAACGGCAAAGAAACAAACAAACCTTAGCTTTTGCGAGGAAAATCAATCTTCTGTGTTTTTTTAGGGGCTTAACCTAGAAATTACACCCACGTTGAAAGCCGAAAATCAGAAGGACCTAGTGAGCTGCGTAAGTGGGGCATTGGAGCTCCAGCTCCGCTGCAAAAGTCATACGGATTATCTCTACCGCGCCGGTTGTCTATCGCGCCGAGCTGTAGTTCGGCGCGCCCGCAGCGACAAGTTCAACTCTCCTCTTTGCCCCATACAACTTATTAAAACTCATCTCCGGTCAGATAGCTCTGCGATACCTGCTGTTCCTGTGCCAACGATTCTACACTGCCTCCAGGTTCATTCCCGACGCGAAAGTATTCAATAAAACCGTCTTCCGTTGGTCGGCCTGTCGCCAGATCTACCGGCACAGGAACAACGCCGGGTGGCGGAGCGAAATGCACTGGCTCTCGCCCCTTAAGGAACTCCTGCATCGTATAAAGAAAAATCGGAGCCGCTGCCTTACCGCCGGTTTCAAAACGCCCAATGTTTTTCTTTACGTCAAACCCGACCCAGGAAATCCCAACCCATTCCGGGGTGTACCCGTTGAACCAGGCATCCATCTGATCATTGGTTGTGCCAGTCTTTCCGGCCACGGGGTGTCCCAGCTGCTTTATCAGCTGCGCGGTCCCACGTTCAACAACCCCCTGCATCAGATGAGCCATAAGAAACGCCGACTGCGGTGAAACGACCTGCTTGATTGTCGGCATATGCTCATAAATCAGGTTTCCATGACGATCTTCGATACGCTTGATTATCTGCTCACCGACAAGCTTTCCTTCCGCAGCAAATACTCCATAGGCCCGCGCCATCTCCAAAGGATAAACTTCAGGAGTGCCCAAGGCGATCGACAATTCACGTGGAATCGGCGTTGTTAACCCAAACCTTCGGGCAGTCTCAATCACACTATCAACTCCCAAACGACGAATCAGGTGTACAGACACCACATTGCGCGAGCGCTGCAAAGCCGTGCGCAACGTCATCGGCCCGAGATACTTGTGATCATAATTGCTGGGACTCCAAATCTTGCCGTTCCCGGCGCGCAGGTGAATAGGAGAATCGGGGACCATTGTCGAAGCTGTATAATTGAGATCATCAAGTGTCGTCAGATAAATAAACGGCTTGAATGAAGAACCAGGTTGCCGCAAAGCCTGCGTCGCCCGGTTAAAGACACTCTGTCGATAACTGTAACCACCAACAAGAGCTTTAAGCTCTCCTGTGCGCGGATTCATCAAGACAAAGGCACCCTGCACATTCGGAGTCTGTGACAGCTGGTATCGGTCGTCAACCTTCTTGATTTCAATCACGTCTCCTACATGAATTGAGCGCAATAAATTTGAACCCAGAAACTTGTCGCGCTCTCCCGGTTTCTTTGCCTCAATCAACAGAGTATTGGCCCATTTTGCTTCGGCCAGGTTAACCTTCACCGTTTCGCTGCCAACGATGACTTCGGCGACACCCGACTTCAAATCAAATCCCGTTACCAATGTTGGGATAATCCCCGTGTCAGACTCATCCTGAACGTAATCACGGCGGAATAACTCTTCATTGACCTGGGTTGCCTTCGGCCCACGCCAGCCCCGACGTTTGTCCAGCTCCTCCAGAGCCCGGCGCACAGACTTTTCCGCTATGTCATTGGCCGCGACATTACCAGTTGTGAAAACACGGAATCCGCCTGGAGTTCGCGCATCAAGCCCCGGCGCAACCCTCGCCAATATCTCGTCAAGGCCCTTCATCGCATGAGTAGAAAAATATGGCGCCTTATGAATAACCTTCAGTGATTCACGATTATAGGGAATCCCTGTTGCCATTGCCTTTTCATATTCCTCTCGAGTTATCATCTGGTTCGCCAACATCTGCCCCAGCACATAATGCTGCCTGGCAAGAGCCAGCTTCTTCCCCCGCTCACCTCCCAGAACACTAGGGCGTTGAGGCAATCCGGCAAGAAAAGCCGCTTCAGGTAGAGTCAACTGATCGAGCTCTTTTTGAAAATAAACCATTGCCGCCGCTTTGATTCCATAAGCATTGGAGCCAAGAAAAATCTGATTAAGGTATATTTCAAGTATTTCATCTTTCGAAAGAGCGCTTTCCAGCTGATAAGAAAGGATCGCCTCGCGTGCTTTACGGCGATAAGTTTTCTCAGGTGTAAGCAGCAAAGACTTGACCACCTGCTGGGTAATCGTCGAGGCGCCTTGCGATGAAGCTTTCTTGCGCAAATTCATAATCACCGCACGGAGGATGCTCACGAAATCAATACCAGGATGTTCGTAAAAGTTTGCATCTTCAGCTGCAAGAAATGCGTTACGCACCAAAACAGGGACTTTTTCCAGGTCAACCAGATATCGCCGCTCATCAAAGACTTCCGCCATCAAGGTTCCATCATCCGAAAGAATCTCCGTCACCGCTTTCGGCGTATAATCAGCAATCGACTCAATCTTCGGCAGATCCCTAGTCAGATCGCGATAGAGGAAATACCCGGCAGCTCCGGTAACTGCCGCCAGCACCAGTGCCAGTATCCCGCCAACCAAAAAAATGAACTTTATTAACTTGAAGAACATTTATCCCCTCCAACGGGCTTCTTCTTAAATCGATCAATCGCAGATTCCAATACTGGCAAATCACTCCGCCGCAACAACAATGACAAACGCTGCTTGCTATTTTCCTCGCTAAACATCAGGCAAAGCGGTGCATCATCATTTGTTTGCTCGCTAACAACACCCAGTTCACCGGAGTATACTCGCCAATGACTTTGACAAATATCCAGCTCAGCAAGAAGCCGCGCGGAGGTACAACGGTTTTCTCCACCCTCGGACAAATCAAGCACTGTCAATGCCGGCGATATTCCTGGCAACAAGACAGCATCAGTTTTAACCAGAGAAAGATTGGCGATCAAAACTGATATGTCCCGACTGATAAAATCTACACCGTCGTTTAACAGTTCCGCCGGGATACGCCCTGTCAATTGATATATCCAGATATCTTCATCGTTTTTACCGTAAAGACCTTCTCCCTGCCCAGCCCGCTCACCTACGCCAAGACCAAAACTCATAACGCGGGAAATCCCCTCAACGGAAAGCGTCAGTTTGATCTTCGCAGGCAAAAGACCAAACGCGGCAAGCGTTGTCGAATAACCATCAACAAACTGTTTAACTTCAAGTCCGGCAAGTTGCGAGACGACCCCAAGCAACACACTATCCTCACAAGGAAGCCAGCGATCCCTGCGCCGCATAAAACAACCAGCCTTGCGCCGCTCAAACTCAAGGACTCCCGCCTGGCTCTCAAGCTTCAAGCGAGAAATTTTTTCTGCCGGCAAAGAAAACGGGGTGTGATCACGCAAATCATTGCTCGTCTTCTTCAGCAAAGAATAAACACCTTCCTCAACAAGAAAAATATCGCCCTGAGACTCAAAGCGGGCATAGCGCCGTTTTGTCACTGGATTATAATACCCAAGCGAGAGACGCTCACTCTTCCCCGCCCCGCGATACAAAACATCCAGTTCTGCTGGCGCCAAACCGAAATTGACATCGTCATCCATATCGCCTTCGCCAACTATTCGCTCAGCTTGCAGCATAAACAGATTTATCAGGATACGCTGCACAAGCTGAGCATCAACCGGCGCATTTTTCGGCTCTTTGAGTCCCCATCCCTCTTCAGTCCTGCGCAAGGCGAACCCGCCCTGCGCATGGATTACCTCAATTTCCTCATAGTCATCAGCCGTAAGCTGCGGAAGTGAAAGTTCCTGTTCGTTTTTCGGTGTATTGCCATAGAACACGCCCAAAAAAAGCGCGCCGGCCAGCAACAACAACAGAATAAACTTGCTTAAACTCATCTATCCGCCCCTTAACGTCTCTTTCTTAACCACCAGACCGATAACCCTGTCAGCAACAGCAGCTCGGGTAGAACAATCGATGTCAGAAAAAACATCTCTCGAATTTCCGCCCCACCGAGGGCAACTTCGGAAGGCCGAAACGTCCGGGCCCGTAAAGTAACTTTTTCAACATCTCCGAGAACCCAGTTAATCGCATTCAGGGCAAAATCCTTGTTGAAAAGCAGATTGATATTAACGTTGGAAACAAAATCAGAATCACCGAAAACGACCATCCGCTGAGAAACAGTGGATTCTCCTTTTTTCACTGGCGCGTCGTAAGCCGCGGCAATGGGCACAGGTCCTTTAATATCCCCTTCTCCTTCAGCGGCCTGCGGCTCCTCAGAAAAAAGCCCGCCAAGATCGGTCTCTCCCCAGCTTTGATCTCCGGAAAAAGCAAGCGGAGCAACATGACGCTCCGTGCTTCCTGGTTGCCCGTCCTTCTCGGGAACTATTGCCGCAACAGTGCTATAAACGGTCGTCCCCGTAAAACCGCCTGTAATGACATGCGGGCCATATCGGGAAACGACTGGCTGCACACCGAGCGCAACTCCAGCCTGAGCATCATTGAGCATATCGACCACAACAGAAGAAATGAAGTTAATGCCAAACTTCCTCGGCAGCTCAGACGCATCAGTCTCGGAACGAGGTTCAAACATGAATATGGCACTGCCGCCATTATCGAGATAACGCTCTATCTTGCGACGCACCGCAGGCAACAAACGTTTTTCCAGACCGAGCAACATAATCGCCGAAGCGTCGTCAGGTATACCCTGAGTATCACTCAGCACCAGGCGGCGAACTGCAACATTTTCCCCTTCAATCCCCTCACGCAAAAAGGAGTAACCACCTTCACCGGCCGACTCCAAATTGCCCTCACCGTATCCCGAAATGTAGTAGAGAACTCGAGGCGCAGAAGAAACAAGCTTGAGAATCGCCGACGCGATATGCTGCTCGGCCATCACACCACTTAACTTGACGACCCTTTCTCCCGTGGGATCGGCATAAGTAAAATGCAGTGTATTGCCTTCCGTAATGCCATACTTTTCAACAAGCAACAGCTCCTTCTCTACATCGTAGAGTTCCCAGGTAAACTTTGATGACCGGACAGAAAGCAGCGTAAGAATCTCCGCAGCCCTACCTGGCAGAACGCCGTTTATCGCGAAGGCACGAACGGTAAGCGAATATTTGAGACCCGACACAAGCTTGTCAGTCTGCTCTGCCAGTGAAAACACCTTTGCTTCTGTAGCGTCATAGCGCAATACTTCGTGCCTCAGGACGAACATGTTCGCCAACACAAGAACAACGACAAAAAGCAGGCTGTAAACTGCCGAGGATACATGCCAGAAAAAATTGCCCGAATGCCGACGCAACTCGCGCGGAGAAAAGGCCCCGGAAAAAAGTGAGAGCAGCAAACAAACCGCCGCCGATACAAAATGGATAATGACAACGTAATCGACTCCGCTGCGCACCAACTTCCAGGAGAGGACACCAAAAACCACTTGCACCAAAGCAAAAACTGCCAGCAGAGGCCCGGAGTTACGCAATAAATTCTTCATCGCCAGCGCTCCCCCTCAATTGCCCGAACAGATAAAAACAGCCCCAACCCCACCAGACTCGAATAATAAAGCAAATCTGATCCAAGCAGCACCCCGCGATAAAACCGCTCTCCATGAGTCGCCGGAGACAAATAATGCAGGACCTCGGCCGCATTACCTCCGAGATAACCAGACGGAGCATCGGCCACATAAAGCAAGAGAAATAAAACAAGACTCACAATACCGGCCACCGCAGAACTGCTTGTAAAAGCCGAACAAGCAAGTCCAAGAGCGAGATAAGCCGCAACAAACAAACCAACACCGAGAAATCCGAGAAGAATCGGCAAAAGCTCCGGAGTAGCAACAAACAGCAAAGCGAGAGGAAACATGAAAGCAAGAGACAGCGGAAGAAGGAGACTGGCGGCAAGGCCCAGGTATTTGCCAATAACGATATCCAGTGCTGACACCGGAGAGGTGATTAGCAGCTCAAAAGCACCGCTTGACCGCTCCTCCGCAAGACTGCGCATTGTCAGAAGCGGCAAAAGAAACAGCAGAATAACTTCCACTGTGCGCAGATACGGCAGAACCACCCACTCATTAAGGTTGGGAGTTATAGCCGGATCGGTCGCCGCTCTCTGCACAACAGATTGAAAGCCCTCGACAATACCAAAGAAGAAAACTCCACAGAGAATAAGAAAGCTCGAACAAAAAACATAAAGAAGCGGAGACACAAATGCGACGCGCAACTCTTTCCCAGCTATGCTCAGCACTCGACTCATGGCCGCCCCCCTTCGACTTCCTCGGGTCGCGTGACAGCCTGAAGAAAAATCTTTTCCAGCTTCCCTCGCGAATCGGCAACATTTATTTCATCAACTTTATGACCACGGGCAATAATTACCGCCGTGTCGCAAACCTCCTCAACCTCAGTCAAAATATGCGTGCTTATCAACACCGTCCTCTTGCCAGCCATACTGCGAATCAAACGGCGAATCTGAATTATCTGCTGCGGGTCCAAGCCACTTGTCGGCTCGTCGAGAATCAGAACTTCCGGCTCATGCAGCACGGCCTGGGCCAAACCAACTCTCTGGCGATACCCCTTGGAGAGCGCCGAACAGAGTTTGGTCCGCACATCACCCAACAGACAATCTTCAATCACTGCTGCCACTCGCTGGCGCCGCCTAGCTTTGTCGGGAATCCGCAGCTGCCCCATATACTGCAAATATTCCTCAACACCGAGATCGCGATACAGCGGCGGAGACTCCGGCATGTATCCAATACGCCGCCTAACTTCCTCTGGATTTTTCCGCACATCAAAGCCAGCAACACGAACAACCCCTTCGTCAGCCCTAAGAAATGTTGTCAGAATTCGCATGGTCGTGGTCTTGCCAGCGCCATTTGGCCCAAGGAATCCGTGTACCGCGCCAGACTCGACCTTAAAACTCAACCGCCGAACTGCGGCCTCACGACCATACGACTTCGATAAGCTCTCAACTTCAATCATAAATCAAACCTGCTATATCCCGACGAAGGCTGGTGACTGGCGATTCACTGTGATAATCCGCAATGCACGCTCAAAATTGTTAACACCTGCCATACCACAGGCACACTTTTACGACGCCAAATATGTCTGTTCTTAGCGCCATCCTCAAGGAAAAGCTCCGCGAAATTCAATCAGCCTCGGCACTGCGTCCGCTGGAAACATTGCGCGCCGAAGCTAATTCAAAGAGGCATCAACCACTCGGCTTTGTCAAAAAGCTGCGGTTGTCTCCCTTTCCGGCGATAATCGCCGAGGTAAAACTGGCTTCGCCCTCAAAAGGCATAATTCGCAGCGATCTCCGGGCTGTTGATATCGCATTGGGCTATGCTGCAGCAAATGCCGCCTGTATTTCTGTGCTCACTGACGAAAAATACTTTCACGGCAGCCTGAAATATCTGCAGCAGATACGTACCGCTTTGCCAGAGATGCCGTTGCTGCGCAAAGACTTCATCATCGACGAATATCAAATTTTCGAAGCTCGCCTGGCCGGGGCTGATGCCATTTTACTAATTGCCGCTGCTCTTGATGACGAACAAATCTTCCAACTCGCGCAATCCGCTTTGAACCTTTCACTCGATATCCTGCTCGAAATTCATAATGAAGAAGAACTGGCACGAGCTTTAGCCCTGTTAGCCCGTCTACCGCAAGGTGCACTTGATAACATCGCCCTTGGTATCAACAACCGCGACCTCTCCAGTTTCGTCACCGACCTAGCGGTTAGCGAGCGCCTGGTCCAATTGATACCAACCGAACTTCGCTCGAATACCCGACTGACACTGGTCAGCGAATCGGGCATATTCACCGCCGACGACATCAAACGTCTGCGCCAGAGCGCAATAAGATCGTTTCTCATCGGCGAATCGCTGGTAAAAACTGGCAGCCCCGAGGAGAACCTGCGAACTTTAACCAACGAAAGTATCGACCCTGCGACAACAGATAAATAAAAAAGGCACTGATAAGTAATGAGCAACGACAAAAATGCCTATCCCGTAGCCGACAAAAGTGGCCGATACGGTCAGTTCGGTGGCCGATACGCCCCGGAAGTGCTGATGCCAGCTCTGCTGGAGCTGGAACAGGTTTTTAAGGATGCAAAAAAAGATCCCGTCTTCAAAAAACAGCTCGCCTACTACTTCAAAAATCTGGTCGGGCGTCCATCGCCTCTCCTGTATTGCGGTAACCTCAGCAAAAAACTCGGTGGTGCCCAGATATACCTGAAAAACGAAGGGGCAAATCTCACCGGGGCCCATAAGATCAATCACTGCGTTGGCCAGATACTGCTGGCAAAACGCATGGGCAAAAAGCGGATCATCTGCGAAACAGGCGCCGGTCAACACGGGCTGGCCACGGCAACAGTCTGCGCCTCCTTTGGCTTTGAATGTCATGTCTATATGGGGGCCCGAGATGTAGAACGACAACGACCAAACGTTTTTTGGATTGAGCAGCTGGGCGGCAAGGTAATTCCTGTGCAAACAGGCGGAGCCCGCCTCAAGGACGCTGTCAACGCCGCGCTCAAAGACTGGATCACCAATGTCGCAGATTCACACTATCTGCTCGGTTCATGTGTGGGCCCACATCCTTTCCCGGAAATTAACCGCTACTTCCAAAGTGTCATCAGTCGGGAAATAAAGCAGCAGATGAAAGAGGCTACCGGCCATCTTCCGAATTATGTCATCGCCTGCGTTGGCGGTGGCAGTAATGCTGCCGGCGCATTCGACGCCTTTCTTGGCGAAAAAAGCGTCGAGCTTATTGGCGTCGAAGCAGGCGGCCAGGGCAAAGCCCGAGGGCAAAACGCCGCCCGCTTCAGCAGCGGCAAAATCGGAGTCGTTGAAGGCTTTCGCTCCTTTTGGCTACTCGACGAAGACGGACAGGTTGACGACACGCACAGCATCAGCGCCGGACTTGACTACGCCGGTGTTGGCCCGTTACACGCTTATTTGCATGAAACTGGCCGGGTCACCTACACGTCAGCCACAGACAAACAAGTGCTGGCTGCTTTCCAGCTGCTGGCCCGTCACGAGGGAATTCTTCCGGCACTAGAATCTTCGCATGCCGTAGCCGAGGCTGTCCGCCTTGCCCCGACTCTAAAACCGACACAAACGATTGTCGTCAATCTTTCCGGCCGGGCCGAAAAAGATATTTTCATCATCGCGAAAAACTTCGCTGACGAAAACTTTAAAGAATTCATGGAAAACTGGACCATCGAGGCCAACAACCACTCGCTGGCAGAAAATAAAAACCCGGAAGAGAATAACGCAAAGAAAAAAGGACAAAAAAGAACGTCAAAAGGAAAAGGGGTCGCCAAGTGAACAAGGTAAAACAACGTCGGGGCTCCGGCCATCTCGCAGGTAATCTCGCAGGTAATCTCGCAGCGGCAATCACACGACTACCTGATGTCAAATCCAAGGAACGCCCGGCTTTAATGACTCATGTCGTTGTGGGCTACCCTTCACTCGAAGAAAGTTTCGACATCATCAAGATTATGGCGGAGATGGGCGTCTGGGCCGCAGAGCTACAGTTCCCTTTTTCCGATCCGATGGCGGACGGCCCAACAATCATGTGGGCCAACGAAGAATCGCTGCGCGGCGGAACAAGAATCGCCGACTGCTTTAGCCTGCTCAAACAACTGAGCGCCGAGACCTCCATGCCTATCGTACCGATGACTTATTTTAACTTGCTAGCCGCGGCAAAGCAGGGACCGGCCGGATTCTGCAAAAAAGTTGCTGCGGCTGGAGGTGAAGCGATTATCGTGCCCGATGTTCCTTTTGACGACAAAGTCGAACATTTCCCACAGACAGCAAAAGATGCCGGCGTTTCGGCCATCCCCCTTGTCTCCCCAGTGACTGGAGAAAAGCGGATGAAACTTCTCTCTTCTTTGAGCGATGCCGAGTTTGTTTATTGCGTCTCGACCACCGGCACAACTGGCGCCCGAAACAACCTGCCACCCGGTCTGCCGGCATATCTTAAAACCGTACGCCGCAATTTTAATCGCCCGCTGGCGCTGGGGTTTGGAATTTCCGCACCTGAACATATCAAGGCACTGAGCGGACTTGCCGAAATCGCCATCGTCGGCAGTGCGACAATTGACGTTATCCGAAACACGCGAAAACAAAGCCGCTTGAGCACCATGCGCGGATTTCTGCGCAAGTTGTTGGGGTAGGCCGTGTTGAGCGGTTATCTAATGCGCCGGTTATCTAGTGCGCCGAGCTGTAGCTCGGCACACCCACAGCAACAGGTTCGGCTCTCACCTTTTAATCGCCGGTTTGCGACCCTTCTGTTCGGTGCACCAATTGAGAGCAAATTTTTTCAGCGAAATTTTCTGCCTTGGTGACCAAGCCCCCCTACTGCAAAACCCGAATCAGGCGCGTCAGCGGTTCCTTGAAATCGCTGGCGACAAACCAGCCAAGGAAAAGGATTGCACCATACATGCTCAAAGTCGCGCCGGTTGTCGGCGCACTCATCTTCAGCACCGGCACTTTTTTCTGCTCACTGCCGACAGCTTTACCGACGATGTCGAGATCGCTCCCGGCATCAAGCAATAAATGGGCGACGAAGCCGACGAATACGGCAGAGGAAAGATAGAGCCTGTCGACACGATAGACGCCATCAAAAAGCAGGTAAGCCAATTCAGAAACAATAATCGCCGCAGGAATACTGTGAATCATGCCGCGCCGTCTGGTGTGATTGGCCAGAATCCGAGCCAGTGTGCCGCGAACAAAAAGAAATGAGACGATAATAAAAAAGACTTCGCGGACAATTCCCCCTTCGGAAATAAACGGAAACCGCTTAAGTAGAACAATCGGCACAAAAGCAGCGACCAGCCCGGCAAGCTCGCGGGCGGGCGGCCCATCAATAGCGTCAACATCGGGAAGAACTCCGGCAATCAGCACAAAAACAAATGCCAACATCGCTCCTTCGATATAGATGTCGAAAAACAATATGCCAACAAGAGCGTAAACAACGCCAATAAAAACCGACAATGAAACGTGAGACTGCTGTTTCGCCATGTTGTCCCTGTGAAAACTAAATGTTGCATTAATTGGAGCCAGATAAGATCGTGCCCGAAGAGAAGATTTGCACATGATGGGCAATCATTCCAGAGGAAAAATACGCATGAGGTGATGACCTCCCCGCTAATCGAAGGAAAAGACTGCTAGTACTTCAGTTTTCCTGATGCTTGTGCCGTTAGGTAACCTTGCAGCAGAGCTGGAGCTCTGCTGCCCCAGAATCAACAATACGAGCTCCAGGGAAATGGCAAGAAATATTCACGACACTTATCTGCACACCTTCCTCGGCACATCGCGCTGGAAAAGGCTGGCCAGCACATTGCGCGAGGAGTCCGGTGCGCAGGCGCTAAAAGAGCTTGGTTGGGAAGCCATTATCATGGTCTTCTTTGTCTCCCTGGCTCCAATCGGCATCAGCGCAATAAACAACTACTGCGCTCAGGACTTGAGCGACCTCAGCACAATCACCTTCGGCATAGCCGCCCTTTTGGCTATTCTTTTTTGCGACCGACTTAAACGAAATTCACCATTGAACCAAAACAGCGACTCAGAAAAGCACCTGCCCTTCAGAGCTACTTTGAGCAATACCCACACGGCGTTTGCCCTGGGCTGTATTCCGGCGGTAATTATCCTGGCTCTTAATCCGAATATCCTTGCCGAACGCGGCGACATTATTCAGGAGGCTCTGGCCCCAACTCCAGCAACACAAGAACAGGCAACTGCCGTCTTTTCACTGAGCACAATACCAATGGTACTGGCCCTCACTGTCTGGGTGGCTGTAACAGAAGAATATATCTATCGCGGTATGTTGATTGGTGGCCTGCGCCGAATCTGCTGCCTCAAAAGTCAGCGCCATCGCGATATTCTCGCCGTAACTACAAGCAGCGTTATCTTCGGCTTCGCCCACTACTTTTCCTGGGGCCTGCTACCAGCGCTTGCCCTCTGCGGCATCGGTGCCGGTCTGGGTATCGGCTTTATCGCCAGCCGCGAACGACTGGCAACATTGATACTTTATCACTTTCTCTTTGACAGCCTGAGCATCGGACTAAACGTTGCCCTGGTCTTGTTCCGGTAAGTGAAGAAAGGAGGTTATGCCTGATAACCTCGCTTAACTCTTCTCAATATTGGACCGATTCTGGCATCTCGCTAAACAAAAGATACGGAGTATCTCCCATCACCTTCTGAATCGCTTCGGTGATCTGATCGTCCTGAGATTTACATGAATAAAGCTGCCGTTGACCATCAACACAGGCGCTACAATTAACTTGACCTGGATCGGAGTCCTCTTTTAATAACGGCAACCAATAACCACCAGTAATAAGTGAAAGACTATAAAGCGGGTCTGCGGCGTTATAAAACGGATTTGCTTCGCTGGCGCCGATAAAAGCAGTCTGCCCAGCGGCAGCGGTTCCGTATGTTTCAAGTTTGACAAAATCCTCAGTTTGTTGCCGCGACTCCTCGTCAGTCATACAGCCATCATTGGTGCCATCACTATTGCGATCGATTGGAATCATCTTGAAATGTGGCGCAACATGATCACCGATTTGCACCGAGTGAACGGGAATATGCTGATCGCGGAACAACGTCGCCAACGTCTTGATTTCAGCAGTAGCGCTTGTAAAAAACGTATAGTTATTGTTGCAAGCGCCTTTTGAATAGGAGCAGTTCAGCAATCCATCACCAAAAACAACGACAAAATTCTGCACCTGGGCACTAAGTGTCGCCAAGCCGGGATCAGTAAACTGCCGTTGCGCTTCCGTCAAAGCAAGTCCGAGATTGGTATATCCGGAAGTTGGAAACAAACCATAGCGAGCCTGCAAACCGCGCCCGGAAGTAAAATCCAGATCGTTAACGGCATCCCAAACAGATGTTGAACTATCAAAGACCCCTTCGAGATACTCCCATTCGTCTGTCAGTGTAAAAACACGTGGCCAGGCGAGCGTATTGTCGTGAAAAATCAGGCAAAGCTTGTCACCTCCAACTGCACGTTC
The DNA here is from genome assembly GCA_028689495.1 of bacterium. Taxonomy (GTDB): domain Bacteria; phylum Bdellovibrionota_C; class UBA2361; order SZUA-149; family JAQTWB01; genus JAQTWB01. The sequence continues at coordinate 23,674 of JAQTWB010000020.1, read as the reverse complement.
TTTGGCCTGCAGAATTGCAGTTTTGACCGCCTTAAAAACAACATCCATCGGATTTGGCGCCTGAGCATCAGTTCCATCAGAATAAGTGTCGAGCGTATAATTTTTGCTACTGATTGCTATGGACGAGTAGTCAACGTTGCCCAGTGTAAAATTATTGCCTGCTGGCGCTGGTAGTGGACTGGTTGGCGCAGGATGATGTTTCTGCAACTTGAAAGCTACATCAAATGGCGCAGATTCATTGTTGTCGTATGAGACATCGGGCAAAACCTGCTCGTCGGCATTTACTAACGGGTTAAAGGTATAATAATCGTCTTTAAAGTGATTATTGATATAAGTGGTATCACCTGCTCCTCTTGCCGCCGGCAAACTATCATAAAGTGCCTGGTGCCCGGTGGTACCAGTCCCGGCTCCACCGTTGGCGCTGTCCAAACTATAAGCGTACCGGGGCTCTCCCGACTGTTCGTGGGTCCCATAAGTCATTGACGGTGAAATATCGATGACAAAACAACCCTGCCGAGGTACTGCCGTAGCCACTGCTTCAATCGGCAAATTGATTTCTGTGTCTCCCGTCAATAACTGCGTAAACCAGGGCTTGGCCCCCTCGCTTGCCACCTGTCCCTTAAGCCGCAGTGATGTAACTTTGAGCTCGTCGGCGGGATAGCCACAACCACCACTGGCGGCAGGCGCCGCCAAATGATCGTAACTGGCAAAACAGGGATAGTTTTTCAAAGTATTATTATTAAGCTCACAGGGGTTATTGGCACATCTCCCATCAGCTGGTAATTCATAAAAAACTTTACCTGCCTCAAGTCGCAGCGGATCACTGACATCCAGTCCGGCATTAATCTTCGTCCCAGGCGCAAGAGACAAAGCTCCATTTTTGTCAGTAAAATTGTTAATGGCGGCCAAGGCATCGTTCATCCGCCCTCCATGAGTAACTTCAACACTGGCGAAATACGACTCCAGACCTTTAAGCAAAGAAAGATTTCCCGCATTGGTCACCTCCTCAGATGCCGAGGTGACACCGCCAATATCAACGGACATGGCAACAAGCACGATAAATACCACTGCCAGAACTGCGGCAAGTACCGAGATGGAACCCTGCTCCGAGGAATACTTTCGATCCGGAATCATACTACTCATACCATTCCCCTGATATTACAAGTGTTCCTTCTCAACCTTCAGATGAACATTCGCACTTGTCGAACGAAGCACCAAAATCACAGCTCGCCGCATTGCCGGCATTGACAATTTCCGAACAATAAGATGGCAGGCAATAACCCGCTACAGTCGTATTTGGGCAATCACACTGGCAAGTACTTTCATTCAAGACAAAACCGTTGTTACACGTCTTGTCACAAACACAGTTACCGCTACCATCATCGGTGAATGGATTCACACAGGTGCAATCGACAACCTTACCACCAACCACCACATTCTGCTCATGTGGCCCGGCACAGGAACAGCCACATCCACTCAAGTCACCAGGTCCGCACTCGGTTATATTGCAACTACAGCCCAGTCCGGCTCCGTTGGATGTGTACCCCGTAGCGCAGGAGCAGGTGTTGTTGTTATTCGACAAAACCATTCCTTCGCCGCTACAAGTACAGTTACAGGTGCCTGTATTCTGTGTCCCCGGACCGCAGCTAAGAACTGAAGTTTTACATTCACAAGCTTCACTAGTCCCGTTGGCCTGAAAATCTGCCGGACAACTACAAACTCCGGTGGCCGAATTCTGCGTCGCTCCACTGAAGCAGTCACACTGACACTGTCCTCCATCTGTATCGGCGGCACCAGCGCCGCAGTTTTTCACACCCTCGCAACCACAATTCGCACCGACCTGAACAAACCCGTTGCCGAGGTCGCATGTGCAGCTCAGTTTGTCAGCAGTTAACGTCTTTCCGGTCGAGCAGCCCGTGCACTCGCAGGCGTCAGCATCTTTCTTTTCGAGGGGACAACTGAGATCGTTTAAGTCACATAAGCATTCGGCAGAATCTGTTCCTGCATTAATCTCTGTGAATTGCGCCTTACATTCACAGTTCACCGCCACTCCACCAATAGTAGCTCCCTGATTTTTGGCATCACCACTACATTCACATTTACATGTCGTGGAATTTAATGTTCCGGGGGCACAATCAGCCGCCGTAAGCGCACATTCACACTGCCCATCGTTGTCGGCATCTTCAAATCTGGCATCTTTGCACTGACAAGCGGCAAGCTGATCGCCAGAATTAAGCGTATTGGCTCCACAGGTGCAACCACAAGTTCCTCCACCAATTGCCACCCCACCTGGTCCGCAAGCGCCCGCATCTGTTAATGGACAATCACAAGTCGTGCCGTTACCGATATATGGGGCGGGACAAGAACAAGTTCCTGTCACGGCATTCAACACCGATGGCGCCGGACAATCGCACATACAGGTCACGGCATCAATTGTTGTTGCGCCATAACCACAATCAGCACTGGTGATCTTGCACTCACAGGAATCACCATCCCAATCTTTTAATCCATCGGCACACTGACACTTGCCGTTGACAAGCGAAGTCCCGACGGCCGCATCACACTCACAGGCGCAATAATTCGGGCTGGCCGGATCGAGATTGATCGCTCCTCCCGGACCACAGTCGTAATCAGCCGGCAGGTCACAGACACAACTGCTGCCATCAAAACTGAAATCAGCTCCACAAGTACAGCTGCCATCAGGCAATTTTGGCACATTCGGATCGGCGCAGTCACAACCGCAGGCACCGGCAATTACGGATGCCGTCCCGGCTCCACATTCCCGGGTGCACTCACAGCTATCTCCCGCAGTGTTTTGCGTAAAACCGCCTTTACATTCGCATAAACCACTACTTCCCTTCACCGAATTTTCAGCAGCATCACATTCACAAGTACAATCAGCCGCAATAGAACCTCCAACTCCGCAATCGGCATCGTCAGCCAGTTCACAAACACATTTGCCGTCAGTATCTTTACCATACTGGGAGCCGGCAACCGTCGGGCAATCACAAACACATGTATCGGTATTATAATTACCATCAGTGCCACAGTCCGACATCGGGGTGGCACAAACACAGACATCGCCATCAAGCGTTTTTAGTGAATCCGTGCAAGCACATTCAGTTACCGGCAATGGACCAACCGGCGCTGTTCCCTCAACGCAACTGCAACCGCAGGTCGCCGGATTAAATACGGTACCCGAGCCACAGGCTCCGGCGCTGCCATCAGGACAGCAATTGTAACTTCCGTTGCTCAGCTCATAAGCTGTATAACCCGCTTGGCAAATACAGGTATTGCCGGAGGCCGTAAATCCGCTGAGCTCATCGCAAGGACAGGAAATATTATTTGCTCCGCAGTTAATGGCACCACAAGCGTTATTGCCGTTCTGAAAAACACAGGGGCAGGCAATTGTTCCATAAGCAGCCGTTCCATAAGGCTGCCCATTGCAATCTGTTGGTGAAGGTTGGGAAGGATCGGTTGGCAACTCGACAAAACCGGTGGCCATTCCCTGAACGGTTGTCGGCATCCAGGGGAAAATCGGGTCATATTGCACCTGAACTTCGACAGAAACCGGTTCCGACTCCAGCATTGCCCGAATCTCTGTCATCGTCAGTCCTGGTTTATATCCCTCAGCCAAGTTACCCGGATTGACGTAATAACCATCGGGATAACGAACTCCTACACCACTGACTTTCGTCGATGAGGCGCTGGCCAAAGCACCCATTGGCCCCGTCGAAGCGAATTGATCGGCATAAGCCTGAACCCGGCCCTGCACATCGCTATTCACCTGCGGTCCAGCGTTGTTCGAAACAACATTTGGATCAGCCGCCGAATTTGGCGCCTTGGTCAAGACCGACAGTGCTCGATGGGCCGATGCGTCGGCCATAGCGCGCACCCATTGATAGCGGCCAACCTCAATTGCCGCCACCACAAGAAAAATAAACAGCGGAATGGCAATCGCAAACTCAACAATCGTCGCTCCGGACTCACGGCCATGCCGGAAAGACTGACAACGAGAAGAAACAGGTAAGATTTGCGATAAATTTTTCATACTTTCACCATTCACTCTTCTTGCTGAACACTCTTTTCCCAAAGCTCGAGGCACAACATGCTTCAAGGCAAAGGTTCAAATAAATATGGGCCAGTAATATTGACGCGCAAGGGCACATTTTGGATTCCAAAAAAACCGCCAAAAACCGAGTCGTATAATGTTTCTACTGTCACCGTCAGCATCGGCGGAACTGCTCCTGTGGTCGGATCAACAATTATTGACACATCACTTATCGACGAGGGAAATCCGGCACGATCAAGAAGCAACAAGGTGCGATTGACAATGTCCTGATGCGACGGATCTCCACATGGAGCCGATGTAGTCCAGGCACATGTCCCCTCCTTTACCTGTGGTTTTGATGCCCCATAACGCGCCCCCTCATAAACAGTGCGAGTCAAGCGCAGATAATCATTAACATAATTGCCGGCTTCAAATGCCATTAGGGCAAAAATCAGGAAAAACGGAAAGCAGATCGCCAACTCGATTGTCGCAACCCCACGTTCCTTCAAACCTGACCTGCTAATACCCATTGCTCTCCCTGATTTGTCCAGCTGCACCAAATCACCCATCATAAATTACCTCTCAAGCCTCATACAGAAGGCAAGCGACCCCATTGCAGTTATTCGCTCGTCCTCCATCAAGTGCACATATAAAAAGTAGGTTTTCGCCCACAAAGGAAATATATTTACCTGCCCTGCACTTTTGTGACGAAATTGTTACAAAACATGGTATCAGTATTCCCTGCCGACAGTGTGGTTCATTTGCTATCGGCACGTACCGCCTGATACTTGCGCTCTTCCTTACCTGGGGACAGCCAGTGTCAGTTAAAATCTTCTACTCGGACAATCTTCCTTCTATTCGGAGAAAAATCATGTCTCAAGTTGCTGCCCATAAAAATTTCGCTGTTGTGATTTCCAGTCAGCACTCTCGAATTTCCAGCACAATAGCCGAAGTTGTCCGCTCCAAAATTGAGACGTCAGGAAACACCGACGATGAATTATTGCTCTCCTGGGTAACATCACACAACGAGAGCGTCTCCGCCTGCCGTGAGTTACTCAGTCGCCGACAAACTGATGCGGTTATTGTCATCAGCTCTTTCTCCGGCAGCGATCCTCTTCCCGCCCATCAAATGGCCAAAAATTTGCGCTCACGACTTACGGAAGTCGCATCAGGCTCGAATAAACCAATGACTTTCGGAGTGGTAGTTGAAGCAGTGGAGCAGGGTTTTGAAACTTCAATCAACGATCTGATTCGCAATGCGGTTGAAAAGACCTGCGAAGAGGCAATTGTCGCGGTGCGCCGCGTTGGCAGAATCTAATAAGACAAAGATAGCGGGAAAAGCGAGTAAAGAATAAAAAGGAGGCAACCCGGGTTGGGAAGCCTCCTTCATGAAAGGTCCTAAACAAAAACCTTTTTTTGTTGAAATGCCAGTAGCGGCAATCCGAACAATAACAGCGCCCAACTGGCTGGTTCAGGCACTGATGTTGAAGGTGGATCCACCAACCTGCTGTTCAGCGCCACGGCCATAGAAAGACTGGGCTCCGTATCGTACAACGGGTGGGAGTAATCCATCCCCAAGACAAACGATGTCACCGCTGCATTCAGACCCACTCCCAAATCGCTCAGGTCGATAAAGACCGGATTGATTGAAAGTCGGGTAGTCGCGCCTCTCTCGCCAATAAAGGACGTCTCGACCAACAAGCTAGGGCCACCAACACTCAGAGAGAATCTGAAAAAATCAGGAACTCCCGTTTCCACAACCATCAAGTCAGCACCCGGCCCGTTGAACAAGATGTTATCCGTAAAACCCAGCTCCAGGAAAGCTCCGGGGTCCCAGGAAAACGCATAAGATTCCGGATCATTGTCTGTAACGACCCGAAGTACTTCATTGCTATATACTCCGACGTCATCGGCCAGCGAGGTCTGAAAGACTCCGCTGCCAGAAATAACGCTATCGACCATTTGAACTGAATCAAAGGTTCGACCAGCAACAGTAATCGAGGCCGCATCGACATTCACACAAGCCGCTAACGCAGCAATACCCAAAATTAATTTTTTCATGACTAAATCCTCAAATAAAAACCACCAAAAACTGGCCCCGAGGATTTAACAATTCGGATAAATTATGTCAACTATGGGCGGTGGTAAGGATCTCGTCCTGTTTTGGTTGGTCTGCCAGTGCGATAATAAATATGGGGGCGGTGATTCGGCGGGCTGGGTCGAGCGACATCAGCCCAACACCAGGAGAATCAACACGCGCCAAGATGAGTTCGACGAAGCTTACAATGAGCGAAGTCAAGTGCTCCCCCCAGCGAGCGGTCTACACTAACACCGTAATTTGAGCAGTGTAGAAGAGCCTTCCAGGCTCTTGGTTTCTTTCAAACACGCGCCAAGATGGCGCGTCTACTCTCTAGGCAACCACTGGGGATGGTGGCGGCTCGCAGCCAGATACAAATGACCGTAAACACACTTACGCCCGCCGTATTATCTCTTGCCCGCCCATATACGGGCGCAGAACTTCAGGGATAACAACCTCGCCTTCAGCAGTCTGATAGTTTTCGAGGATTGCGACGAAAGTCCGGCCAACGGCAAGACCCGAACCGTTTAGCAGGTGGGCGAATTCCGGCTTGCCACTTTCCTTGCTGCGGTAGCGAACCTTCATTCGCCGCGCTTGATAATCCGTGGTGTTGGTACAACTGCTGATTTCGCGATAAGTCGACTGCCCCGGCAACCAGACTTCGAGGTCGTGAGTCTTGGCCGAAGCGATACCGGCGTCACCTGTACAAAGCGTCATCCGCCGATAGGGCAGTTCGAGTTTTTCCAGTATGTTCTCCGCATCAGAAGTGATGTTCTCGAGCTCAACAAAAGAAGTCGCCGCGTCGGTGATTTTCACCAGCTCGACCTTGTTGAACTGGTGCAGGCGAATCAGCCCACGCACGTCTTTACCGTATGAGCCAGCTTCGGCGCGAAAGCACGGAGTAAACGATGTATAATTAAGCGGCAGCTCATCTTCGGCGAGAATCTCATCGGCATGAAGATTACAAAGCGCCACTTCCGAAGTTGGTATCAAATAAAACGGAATTTCATTGGCCGTCTTGAAAGCATCATCGGCAAACTTCGGCAATTGCCCCGAACCGATCATTGCTTCTTCGCGAACCAGAATCGGCGGAATAATTTCCGTATAACCGCGCTTTCGGTGCTCATCGAGCATAAAAGCGGCAATCGCTCGTTCAAGTCGCGCGCCGTCTCCCTTGTAGATAACAAATCGCGCACCGGAAAGTTTGGCCGCCCGTTCGAAATCGAGAATATCCAGCGCTTCACCAATGTCCCAGTGATTCTTCGGGGTAAATTCAAACTTGCGCGGCGTGCCCCAGGTCTTCTCGATGCGGTTATCGGCTTCCGAAGTGCCAACCGGAACGCTCTCGTGGGGAATGTTTGGCGTGGTAAGCTCGATTTTTTTCAGCTTTTCCTCAACCTCCTGAAGACTCACCTCCAGCTCTTTTTCCTTCTGTCCGCTTTCCCGCAAACGCTCGAACAAGGCGCTGACATCTTCACCGGCCTTGCGAGCTCGGGCGATCTCTGGATTAAGCGCTTTCTTTTCCGTGCGCAGTTCCTGTAACGCAGTCACCAGCCGGCGCCGCTCCTCGTCCAACTTCGGCCACTGATGGAAATCTTCCGGTAAGCCCCTTGTCCTGAGCTGCTCGGCGACCACGGCAAAACTATCCCTGAGAATTTTTCCATCAATCATTTGCTTGTTCCTGCTTTTTACAGCGCACTAAACCGGTTATCGCCGATATGGCACTTCAACTGCGGCCTGTTCACAATATATTCTTATTGGTTCCGGAGCTCCCGGATCGACGATCACACCAAACAGGTCAATCCGCAATGAACGCGCCTTGACCTCTTCATAATCGCCCCAGTCATAAAACGCGGCGAAAATTTCAGCAACTCTGACCAGTCGCTGCTGTTTTTTATGGTTGATGCCGGCAAAAAGAAGCTCCCCGGCCATCGGCGAGCTGAGCCGCCCCTTGACCTCGACCAGCACAAGGCCGCTTTGATATTCAAAAATCAGATCCGCTTCACCGGCAGCACAGCGCCAGTTATGTCTCAACAGACGATAACCATTTTTCAAATACCAGGCACAGGCCACCCCTTCACAGAACCGACCAAGAAAGTCCGTATTTTCGTGCCAGAATTCCGGAGAAACTTCCCGAAAAGTAGATAAAACATCAGAGGTATTCTCGGACTCCGCGAAAGGTTCGCCGATGTACCGGGCTCGGCCCCAGCCGGGAAACAATCTCCCGATGAGCCGCCGTCGGATATCCTTTATGCGCGGCAAACAAATATTGAGGAAACTTCCGATCAAGACGCCCCATCAATTCATCCCGGTAAACTTTGGCAAGGATCGAAGCCGCAGAAATCTCTGCTACTTTACTGTCACCCTTGACGATACTCTCCTGCTCAACACAACTCTCTGCCTTGAGGCTCCCTTCTCCCCCGACAACGCCTTCCCCCGATAAACCTGACAAGCCAGACAGACCGAACAAACCCGGAACCGGCATATTGCCGTCGATAAGAAAGCGCAGGTCTCGCCCCGCCAAGTCCGGGCAGTTCTGCAAAATATTCAACACCTTACGTCCAGCAAGAGCCATCGCCAGCTGTGTCGCGGCGCGAATATTGAGCTGTTCTATGCGCCTTGCCCCGACTGCAACTACCGCAAAGGCTACTGCCTTACTCCTTATTTCCCGAGCCAGCTCCTCGCGTTCGATTTCAGCTATTGTTTTTGAGTCACGTACGCGGAAATTGACATAGCCCGGTGGCAGGACGACACAACCAGCGGTGACTGGCCCGGCGAGAGGCCCCCTGCCAGCCTCGTCAATCCCGGCAATAATCGTTTTAGCGGTAATCATTTCAGGCTTAATCGTTTGAACCTTTATCGTTTCAGCCCTCACTTCAGTTTCATCCTTATGTAACTCCCCCCCTCTCTCTCAAAATGCCTCATTACGGGAAGCGTTTTTCAATAGCGACACAAGTTGCTATAAGGCCCCGAGCAACAACGCAGGCCGACAACGTCATCTCACGAGGCTTGCGACAAGATTTGCCTTTATGACAGCTACAACCTTGGGAGAGCAAGAGCTTGGAAATCACCGATAAGACCCTATACAACATGGCCCGTCTTTCCGCCCTGGCCATGTCCGAGGAAGAAGAGCCGGAAGCCAAACGTCAGCTTGAAGAAACGCTGGAATTCGTCAACAAACTCGGCGACCTCGACACAAGCGGCGTTGAACCAACTTCCCACGTTCACGGCGTGGTCAATGCCTTCCGCCAGGATGTCACCTGCACATCTTTCTCCCTCGACAAAGTAAAGCTGAACGCGCCGGACTTTGTCAGCGCCGGATTTCGCGTGCCACGGATTATCGGATAGTAGTTTATCGGGCAATAGTCGTTATCGACCAGTTGCTTGTAGGTTAATTGCCATCGCCAACGGCCCGCACATCGCCTCAAGGGCCAAACATTGATATCGATTTTTTAAACGCCATTAAAAATTTAAGACGCTCATGAGTAACCTGACAAAATTATCAGCCGTAGAGATGAGAGAAGGCATCCTGAAAAAGGACTTCTCGGCAGTTGAACTGACACGGCATCATCTCGAACGGGCCAACAGTCTGAACGCCAAGCTTAACAGCTTTATCACTATTTGCGAAAAAGACGCTCTCGCTCAAGCCGAGGCAACAGATGCCCTGGTCGCCAAAGGCAACGCGGCGATGCCGCCTCTACTCGGCGTGCCGGTGTCAATTAAGGACATGCTGGTAACTGAAGGCATTGAAACAACCTGTGCCTCGAAAATCCTCAAAGGATTTATCCCGCCATACGAATGCACAGCAGTGCGCAAACTGCGCGAAGCAGGGGCAATCATCATCGGCAAAACAAACCTCGACGAGTTCGCCATGGGTTCTTCCACTGAAAACTCGGCTTACGGTCCGACAAAAAACCCCTGGGATGAGTCCCGTGTCCCCGGCGGCTCAAGTGGTGGCTCAGCGGTGTCAGTCGCCGCTGGTCAAAGCGCAATATCTCTCGGCACTGACACCGGGGGCTCAATTCGCCAGCCGGCATCATTTACCGGCGTGATCGGTATCAAGCCAACCTACGGACGGGTCAGCCGCTACGGCGCAGTCGCTTACGCCTCGTCCCTTGATCAGATAGGCCCATTTGCCAGAACGATCGAAGACACTGCCCTTGCCCTGCAAACAATCTCCGGAAAAGACCATCAGGACAGCACGTCACTTGCCGAAAAGGTGCCAAACTTCCTCAAAGACCTGCGCGCCTGCAAGGGTAATGGCTTAAAGGACATCCGCATCGGCGTGCCCAAAGAATACTTTATCAAGGGGGTGGATGCTGAAATCGAAACTGCAATACGCAGCGCAGTAAAAGCTTTGGAAAGCCTCGGAGCGCGAATTGTTGAAATCAGCCTGCCCCATACAGAATACGCCCTGGCGGCCTATTATATTATCGCTCCAGCCGAAGCCTCGTCGAACCTCTCGCGTTATGACGGTGTTCGCTATGGCTTAAGGAGCGGCAATGGTCAGGACCTTTCGCAGATGTATGAGCACACTCGTTCGGAAGGATTCGGAACCGAAGTCCGTCGCCGTATTCTCACCGGAACATACGTACTCTCGGCTGGATATTATGACGCGTATTATCGAAAGGCCCAACAGGTGCGCACACTGATCATCAACGACTTCCGCAAAGCTTTCGCTGATGCCTGTGATGTGATTCTCACTCCGGTCGCACCAACTACCGCCTTCAAAATCGGTGAAAACGTTTCAAATCCATTGCAGATGTATCTGGGTGATATTTTCTCAATCACGGCCAACCTTGCCGGACTGCCGGGCATATCGGTGCCCTGTGGCCTGACCAAGGATAACCTGCCAACGAGTTTTCAACTTCTCGGCGCTCCGCTGGAAGAAGGTCTTCTATTACGCGTTGCCCAGGAATATCTCGACGCCAACCCGTTCAACACAACACAATTTGCCGGATAAATATTATGAGTCAGGGATTTGAAAGTATTATCGGACTTGAAGTTCACGCCCAGCTGGCAACCGACAGCAAGCTGTTTACCTGCTCGGGCACAAAAGCTGGGGAAGCGCCAAACACACTGACAGACCCGGTTACCTTGGGACTTCCCGGCGCCTTGCCCGTGCTCAACAAGCGTGCCGTTGAATACGCGATTCGCCTTGGACTTGCGACTCGCTGCTCGATTCGTCGGGAGAGTATCTTCGCCCGCAAGCACTACTTCTACCCCGACCTGCCGAAAGGTTATCAGATATCGCAATACGACAAGCCGATCTGCGAAAACGGCATGCTCAACGTCAGAGTCGGAGATAAAACTGTCGATATACGCATTCACCGCATACACCTGGAAGAGGACGCAGGAAAAAATATTCACCTGGAACAGGAAGAAAACTCTATCGTTGACCTCAATCGTGCCGGTGTCCCGCTTGTCGAAATTGTATCGGAACCCGATATCCGCAATGCCGAAGAAGCCGGGGCATACATGCGCCAACTGCGACAGATTGTCCGTTATATCGGAGTCTGCGACGGCAACATGGAAGAAGGCAGCCTGCGCTGTGATGCCAACGTCTCGATTCGCCCGATTGGCGAGACAAAACTCGGCACGAAGGTCGAGATTAAAAACCTGAACTCTTTTCGTCACGTCGAAAAATCGATTGAACACGAAATCGCCCGCCAGATTGCCGTGGTCGAACAGGGCGGAACGATAAACCAGGAAACCCGTCTCTGGGACGATGTGCGCGGTGTCACGAGGGTGATGCGCACCAAAGAATATGCTCAGGACTATCGCTACTTCCCTGACCCTGACCTCTTGCCGCTGATTGTCGACGAAGACTGGATCGAACGCGTCCGCGAAGAACTTCCGGAGCTTCCTGCGGAAACCTTCGACCGCTTTCGCTCGACCTATCGCCTTGAGCCGTATTTCGCGGAAATTCTCTCCGAGGAAAAAGTTACATCCCAGTATTTCGACCGCGCCGTTGCTCTGCACGATAACCCGACCGCGATTGCCAACTGGATCACGACCGAGCTCTTTGGCCGTCTGAACAAAGAAGGGCTCGACATGAGCTCTTGCCCGGTCAGCCCGGAAAACCTCGCCGGTCTGGTGAAATTTATTGACGATGACATTATCAGCGGCAAAATTGCCAAGACTGTCTTTGATGAAATGTTCGCCAGCAGCGCTACTCCAGATACCATCATCGAATCGCGCGGTTTGAAGCAGATCTCGGACCCTGCGGCGATTCGCGCCGTGGCCGAAAAGCTGATTGCCGCAAATCCCGGGCAAGTCAGCGCCTTCCGCGAAGGCAAAACAAAAATGCTTGGGTTCTTCGTTGGTCAATTGATGAAAGAAACTGGCGGCAAGGCCAATCCGCAAATGGTCAATGACATACTGCTGGAACTGCTGAACGGTTAACCCGAAATTCACGAATGCAGGGCGCCTCTCGAGGCGCCCCTACATTTTCTCGCCAATGTCATCGACATGTCTTTGGCGTAGGACGTCACTCATACCTCAACCCTATCCCTCAGCCAGACTGGAGAAAAGCCAGTCACCACTGAGGTCATCGGGCTTTTCAACGACCTGCATCCCGAATTCCTCGGAAACTGACTCAATAATGTTCATCACATGATGCAGCGTATCTTTGAGCGCCAGAACAACCAGCAAACCACTATCAGCATCAAGAGTCCTGACAATCCCCACTCCTTCATAGCTTTCAAGTGTGAACTTGAACAAAACTATGTTATCTCGGGGGAGCTTTAAAAAAACCGGGGTGAAGTCAGTATCTTTGTTCACAAATTCGCACCTTGGTTCCATGTTTTTAATTAACGTTTACCGAGTTTAGTCATGCTTCAATTTTTCCGCAAACATCAACACAAATTCGTCGGTCTTTTCCTTGTTGTTCTTGCCTGCATCATGATGGTTTCTTTCGGCCTCGATCCCTCGACCATGAGTGGCATAAAATCGTCCTCCCAGACTACCGCGGTTACCGTTGATAACACCACTGTCAGCATGAGCGCCTTCTATAAGAGAGTCCAACTCGTCGAAGCGCCGATGAAAAAACAACTCGGGGAAAACTACGAACAGTTTCGTAAATTCCTCAACCCGGAGCAAAAGGCCGTAGACAGCCTGATTGACGAAATCGTCTATGCGGACTTCTTTGATCAATCCGGTCTTGGAGTAAGTGCTGCAGCAATCAAAACAAAAGTTTTCGAAGCCCCTTATTTTCAGTCCGGCATCTCGCAAGCCAGTTTCAGCAATTACCTTCGAGCCATCGGCATGACATCAAAGCAACTGGAAAAAGCAATCTCCAGCGAGCTGCTCAGCGAACAGCTTGACCGCCTGCTGAAACATAGCAGCCTGCCAACCGACCAGGAGATATCCGCCAAAATAAAGCGGGACAATGAAAAACGCTCTTTCTCCTATATGGAGATATCGGCAGATAACTTCATCGACGATGTTGATATCAGCGATGAAGCCAAACTATTGGCTCATTATGAACAAAACCGCGACTCCTACCGTGAGCCACGCGCCAGCAGTTTCTCCTGGGTGACCTTTGCTCCCGCGGAATTTATGAGTAGCGTTGAAATCAGTGACGATGACCTTGAGGAACTATATCAAGCAAAGAAAAATGATTTTTTTGAAAAGGAAAAATTCCAGCTAAAAAAAATCCAAGTCAATAAGGCTGGTGCACCTGCTTCCGCGCTGGAAAGCATGGTGAGCAAAAGCAGCGACAGCAAAAAGGCGGACAACGAAGAAAACGTTACCGACGAAAAAAGACTGCTGGCAGAAGAACTGCTGGAAAAGCTGAAAAACGGGGCAGATTTTACCCAGCTGGCCAAGGAGTCAAGTGATGACCTGGGCTCCAAAGACAATGGCGGAGATATTGGCTGGCTGTATATAGACTCACTCGACAAAGACACACTTGCCGAGCTGAAGGATCTTGAGCCCGGTAAGCTCACCGGCGTCATTGGTAACGATAGTTCCTACAGCATTTACCAGCTTGTCGCTCATCAAGATGCCCGCACAAAACCACTTGATGAGGTAAAAGAAATTCTCAGCGCGCAATTGCGCAAGGACGATGCGCCTGTCTACGCAAGCGCCGAAGCCGATGATTTTCTCCACCGTCTGCAGCAGGATAAAGTTCCGCTGGTAGATTTTGCCACCAAAGAAAATCGCAACTCCTCAAGCACCAAAGGAATGGTCGAAGCTGAAGATACTTCAGCTGGTGTACCACTTGAAGTGCTGAGCGAAATTTCCCTTCTCCCGGCGGGAGCGAAGCAAGTAGTAAAAGCCGCTGAAACTTTTTATGTTGTTGAGGTAATCGAAGTTCGCCCCTCACGCGTAAAAGAGTTCGAGGAGGTAAAAAATGAAGTCATCACGTCCTACAAAACTGCCGAATCAGTGACCCTTGCCAAAGCCCACGCTGAAGATCTGCTGAAAAAAGCTGCTGACCTAGCAGCTCTTGCAACAATAGCGGAAGAAGAAAAAAACAGACTCGCCGCTGCAGGAAAAATCCTGACCGATACGACCATCCCGGAAAAACCAGAGATGCCTGAGGGAGTTCCGCCAGCAGTTGCTGCAGCCGCCGAAAAGGCTGCCACAGAAGAAGCTGAGGCCAAGAAAAATACTGGTCCGCTAAAAACAACGGACCTGGCCACCCGTGCCACACTCAGTGGTGATATTTTCGCAGACGAAAGCACCAAGCGAAAGCTGTTCACGCTTAGACAAGAGAAGCCTGTATTACAGGAAGTGATAAGCAATAACAGAACATTCTTCATTGCCGGACTGGCAGAAGTAACGTCTGAATCGGAAGACACCCTGAAAGAAAAAGAGGCGGAACTTCGTAAAAGTTTTGCTGACGAAGGAGGCCAACGGCTGATGCGCGCCCTGACGGCATCTTTGCGGGCCAAGAAAAATATCGTCGTTAACCCGGATATCTTCAGCGAAACAACCGTTTTTTAAATTGGTATAGTGGAGAGATGCCAACAAACCAGGGACGCGACTACCCGCTTACAGTTAACTGCATCTTGACCAAAAGGTTCCTGTTGCGCCCCGCTTCGATTCAACTCGGACTGGAACTTGACGGCAAGAATGCTGACAAAAAGCTGGACCCTCTGGAATTTCTCTCAACCTTGCTGGATTTTTCACCTTACCTGTATTCCTGCCTTTTTTTCGATCCGGAAACAGGTCCTGACCGGACAGAGACAAATCTGGCAATAAACTTCCGCGGACATCACTCAATATCCGCAGCAGTCGCTGAAAAATCAGCGCACGAAGAATTATTCTATTGCTCAGCCGATATCCCACCACTACCCCCCGATGATCAGCCGGCGATTCCGTGCGAGATAAGTCTATATACTTCATTTCAAAAGATGACGACTGACCAGATTATCTCGACAAAAGAACTTAACTTAAAAGGAGCGTTCCGTCCCTTGGCCCCGTTGCTCACTCCACTGAATCTACCCTATCTCGTTCCACTGGAAGCCAACAAACTGCGGATCTCCCTGGAGTTTTTCCGCAAAGAATTCATTCATCATTGGGTGGGGAATGGGCCAAGATTCTTCGGCTCTTTCATGCTGGAAGTCTCCCGCAACAAACTGAGGGTTCTGTTGCAGGATAATTCAATCGAGCAGTCCTGCCCCAGTCCATTCAAAGATCAGAAGTTGATTTTTGCACTTGATGCGACGCTAAAAAGAATCGGCTGGCATCATAATCTGTTAAAGGCTATTGATGACTGCATAACAAAACACCGCTGACCTTGACCGAAATCAAAAACAGCAAACTATGATGAGTTTTCAACCCCGTCGACTAACTTGAGACTGGTTTAGACCATCTCCCTTGAAATGGAACGTTTCATGACTTCATACGCTCATAACTTAACCCGACGAATAACCGTGTTAGCTCTCTGTCTGATAACACTAGCCGCCTGTGATTCGGAGCAAAGACGCCTGATCGACCTGGCATTGGATCCACCAAAGCGGGAAACTATCGATACCTCACGAGTTGGAGTAAATAACTTTTTCGTCGACAGTCAATTTGGCGGTATCGCCACACAGTACTCCGACATTAAAAACAATCTCGGCATCAAACACATTCGCGTGCTACTCGCCTGGACCAATGACGTTCAGAGTTCACCAAAGTCGGCTCCAAATTTTTCTTTCTATGACAATATTCTCAACAACATTCCGGCCGGTGTCGACGTGCTTCCAGTTCTCGTCCACACACCAGACTGGATGTCAAACTCCTCGAACTGGGTTGCCGGCAATCCCCGTCTGACCTGGGTAGAAAAATGGCTGAGACCCGTTCTTAATCGCTATAAAAACGTCCCGGGAATCGTTGGCTGGGAAGTCTGGAACGAACCTGATGATATCACTTTGGCCAGCGACTCCGTTCTTGGGCTGACCGATCCGGCAAACTACTTTGAGCTGCTCAGTCTCTCATCAGGCGTTATCCGGGCAACCGACCCATCGAGTCTGATTGTTGTTGCCGCAACCAGAGCGATTAACCAGGAACACCCACTGCGGGTTAATTACAACCAGGCGCTTCTGGAACTCGGAGCTGTCAACCTCGTTGATGTCTGGAATATTCATTATTATGGCGAACAGTACGAAAACGTCATCAAAGACAATGGCGTAAAAAACCTGCTCAACGCAATTCCGCGACCAACGTGGATTACCGAGAGCGGACAACAAATGCCCGACCAGCAACTGGCCTACGTCGAAACAGCCTGGCCATTCCTGAGAAGAGAGATAAGTAGCATCGACCGCATTTATTATTACGAATACGCATCTCCTTCCCCTCTGGCTTCCAACTTTGGCCTGCGCACCAATGATCCCGGCCAGCCGGTCTCGGACCTCTATGTTTATTTGAGAGACCACAAATAAGTTGATTTATGGCAGTGGGAACATGTTTCCCACTGCCAGCTTGCACTGCTCATAAAATATCCCGCCAACCATGCCATCTGCCGATGCTGTTCTTTTTGTCGACGACGACAACGCGCTGCTGAGAGGATTAAGCAGTGCGATAAAAAGACGCCTGACCGAAGTTTCAATACTCACTGCAGATAACACCGACGATGCACTCAAACTCGCTCGCCAAAAAAATGCCTCTGTTGCAGTAATCGATCTGGAAATAGACCCGACGGTGGGACCGGAATCTGGCCTTTCTCTCCTCACATCCCTCATTGAAGTCAGTTCCGAAATACGCACTATTGTCCTTACCGGCCATAGCGACAGCACGTGGGGTATTGAAGCTCTGCGACGTGGAGCTGGCAGCTTCGTGACAAAGCCTGCATCATACGACCATATCTACTATTTGATAAAAGATGCGCTACAGCAATCGCGCCTGGCTCAACAGCTCTCGCAGACATTAAAAAGTGAGCCTCTCAACCTCTATCGAAAAAGACTTGGACTTCTCAGCGCCAGTCCAACAATGGAGGCTTGTCTTGACTCGGCGGCATTTTCAGCCTCCACCCGCCAGCCACTGCTAATCCTTGGCGCCACTGGTTGCGGCAAAAGTCTGTTGGCTCGGGCAATTCACTCCGCTTCAGACAACCCCGCCACACCCTTTATTCACTACCAACCAAATTTCGGTTCACCAGATCTGGTCAGTAGCGAACTTTTTGGTCACGAGCGCGGCGCATTTACCGGCGCCCTGGAAAAGCGTCGTGGCCTTATCGAGGAAGCTGACGGGGGGACTCTTTTCCTTGATGAAGTCGATGAGCTACCGCTCGAAACCCAGATAAGAGTTCTACATGTCCTGCAGGAAAAAGTTTTTCGCCCACTCGGCGGGAAAAAAGAATTGCACAGCGACTTCCGACTGATTGCTGCAAGCAACCGCAATATTGAAGAAAGCCTGGCATCCGGGAAACTCCGTGAGGATTTTTTCCATCGTATCGCCCACGACACAATTGTCATCCCCGCCCTGACCGAGCGCCGAGAGGATATCCCGCTTCTGGTTCGCAACATTCTCGCCGAAATTGCCGAGAGAGAAAACCGGCGTGTACTGCGTCTTGAAAACAGTGCCTTGGGAAAGCTGACCTCTTACAACTGGCCTGGCAATATCCGTGAATTACACGCGGTGTTAACCAACGCAGCCGCCAGAGCATATTATCTGGGAAGTGAGATAATTAACTCTTCGCATGTTCAACTCAAAACTCCAATAAAGCCCAAACCGCAACCGACAGGTGGAAGTTTGAGAGAGAGGATGCAAAATGCCGAAAAACAGGCTATTGCCGAGGCTCTGAAACATGCGCGAGGCAACCAGTCAGAAGCCGCGCGCTTACTGCAGATCCAAAGAACGTCTCTTCGACGCCTGGCGGTCAGGTATAATTTACTCTCATAACAAATAGGTCGAACCCAATGTTTATCATCTATGCCCTGCTTGCGGCAGTTTGTTACGCCATGCAGAACAATATGATGACATTTTACTACCGCAGAACCCCAGCGCTTGATGCCTCGACGCATCGCGGACTGATACTCGGCCTAAGTGGACTGCCCCTTATCTTCTTAACTCCAGTTGAACAACGACTCCCCTCAAGTGAAGTATTTCTTTATATGCTGATTGCCTGTATCTGCGGCGCGATTGGAAATATGTATTACATAAAGGCCATTGCCCTCGGATCAGTTGGAATTGCTGCGGCAACAGTTCGCAGTATCTCAACAATTGGCACTATCTCAATTGGTTTAATTTTCCTTGATGAGCATCTTGCCCGCGAAGAATTACTGCTTGTAGCGGCAGTGATCTTTTTTGTCATCAGAATAGGCAGAGCGCAAAATTATAGGCAGAACTTTGAACATCCCCCAGGAGCAAGGTTCGCGGTTTCACTCGCCAGCAACTATGCTTCAAGAACCGGTGTTCTCTACGCAGTGATGTTTGTTTTTCTGGCGATAGCGAGCCGAAGCGCCCATCCATTCGTGATTGCCTATATGCTCGAGCTGGGCGTTGGGCTTTGTGGTTTATTTTTCCTCCTGCTGCGACACCTGATAACAGGAAGAGAGTTCATTCGCCGCATTTCTCCAAAAGATATCTTCCGCGTCATGATCTATAGCTCACCCACGCTTCTCGGAACCCCTCTTTCCAACTTCAGCCTTAAACTTGGCAATGCCGGAATCGCCACGGCAGTGCTAAGTTCAAATATCGCTTTTAATTGCCTGCTGGCCTGGTTCATCCACAAAGAGAAGCTGACCACTATGCAGGTCATCTATATCATCTGCTTAATGCTAAGCATTGCCATGCTGCATACAATCTGAAAAACGAAAAAATTCGGAGAGGCGGTGCCGTTTCAGTCGTGAACTTGCGCATCCAACAAAGGGGCGCAAAACTGCAACTGAAAGGTGTGGCTTGAACTTGCTGTTGCGGGCGTGCCGAGCTCCAGCTCGGCGCGGTAGATAATATCCATGATTTTTGCAGCGGAGCTGGAGCTCCACTGCCCCACTGCGCTCTTCCGCAGGCTTCCTGGAATTTATGGGTAATGCCGTTTCAGTCGTGAACTTACACATCCAACGAAGGGGCGCAAAACTGCAACTGAAAGGTGTGGCTTGAACTTGCTGTTGCGGGCGTGCCGAGCTCCAGCTCGGCGCGGTAGATAATATCCATGATTTTTGCAGCGGAGCTGGAGCTCCACTGCCCCACTGCGCTCTTCCGCAGGCTTCCTGGAATTTATGGGTAATGCCGTTTCAGTCGTGAACTTACACATCCAACGAAGGGGCGCAAAACTTCAATTAAAAGGATGTCGCCGACTATCGGCATACACTCATGAGTTTCAATTGCAAGCATAATTTTCGAGTGCTATCGTCACATCGCTATTTCATAATTCTTCTTTCAACCAAATGAGGTTTCGCTATGGACCGGAAATTACTCATACTGTCTTCCCTTTTCTTCCTCCTGGTCGTTTCTTCCGGCTGCAGTTCAGTTTATTTCGCCACAGTTGAAAAATTCGGCTACCACAAGCGCGATCTACTGCAAAGCCGCGTATCTTCTGCCCGCCAATCACAAAAGGAGGCAAAAGAAGAGTTCAAATCAGCTCTCGAGCAATTCAGCTCAATCGTTTATTTCGACGGTGGTGATATCGCCGACAAATATGCGACTCTATCCGCATCCTTTGAACAAAGTGAGAATAAAGCAAACGAAGTTCGTGATCGAATTGATTCAGTGGAGAATGTCGCCGAAGCCCTGTTTGATGAATGGGAAGACGAAATTGGCCAATATAGCAACGCCAACCTGAGGCGCACGAGCACAGCAACGCTCACCCGTACCAGAGCCCGTTACAGACCAATGATTGAAGCGATGCGCCGTGCCGAAGAAAGCATGAATCCAGTTCTTGATTCTTTTCGCGACCAAGTTCTCTTCCTCAAACACAACCTCAATGCCCGGGCCATCGCCTCCTTGAAGGACGAAGTGCAAAGCGTGGAATCCAACATTTCCCAGCTGCTCCAGGAAATGGATGTTGCGATTAAGGAGTCAGAAAAATTTACTCGCACTCTGGAGAGCAACAACAATGAATAATATTGTTCGAATAAAGGAAACGAGTCTTCCATCGACTTGTTTTGTTTTCAAAAATTCAACAACCTGCCCTGTTTCGGCACGAGCCGCCGATGTTGTAAGGAATGCGAACAGCGACACGCCGATCTACTGGATTGATGTTATCGAACAAAGACCCATATCGAACTGGGTTTCGGAAACTTATAAGGTCAAACACGAATCTCCGCAGCTATTACTAATAAACAATAGCCAAGTGGTGCAAGTCTGGAATCACGGCAGGATTTCCGGGGAGTGTTTTGCGGGGAGCTAAAACAAATCTCGGTTTTCACTTCTCCGGCGGCAGAAAGTCGACAAGTCGGCCACTCGTCTGACGCAAGCGGGCACTCATCTGCCTGGCGACCTCCATCATGAACTTAACAGCGGCCTGAGGCTTATGCTCACAAAGCCCGGAAAACTCATCTGGGAACAATGCAAGAAATTCAAGCTGTGAAACTGTCACTACAGTAGCTGATCTGGGTTGACCATCGATCAGCGACATCTCGCCAAAAGTTTTTCCCGCTCCCAGCTTGGCAATAATAACAGCGTTGCTATGATCGTCCTTCTTCTCAACGCGAGCCTCACCCTTTACAACAAAACCCATATAAGGCTCTTTGTGGCCTTCACAAAAAATTGCCGTGTCGGGAGCTACTTTATAAAGATGCAGATAATGCGCAAAATCGAGAAGATCCACCCACTCAAACCCCTGCCCCCAAGGCATATTGTCGAGCATCGTCGCTACTTCATCCTTGCTACAAGGCTCAGGAATCAGATTAGTCAATGAGGTAATGTATTTCATAAACCGCTTCAAAAAATGGTCTTAACTCTTGGCAGCTAATCAACCATACGCTTAATCACCTGCTGAATTTCTCCTGCTGAAAGAAACCCGCTATGGCTATAAATCTTTCTCCCCTCGGGTGAATACAATTCATGAAATGGCACTGTCTCGGCTGAAAGATTATCAGCAATCAAGACATCCTCTGGCCCAAGACCACGTCGTTGCCCCCATTGCTTCGTATCAGCCACACTGGCTACAGAACCATAACCCTTCATGCCGCTGGTCATCACCGTGGCAAATGCGAGTTCATCACCTGCCCTGTTATCAACCTGCTTCATAACCGGCAACTGCTTCTTGCAGGTCGAGCACCAGGGGGCGCCATAATCAACCCAAAGGTAGCTTCCCTCGTAGTCGCCAATGCACACTTCTTCCCCCTCGGCCGAGTGAAAGCACGAATCTGCTCCACCGCTTGCGGTAATTGCACTCTGATGACCGGATCGATGACTATCACAAGCTGCAATCAGCAATCCGACACCTGCAGTCATTAACCAAAAACGCTGAATAAACTGTTGTTCTAAAAAGACCATATCCAACCTACTACCAACTCAACAATAAAGGGTCCGTCCACAATCTCCAAGGGAAGCCAATGACAGCCTATCCCGATAGCTTCTCCTACTGAATTTGGATGCAGAATACGCCTGTCATGATACTTATCAACTTCAATTATGGGCGTGTTGAAAAACACGCCCATAATGCAGACGGCGAAAGCCGGAGGCCTGCGCGCTCAAAAGAATATCGAGCGCAGTAGATGTAGGGCCTGCAAGGTCCTACAAAAGAAAAAATCATAGAGGGGAGACTTTTTCGTGTCGAAGATGCGAAAAAGTGGATTGACGGTAGTCAATCCTAGCGAGATGTTAATTTCGCAACACTCCCATTATCTACGCGAAGGGCAGAAAAGGAGACTGCATGAATTACAACGACTATTACATGAATATTGCTCTTGCCGTGAGGGAACGCGCCAACTGCAAAGGGCGACGAGTCGGCGCCGTAATTGTCCGCGACAACAGAATTGTCTCTACTGGCTATAACGGCACTGTTGAAGGCATGCCAAACTGCCTTGATGGCGGCTGCCACCGCTGCGCCAACCCGGAAGAATATCCAGCGGGATCCGGCTATGATGTTTGTGTCTGTGTTCATGCCGAGCAGAATGCAATTCTTACTGCCGCTCGACTGGGAATAGCTCTTGAGGGCGCATCCATGTATACAACCCTGAAACCATGCTTTAACTGTAGCAAGGCTATGCGTCAGGTGAAAATCGAAAGCATCTTTTTCCTCCACGACTGGGTACCGAACCAGGCACTGCTCAAATCCCAATACGATTCACTGCTCGGCTCTTTCCCTGGTGAGGTAACAAATATAGATATTCCCGACCCTCGTGCCGATTGGGCGATGAATAAAGTCACCAAGCTAAACGCTTGAGAAATCCGACTGTGAAATTAAAAGTTTGAGATGGTGTGCGCGGGAGGACAGGATGGGCTTATGTGGCGCGCTAGAAGAAACACGTAAGTCCTCGGATAAAACTTGTTTAACCGGCGAACTTACGTGCGATTTTAGAGTTAAGCCTTACGTGACTTTCTCTTCAGACCAGCAGCAGCCAGACCAAGACCCAGCAAGCCCATTGTAGCTGGTTCAGGAACAGGGCTTCCGTTAAAACGAACATCGTCAATGGCATAGAAATCTCCAGAGAAGATCGCTCGGCCGATTGGAGTTGAGCCTGTGTCAATACCAACAAAATCGTAAACCGTTCCGTTTGCCAGAACTGTCTCAATCAACTGATTGTTGGTGTCGTAAACGCTCAGCCAGTTGGAAGCAGAATCAACGATGACTCCACCAAACTGGGTCACGTTGAGGCCGAAGAAATCAAAAATCACACTGCCATCCCAAGTGTTATGCTCTTGCCCGATGTAATTCGGATTAGAAGTACCCAAGCCCAGGCTGTAGGCATAAACAGTGCTGGCTGCGCCTGTCCCTTCGTCACCCAAAGTACCAGAGACAAGTGCACCTAACGCGGCGTACTGATTGGTGATTGCTTCGCCATTTGCGAGCTCATCAAAATTAAGAAAAGTGTGGCCGGCATCAAAATCAACGATTTCGATACTGGTCGCGGAAACTGGACTTGCGATCAAGCAAGCCAGCGACAAAGATACAAGGATCAACTTTTTCACTGGAACCTCCAATGCGATATTTATACTGGAACAGA
>JAQTWB010000089.1 GCA_028689495.1 bacterium | reverse complement strand
ACTCTGCATCGAAAAGGTCGGGTGAGCAGTAAAGTAGTTGTTCCGCTACCAACTAAATGGGGCACAAGTGCGCACTCAGTTGCGCCTTATGAACTGTTGACTGATTCTTACAAAGCAGAGACAAACAACGGCAAACTGCTTCGTCAGGAAAAACGACCGGAGATTTCGTTCTTTCGCAGCACGCCGTATGAAAATGACAGTTCATTCTTGAGACTGGCGCTGCGCAACGGACAGATTGAGGGGCTATTATATGAAGATGCCACTTATTACTCGATTGCCACTGACATCAACGACAAAAACACTCTACTCATTGAAGAGCTTGACCAGGAGCAACTTAAACATCTCATCGCCCGCTGTGGGCTGACCTCAGCGAACTCACAATCCCCCAACACTGACTCCCTGGCAGATAGCCTTCTCCTGCCCGAAGTCGCTTATGCGACAACAAAAACAGTTGAGATCGCTACAGATGCCGACTACGAATATGTCACGGCAAGCGGTGACAGCACCGCCGCCAATGCGGCAATTCTTTCAGTGTTAAATGGAGTTTCGGGAATATACGAATCCGAACTGGGAATAACCCTAACTGTCAGTTACCAGCACAGCTGGACGACCTCCAGTGACCCTTTTTCAACTTCTGATGCTGCAACACTACTCGATCAATTTTACTCACACTGGGAGAGTAACTTTCGCGCCAGCCACACCTATGATGTCGCTCACCTGTTCACCGGTAGGAACCTCAACGATTCAACGATTGGCATTGCCTACATGAATGCCGCTTGCCGATCATACGGATATGGGCTCTCTGAGCGACAAGGATCGATTACACTTGATACACCACTCGCTGCCCACGAAATTGGCCATAATCTCGGGGCTGACCACGACTCCTGTACATCTGGCTCCAGCTGGATTATGTGCCCGATGCTGGTCCCAGGGGCTAACCGATTCTCCTCTGGCAGCAAAACACAGATCGCAAATTACACTGCCAGTGTCAGCTGCCTGGGGACAAGCGGCGGAACTCCTACACCTCCCCCACCATCAGACAATCTGCCCCCTGTCCTTTCCCCTATCGGTGCCAAATCAATCAGTGAAAACCAGGTTCTGCAATTTGACCTCAGCGCGTCTGATCCCGATGGTGACACAATCAGTTATTCAATCACACCGATTACCGGAGCAAGTTTAAGCGGCAACACCTTCACCTACCGACCCGTTTACAGCACAGTCAGTGGAGGCAAATCCTCCACGGTAATTACATTAACATTCACAGCTGTTGATAGCGGCGGAGCCTCGGACCGTGAAACTGTATCTATCACGGTAAGCAACGTAAACCGCGCGCCAGTTGTTTCAACTCCCGCCACAATTACCAAATCTGAGGGGGAGACGATCACTGGGAAAATATCGGGTGCTGACGCCGATAGTGAAGTATTGAGCTACATCGCATTAACCACTCTACCTTCAGGAATGACGCTGAACCGCAATAATGGAGAATTTGCCTGGAAACCAAGGGGCGAGCAAAGCGGCAGCTACAGTATAAATATAAAAGTTAAAGACATCTGGGGTGCTTCCGTTACGACAACTCTCAATCTCAACATCGCCAATAGAACCGGTATCAGCCCGACTCCGGCGCACCATGCAGTCAACAGCTTTGCCGACGATGGAAAATCGCTGGCTTCTGTCTTTCGCCCCGCTACAGGCACTTGGTATGAAAAAAACTTCTCCTCTCCAGCCTTAGCTCCTGCTGAAAAGCAATTCGCGCTTCAGGGCGATATCCCCGTTGTTGCCGACTTTAATGGCGACAACCTCAGCGACCGCACAGTATTCCGACCGTCTACAGGCGAATGGGTAATCACTGACTCAGGTAGTGCCTATGCTGCAACATATGCCTTCGGCCTTCCCGGCGATATCCCCGTTCCCGCTGACTATGACGGAGACCGAAGAGATGACCTGGCAGTATATCGTCCCTCGATCCACACCGTAATTTACTCACCGTCGGGAAGCGAGAGCAGTTCAGTCAATATCTCGCTGGGAGATTCCACAGACCAGGTTCTGGCTTGTGACTTTGACGGGGATGAAACTGATGACCTGGTCTCACTCAATCAAAGTTCCTATGTCTGGACGATCAGACTATCGGCTTCCTCAACCACCAGTATTCAATGGGGCCTGCCCGGCGATATCCCCGTGCCCGCCGATTTTACCGGAGATGGCAACTGTGATGTCGCCGTCTGGCGACCAAGTAACGGAACCTGGTATATTCGCAGCGGAAATCAAGCAATCCAGTTCGGCCTTGGTGGGGACATCCCTTTACCGCTGGACACCAATGGAGATGGCATCTACGAACCGGCAGTCTGGCGTTCTGCCTCCGGACTGTGGTTTGTCCGGCACAACAGCAATTCATTTGACATGATGCAGCTAGGTCTTTCGACGGATACTCCTTCAGCCGCTGAAGCGCAGCGATACATGCAGCGCCGCCACAGCGGATCATCCGTGGCTCGATCATTTCATGGTTATGCCACATCATTGCAGCTCCTTTTACAACAGTCACAAACACTTTACACTGCCGGCAATATTCCTGCCGCACCCCGCAGCGTCACTGTTCCAGATGGAGGACAATTGATAAACGGCGACTATGACGGTGATGGCCTGGTAGATACCGCCGTATTTTTTATGGGATACTGGTCACTCTACCTCGGCAATGGCGCTCTGCAATATGCAGCCTGGGGACTAAACGGCGACATTCCAATATCCGGAGACTTTGACGGAGATGGGAAAAGTGATCTTGCAGTTTTTCGCCCTGACAATGGCGGCGGATTTTCCGCCTGGTATGTGATTCGCAGTTCGACAGGGCTAGCAGAAGTTTATTCCTGGGGACTAGCTACCGATACTCCTGTTCCAGGAGACTACAATGGAGACGGCTGGACAGATATCACGGTCTGGCGCCCGGCCAGTGGCAGCTGGTTTGTTATGGATGCCCGCTCAAAGACTTTTATCTCAATGCTACAGTGGGGTCTACCCGGAGACAAACCACGCACAGGCGATATGGACGGAGACGGAAAAGACGAAATGATTGTCTGGCGACCAGCAAGCGGCACTTGGTACACAAACTTCACCTCTGGAGGAATTGCCGTGGTTCAGTGGGGACTAGATGGCGACATTCCCCTTACGGGCTATTATCAGTCGAATACTCATGCCGACTACGCAGTATATAGACCAGGCAACGGTTCACTCTATACTCTCTCACAAACAGGTGCCGCTCAATCATTTACTGTTGCCGGACTAAACGGAAACGGGGTAATACCAGTTACACAATCCGGAGGATAACAAAGACCGTGAGCTTCGCAAAAAGAGAAATTCTTCTCATTGACACCAATGTAAATGATGCCTTGGCATTAAAAAAATGCCTCGAAGCTCGAAACACAGCGGTGATTATCAGCCATGATGCTGGCGAAGCGCTCAAACTGTTTGTCACACGTCAACCGGACATTGTATTCATTGCCATTGATCTGGCACAAATGAACGGCATCGAAACTATCCGGGCGATTTTAAATGACCGTCCAAAAACACTTGTCGCCGCCGTCGCCAATTCCAAAGATCAGTCAGATATTATCGGCTGCATGGAAGCAGGAGCCCGAGCATTTTTGCTAAAACCACTTGAAGATGTAGATGTAACGGCAACTCTGAATCGCTTTATCGGCCTCTTGCACCGTCAGGAGAATAAAACACTCGCCCTTGAAGATCTTCAATCTCTCTCCACCAGCCTCTCGTTACAGACATCAAGCTCAGCAATTATTCCGGCAATCTCATTAATCTGTTCCGTCATTTCTCCTTACCTCAGAGAGCGTGAAATCAAACGTATTCAACTTGCTCTTCATGAGATACTGCGTAACTCCTACGAACACGGAAATCTGGGTCTGTCGTTTACCGAGAAAAGAGACTTGATGATGCAGGGACTTCTTGAAGACCATCTGAAACCGCTGGCCGAGAAGGCCCAGGCCGAGGGGAAAACTATTGATATCGTATTTTCAATTGCCCACGGTGAATTTACTTGCCGCGTAAGTGATCAAGGTCCAGGATTTGACTGGTCACAAGCATCGCGCAACGCCGAACAAAACAAGGTGGCCAATCTGTATGAACTTCATGGACGTGGATTGATTCTAATTAAAAGCGTTTTTGATAAGGTGAAATTCAACAAAAAGGGTAACCAGATAACCGTCAGCAAACGGCTTGTCGAAGACCAGTAAGTCAAATTGAACTATTTATCGTCCCAAGACGCGGCAACATTGTCTTCGTATGATTCCATCTCAAGGCGTTTCATATCCACACCGATGCTTTTCAAATTATAAATAGTTGAATGCCTCGTCCGCCTCGAGATACCAAGTGACTTATAGTTTTTAGAATATCTCACAACGGCCAAACCAAGCTTCTGCAAATGCAACTCAAACTCCCGATCGGCCAGCGCCAGTTCCCTATTCAGATAATAACTGACCCTGCCTCCAGTTCGCTGCTCCGGATAAATGCCCTCAAGATACTCCTCCGCATCGTCAATATCTCCATTTTCGAAGTAATGCTGGCACTTGTCGAGATCCGACTGAAAGCGCTGCATTATGGCAACAATATTTTTTAAAGCGGACAAATCGTCGGGCTGTAACGAGTTGCTGTAACTCCTGACATGGGTATCCAGAGTCTCGAACCTCTTTCTCTGTCGTTCAACGTAACTGGCAAAAGCATCCAGATGATATTGAAATTCAGCACTGCGCTCCGCCTCGGCATCCTTGGTCCATCGGTAAATAACAATCATGCCGGCAAGACCAATGAAACAAACAATTGTCGCGAAGATTATCATTCCCTTCTATCCTGCAAATAGGCCACAGCAGCACCGACGGGCTGCCAATAATCAGGTCAGCAATTTAAGGGCCATTTGCGGATTGAGATTCGCCTGAGCCTGCATCGCTGTACTAGCTTTCAATCCTATTTGATTCTTTACAAGCTCCGCGGATTCAGCTGCGATGTCTGTATCCATTATTCGGGAGGCGGCAGTCTTTTCGGCCAGTTCCGAAGCGCGAGCACTTTCCAGAGCCTCTCCAAGACGGCTGACCATACTACCCACTTCGCCTTTGACCGAGGCGATGTCATTTACTGCCTGACGAGAACGGTCAAGAGCATCACGTGAAGCAGCTTGATCAGTCAGCGAGGTGCCAAGATTCAACGAAGCACTACTAAGCGATGGTAATGACAGACTTATTTGCCCTGTCTGGTCACCACTATTACCGGCCTGGATAGTAACCTGCCCGCTGCCGTCAAATAATTTCTGCCCATTAAACTCGGTTGTAGCCGAGATGCGGTCAAGTTCAGAGGCCAGTTGCTGATACTCGGCATCCATTGCCTGTCTTTGCTCGTTTGAGACAGTGCCATTGGCCGAACGCATGGAAAGCTCAGCCATCCGGGTAGTAATCTGGGTTCCACTCTCCAAAGCACTCTCGGCGACATTGGCAAGCGATACTCCATCGCTGATATTTCGCATTGCCACGTTATCCAGACTGGCATTTGTGGCCAAACTAAGTGCCACGGCCAAGCCCGCCGGATCATCCGCCGCGTTATTTATTCTCTTGCCAGATGAAAGTTTCTCAAAGCTCTTGTTCAACGCCTCTGACTTCTGAGTCAGCAGGCGATTATTGGTGATACTTGGCACATTGGTTTTAATACCGATTGACATGGCAGCCTCTCCTTGCTGAAGATAAATCCTTGCCACAAAAATATCCGTAACATCAGTGGCTTAGGCAGGGCACACGGACAACATGAAGTCGCCTCCAGACAAATATCCCCTTACGCCCCAAAGTTTTCTCGGCGACGGGAATAATTTACTTAACATTTTGGTAGGATTTTATTTCAAGTCAATTTGGCTCATGCGCCAGCTACCGCAGATGTGATTGCCGACAACCAGTTCCACAACATTTACAACACTCACCAAGAAAAAACTGACTCAGCAAGCAATCAAGCACAGCGTTGGCTTCGTCAAACGGTCCTTTTAACAACTCCTCATAGGAAGGTATGTCACCCTCGCCAAAATGAATCCCCGGTGATCGTTGCATCAGCCCCGGCAGGTTTTCCGGAATAAACTCCATGTGAAACTGCAAAGCCAGCACATTCTCTCCCCAGACAAAACCCTGCTCGGGAAACTGCGAACTGGAGAAAATACGCTGAGCACCGGGTGGAAGTTCATAGGTGTCGCTGTGCCAATGAAGCACGGTGGTGCCACAGACAATACTGCTTAAAGATTTATTACTTGCGGCGGGTGAAAGGGCTGTCACCCTACCCCAACCGACCTCCGGACGTGAGCCGCGGTAAACCCTGCCACCAAGCACTTCCGCCAGAAGCTGAGAGCCGAGACATATCCCGAGCACTTTTTTGCCAGCTCTGACAGCTTCGCGAATAAATTCCTTCTCCGGAACAAGCCAGGGATAATCAGTTTCCTCATAGGTCCCCATCGGCCCACCGAGAATAACCAGTCCGTCAATATCATCAAGCGCTGGAATTTTTGGCTCCGGCCGCGAAAAATGGGTCGTGCTAACAATAACACCGCGACTGGCGAGATAACGGGCGATATATCCCGGATTGTCATACCAGACATGCTGAAAAATATTGATCCTCATATCAATTCCAAAACTCGTTCAGCTAAGAGCCGGCAATAATCGTCAGCACTTCATATTTAACATTGAATGAATCTTCCCTGGCATAACGTTCAGAGTACTCCTGCATCAGCCGACGCATCTCGGAAGCATTTAACAAACTGCGCCCGCGCGAGTAATCTCCTCCGCTAACACCAAGCCCATGAACAGCGCGAAAAAAACTTCGCACATCAGGATAGCTGACGATTAAATCCTCCGTCACCGCCTTGACTATGCAAAATCCAGCCTGACTTGATGCCGAAACCAGGTCATCTGCTTCCGGAAGCTCTCGGGCCGGCATCTTCTCAGGAAACATTTCCCGTCGCAATCCATGCAAATCAGAGAATGTTCCCCTGGTCATCAAAGAAAAAGCCAATGTCCCGCCCGGCTTGATTATGCGCCGAAAGGCGATAAGTGTCTCATCAAAAGGGTACATCCAATGCAAAGCCGAACTGCTAAGAAGCAGGTCATATCCAGCTTCTGCTTTAAATCCCCGCGCATCAGCAAGAATGAACCGCGGTAAAACCGTCTCGCCTGCCGTGCCCTGCTTCAGGCGAATAAAACTCGCTTCAGCCATTTGCAACATTCGCGAACTGATATCCAAGCAGTCAAGCTGCGCCTCAGGCCAAGCGCGATGCGCCCTCAACGAAAGAAAACCTGTTCCACAGCCCACATCAAGCACGCACCGCGGTGCCAAATCAGCGGGTAATCGGCGGATCAGCTGCTCAGCGACTATTCCCTGAATTTCAGCAAACTTATTATAGGTAAACGCCTTGCGATCAAAAGCCACCGCAGTCGACATACATTCAGGCACAATCCACCTCCCCACCAAAAACGACAGTTGAAGTCAAAATACCCTGCCCCTTGCACCAATTTTCCGCCACCTGCCTGGCGCGACAAGAAAGTGGTAGAAGATGACTTTCGCCTTCTAGTTCGACAAACTGACTTTGACTGATAAGTAATCCTAGCTCCGATGACGCCTTACCAGGTATAATTGTATCCTTATCTCCATGAATCAACAAAAGCTGCGGCGACGATTCGAGCGCGGCCTGAAAAACCCCGCTTCGCAAATCAATGGCAGACAGATAGTCAAGCTGATCGGCAAGCGCATCTGCCACCGTATCACCAAGCAAATAATCACCCGCCAAGACAGTATCCGTCCTGCCAGCACTACAACTCAATGCAAAAGCACGAAGTGTCGACTGAGGTTTCCGGCGATAAGACATCAGCATTGCTCTTAACACAGAAGGGTTCTGCCCGGCATCCCAGCCAGGGCGAGCAACAAACGACAATGTCGGGGCGAGCAACACAAGCCGGGAAATGCCCGTATTGCGTAAAAACTCCATCTCGCTCAGCAACAACTCCAAAGCGACAATCGCCCCCATTGACCAGGCGACAAGAACCTCAGGACACTCATTCTCCAATACAACAGCAAGCCCCTGTGCCCAGGGAGACAATCTCGCCCAGGACGACAAAAATAAGGAGCCACTCCCGGACCGCAACGAACTTGTCCTGGAAAGCTCCGGTAAATCGAAACAACAATTCTCTTCACCCAGAGACCAGTCAGCAAACACCCCCGCGGAATAGCCCCAACCGCTGATGTAGCAGGCTTTACGACACGACACCTCATTAGCGATGGTGTTGGTGCTATCCAGATTTCCGCCTTCCTCTGCCTTCCTCATCACAGCGTTTTCCGATTACTCAGCACACTCCTCAAATCCTCAGCAAGCTGCAAAATCTCCTCATCCTTGTGACCAAGAGTAAGAGAGAAACGAAGTCGCTCCGTACCTTCTGGCACAGTCGGAGAACGAATCGCCGGGACGATATAACCTAGCTCGCGCAGGGCGGCCGCAGCATTAACTGTATTCTCGTTACCACCAACAACGACTGCCACGATCTGACTCTCACCTGGAATCGTCTCTATACCTGCCGCCGATAACGCCCGGCGAAAAAGCTCTGCTTTTTTTAACAGTCGAACACCAAGATCAGGTTCCCGTTCCAGTATCATGACCGCTGCCCGCGCTGATGCCGCAACCACTGGCGGTAAAGCAGTCGTATAAATAAGTGTGCGTGAGCGATTCACCAGCAGCTCTTTCAACAGCGCCGGCCCTGTGACAAAGCCACCGTAACTTCCAAGTGCCTTACTCAACGTGCCGACTGCCGCCGCAATTTCTTCACACCCCCGGTACCTGGAAAGACAACCACGGCCAGCATCACCAAAAACACCAAAAGCATGGGCTTCATCGACGACAAGCCAGGCATCATAACGTCCGGCAAGCTCAACAAGCTCTGCCAAAGGAGCACAGTCACCATCCATACTGAAGACAGACTCTGTCGCGAGTATCAGCGCAGAACCCTGTCGCCTTTGTCCTGCCGCCTTCTTCAGCATAGCCTCAGCCTGTGCCATGTCATTATGCTGAAAACGCATCAGCCGGGCACGCGATAACATAATGCCATCGATCATCGAGGCATGAATCAGCCGATCGGCAATAACCACATCATCGCGACTGCACAACACCGGGAATAGCCCGAGATTAGCCAGATAGCCCGAGCCATAAAGAGTTGCAGACTCGACTTGCTTAAACCGAGCCAGGGTATCCTCAAGTTGACTATGCTCAACAGTGTTACCAGAAACCAGACGCGAGGAGCCGCTGCCAGTTGCCAGGAGCGGAACCATATCTCCCCTACCGGAGCAACGCTCAACCTGAGAAAAAAGATCCAGATAATCCCGAGAAAGAAAATCCAGGTAATCGTTGGAGGCAAAACTGAGAAATTCCCGACCGCCAAGGCTCAGCCGACTACCCCCGGCAGGGTACACGGCCATCGTCCGCCGATTA
>JAQTWB010000019.1 GCA_028689495.1 bacterium | reverse complement strand
GGCTGATGGTCGTGATGTCGGTAGTGTCGCGGCTCAGGCGATAGATCATTGGCTGGGAGCGGGAGTGATTCAGCTGGATGATGTTTTGTAGAAGTTGTCTGAACTGTTTGCTGGGATCGCCGGGTATATGCTCGACGGTTCCAGCGGCAGTATTTTGGCAGAGGACAGTTTTATTTTGTTTTATATAACAACGGAACCATCATATCTTCGATTGCTCGGGTTTTCATTGGCGCTGGATTTTATTGGTTCCAGGAGTCAGTTTTTGTTTCCGGGTCGACACTCGACCGGACAAGATAACCACGATAAAGATGTACAAGGCTCAGGCAAATCTCTGAGAGGTTAAGTCTGAGCTGGTACAGCTTTTATGAGCCTGAATGCTTCTGATAACCTTAACTACAATAGCAAAAAGAGAAAGAGAGGATAGCAAGCAGTTTGCCGCTGCTACCTCTCGATATAGTCCCTGAATTATCACTGCGAGAATTATTGTTTCGTGAAGTTTTATCCAGATGATATTCCCTCTTGGTATTCCTTCTGGTGTAGTTCGGCGTAGATAAAGAAAATATAATTTTCATTTTTCTTTTCTTTGCCGATTTTTGGAACCCAGAACGATCCTTCGTTCATGCCGTGGCGCCCATCGACCATCTGTTGCAGGCGCATTACGGCTTTGTTGTTCAGAACTTCGCTGTTCAGTTTGTCTTCCTTGCTTTCTTGAATGGTCATTAATCTGACATCTTTTTCATTATTGCTCTCGGCTTGGTCGAGCTTTCTGTGCAAGGCTCCTCCGCCGAGTTCGTTGACAATGTCGTTGAAAGGTATTGGGTGTGACATAAAACCTCCTCGCCAATGGCGAAAAAATGTAAAAGCATTCAGGGGGCTTGAGCTATCAAGCACCCTGAACGATTGTCGTCTGCTACCCATATTGGCTGTTCATATTATGTGAACAATTCGTTTTTCTGCAAATTTTTCAAGCCAGATTTACGCTAAGGTATACAAACCGCTGAAATGCTTCATAACATCAAGTGTCCAAGGGTTTTTGTCGGTTGGTGAGTCTTGTGGAGTTTTTGATGGAAGCAGAAAGTGACAAGAATGGATTCGTGAAAACTGGGAGTTCTCTTCCAGCGGCAACTGCGGTTGAGGAGCAATCACTAAAAATTCCCGAGATAAAATTCTCGTCAGAGGAGCAGAGAGCTTTGGCGCTTAATGCCGCTGATGCAATGGGTATACGGCGCAGTGTAGTTTTCGCCACTACTGCCTATGAAGCGGGTGATATGCTGGGGCCGATTATGGCGGAAAAAGAGTTTATTCAGAACCGATATGGTGAACAGGCCAAGGAGCAGTCTGTGGCGACTTTGGAGGTCATGGCATACCGTCAGCTTGGTTTCTCTGTGCAGAACGACAAGGGGGAATGTGGAGTGTACATTTCTCCAGAAGCACATAAGGCCTATGCGGTTGATGAAGGGGGCAGCGATGCCCTGACCAGTGAAGCAGATTTGTTGCGGCAGAAGACAGTTGTTGTTCATGAGGTAGTGCATTGTGACCTTGGGCAGGAAGCACGTCAAAAGACGGCAGAGGAGCGAACTGACGCGGCACTATTAAATGACCCCGATCAAAGTGAGAAACATCGAACGGAGCGTCTGAAGCAGGAACAGAATTATCTTAGCTACCTGGAGGAGAACCGTGCCGATATCGCGGCGGTGTTATATCTTCGCAAGCAGGCGCTTACTGAGGGTGGACCTGAACTTCTTTCCCGGGTTGATGAAGTTTATCGGGAGGCAATTGAAAAGCGTAATGCCGAGACGACTACCGGTGATGTTAAGCACAATACAGCGGATAGTTTGGATAAGGCCCTATATGTCAGTGCCGATATACTCGAGAATACTCCGGAGGATCGATTGCTGCCATTGGCAGATGCGCTGGTAAAAAACACTGCGATGAATTTTGAGGATTACACGACGTTGGCCGATCGGCATCAACAGGAAACCGATATAACCAAGGTAGATTTTAACGAGGTGGTCAAGAAGCCATAGCGTAGCCGAGTGTTTTAATCGTAAAAGTTTCACGAATGACAAAAGCTACAAAAGCTACAAAAGTAACCTGGAACCTTCTTCTAACCACCTATTCGCACCTTTTGTGCACCAATTCTAAGTTCGTTTTCCCCTCTGCAGGTGACGTAAGGCCGAATCGGAGTGCTTTCCAGCTGATCGATTGAAGTAGTCGAAAGTAACCCGGTCCCAAAATCCGAAACCCGGTCCCAAATAGTAAACCCGGTCCCAAATAGTAACCCGGAACCTTAACCCGGAACCTTGTTTCTGTGTCTCTGCGCCAAAAATATTCTCTCAAAAGGAGAATTTTCTGGCATATGGTGGCAGAAAGTGGCAAATAAAACCTGAATATGGCAGAGAGTGGGATGCATCATAGCTAGTGTGGGGGTAGATTCCGCAGAAAATGGCGGAAGTGACCCGTTTCGGCAGATGATTTGCAGAATGTCCCTCATAGGTAGGGGGATTTGTCGTTTTGGTGGGGTGACCTTCTCCGGAAAGTCTAAAAACGAGGCCTGAAGTGACAGATGAAGAGCAGATAGAGAGCACTAACGAATTTCAGGGGTGCTACCATCATAATCTTGATGGGAAAGGGCGAGTAAGTATGCCTTCTGCTTTTCGTGCGGCACTTGGTCGGCAGGGTGTGGATACAGTTGTGATTACCAACTTTATCTGTGACGGAGCCCGCTGCCTTGAGGGTTACTCGATGCCGGATTGGCGAAAGTTTGAGCAGAGATTGCGTGAGCGGAGCCGATTCGATCCGACTGTGCGGAAATTGGAGAACTACTACCTGGCGCGATCGGTGCAGTGCGTTATCGACAGCAGCGGAAGAATTTTATTGCCGCAGAACCTGCGGGACTATGCGGGGATGGAGAAGGAGGTCGTTTTTACATCTTCTCTTCACGGATTTCGCATTTGGGACAGGAGAATCTGGGATGTGATTTTTCAGGAGGCCGAAGCAGCACTTCTGGACGATCCGGCGCTTTTTGCGGAGGTTGATATCAGTCGATGAAGGAACAGGTAACTTGTCACAGGTCGGTAATGCCAGGCGAAATTGTCGAGGCTTTTTCTTATCTGGACAACTGGAGCGATCCTGCTTCCTTTCGTTTGCTTGATGCAACTTTTGGCGGAGGAGGTCATACGGCGCTTTTACTGGAGCGTTACCCGGCACTGACGATTGTCGCTTTTGACAGGGATGAAGAAGCACTGAAGCGTGCTCCGGCAGTGCTGGGAGACAATCTCTCGAGAGTGCAGCTGGTCAATGACAGTTTCGGTTCTGTTTTGGAACGCACTGAAGAGTTGTTTGCAGATTCGTTAGCGCCAGATGTTCCACCTTTCGCCGGCATACTTGCTGACCTTGGGTTATCAAGCGATCAGCTTGATAACTCTGAGCGAGGGTTTGCGTTTCGTAGTGATGGACCGCTTGATATGCGCATGGATCGGGAGAGCGAGCTTACAGCAGAGCAAGTTCTTAACGGCTATAATCAGCGAGAACTTGTTCGTGTGTTTGCTACCGGCGGTGTCGGTGCGCATTCGGCAGCTATGGCAAAAGGGGTTGTTGCTGCACGTCCTTTGCAGACCACAGCGGATTTACGCAAGGTTTGTGATGCGGTCTGGGAGAGGGGAAGAAGAAAGGGCAAGCGCATATCACAAGTAGTGTTTCAGGCAGTTCGTATCGAGGTTAACGATGAAGTTCGCTCGCTGGAGTCATTTCTTGATGGAGCAAAGCAGTTGCTTGCTCCCGGAGGAAAAATTGCGGTGATCTGTTTTCATTCACTTGAGGATCGAATTGTTGCCGGGAGATTTCGCAAATGGAGTAAGGCGGACGATTCGGCGAGCCGTTTGCCGATGTCGGGAGAATTGCCTCGTTATGGAGCTCATCTGACTGCCCGGGCAATGACTGCTGGTAGTGAAGAAAATGAAATGAATCCCAGGGCGCGCAGTGCGATGCTGAGGATTTTCCAACGTGGGGTATCCCAACGTGAGATTGTTGAGAAGGAATGAACCATCCCCTGGGATGTAAAAAAGGGAGGCATTATGAGAAGTGTGACAGGTGCATATGGTTATGCAGGTGCAACGGTATACGACAGGCGTGTGCAACGTGCGGTAGCGGAAAACGCAGTTCAAAGGTCAGCGCTTTATCGGCGAACCCTGAAAACCTTGGCTGCTCCTGTTTGTCTTTTCTTTGTGCTTGGTGTGCAGTTGCTTGTGCGGGTGTCCATCCTCAATAGTCAGTATGATGTTGAATATCGACGCAGCCAGATCGTGGCGCTGCAGAATGAGATTCAGCAAGAGCGATTGACGCTGGTTCAGGAAACTCGTCCAGATATTTTGCGAGATCGTGCCATGCAGGATTTGGCTCTTTCCTCAGTAGAAACTCCGCGCCTGCGTCAAGTGAGAATTGCCCAAGGTTAGCAGTAGACCGGACAAGATAACCACGATGAAGATGTACAAGGCTCAGGCAAATCTCTGAGATGCATGGGAGTTAAAAGCCTTGAACTTCCAAACAAATTTGCCTTCACCACATCGTGAGGTAAATTTTTTGGAATTTAAGGCGTTTTGGAAGTGTCTGTTCAGGTTAAGTCTGAGCTGGTACATATTAGTGTTGAATTTTTAATGAACCAGGGACATGACAGCAAGTTATCAGGGCAATTCACTTTCGCGTCAGGTGGTTTCGCATACGAAAGGTCTGCCGATAAAAGAACGTCATTCCATACTCCAGGGAAGAGTTTCCAATAAATTACCGAAGCCTAAGAGATTTGAAACGCCGGATATAGAAAAGTCACTTCGTTGCGGTCGTTTGCGACAGACTGTGACAATGATTATTTTTGCTGCCTGGGTTGGAGTGATTGCTCATCGCCTGCTGGTGGTTCAGAATGTTGAGTACGCACAGTGGTTGTCACGCGCCAATGATCAGCATGAGCGGCTGGTGAAGGTTCAAACCCCGCGAGGAGACATTGTCGACCGTGATGGGCGGCCTCTGGCTCTTTCCATTCCGGCTACGTCTGTTGCCATACATTCGCGAAATCGGGCTCATACCAAAGAAATTGCCAAGCTACTAGGTAGCATCATAGACATCACAGCCCAAGACATCATTGGTATAGTCGGCGAGCGCAAGGGATTTACCTGGCTTGGTCATGACTTTCCTGGCGATGTTTATGAGAAAATTGGGCATAGCCGAATCAAAAATGTCAGTGCATTTCGCAATTATAATCGCGCCTATCCTCAGGGAGACCTGGCACGAGCTATTCTTGGTCGCGTTGGACAGGAGGGAGGAGGCCTGTCGGGAATTGAGCTTTCATTTGATCAACTGATTCGCAGTCAGTCATGGAAACGGGAAGTTCGTCGTGATGCCAGAGGCCGAATCCGTTCTCATGGTGGAGGTTCGCTGGCTCAGGTCTCTGAGGGTCTTGCATTGGCCGGAGTTGCTTTAACTGGCGAGGACACTACGGTAGCATCACCGGAAGATGTCAAGCTGACAATTGATTCGGTCATTCAAGGGATTGTCGAAGATGAGTTGTCTAAAGGGGTGCATTCGGCGAAGGCAAAAAGTGGGTTTGCCGTTGTCATGGATTCTTTTACCGGTGAAATAATGGCGATGGCCAGCGCCAATGGGCAAAGGGATTCGGGAAATGATTTGCGCAATGCTGTTGTCCAGGATGTATTTGAGCCAGGTTCAACGTTAAAACCGATTGTAGCGGCTTTGGCACTTAAGGCCGGTGTAGTCACGGGTGATGAAAATTACGACGTTTCAGCTGGAAGGGTGAAGATTGGCCGCCATTGGGTTCGTGATGCTCATCCGAACAAGATACTTTCTTTTGAAGACGTTATTGTTCTCTCCTCGAATGTCGGGATGACGAAAATTGCGGCAAACCTGGGCCCCGAGCGTTTGTATAATGGATTGTCGGAGTTTGGCTTTGGTCAGAAGAGTGGGGTGCTGCTCCCTGGTGAGTCAGCGGGTATTCTTCGACCCGTATCCCAATGGAGAGATATCGATTTTGCCACGGCATCGTTTGGTCAGGGAGTTGCCGTGAACGCTTTGCAGATGGTGGCGGCTTACGGTGTATTTGCCAACGGCGGTTATCAGGTTAAGCCGCATATTGTGTTGAGCGGTGCCGAGAGTGAAAAGGATCGGACAAATTTGCCGAGGATTCTTTCAGATACGGTGGTCAAACGTATCGATCGGGCATTACATCAGGTAATTGTTAACCCGCGAGGAACCGGTAAAGGTGCCGCACTTGATGATTTCTATGTAGCTGGAAAAACCGGCACAGCGCAGAAGGCACGAGCTGACGGTAGAGGCTATGCAGCTGATCAGGTGCAGGGGTCCTTTATCGGTTATGTTCATGACAAGTCCTTTTCCGGGTCGTCGGCGATTGTCATGTATGTGATGATCGATGAGCCGGGGGTCAAGCCTCGTTGGGGCGGTGTAGTCGCTGCGCCGGTGTTCAAGAGCAGTATGCAGAGGATTATGACTCACCTTCGCGCGGTTGAGTATCGTTCCGCTGAAGGAGCATTGGTCAGGCGCATGGACGGTCTGAGCAGTGTTTCATCCTGACCTGGATGTTCTCCCATAGGTATTTAACATTGTGAAGTTTTGGGGAATATTTTGAGGGGCTCCTGAGCGGTTTCGAGCTATGACAATTTTTCCCAGGGCTTGATTAATTACCAAAAACGTGCGACAACCCCGCCGGGCAAAATAGGCATTGATTCTTTAACTGAAGGGTTTATGCTGATGCCGCCTTAGTCGTCAGTACAAATCAGATGGTGCGGGAGTCAGAATGAAAGCGAACAAGATCGGTGCCTTGATGTCCGGCAGGACTAGTCCTGCGGCCCGGGTCGGTTCGTGCTTTTCCTGCTTGCTGTTTGCTCTACTGGCTTATGTCACTACATTCCAGATCTTTCCATCTCCCCTTTACGCTGAGTCAGAAGCGGGAGTTTCCTGTCGCAGTGCCTCATCTCAACCGGATTCCGGTGTCAGGTCTTCTTCTGATGACGAGTCGGAAGTTGGCAAGGAAGTTGAGCAGCTACTCTGGAGAGATATTGAAGTTATTTTTGTTGCGCCTTCTGAATTTGTCGATGGTCGTCGGGAAAGCGATGTTGTTCGTCAGGTGGAGTCGCTTGTTTCTTCTGCAAATCTTTACCTGGCTGAGCTTCATCTTCGCCTCAAAATTAAACGAATTCAGCTTTTTCGCGATAAGGCGCATGATCCGTATTTTGAAAGTGCCAGTCGTGGCGATGCTTACGGGATGCTTGAAGCTGGACGGCAGCGTTGGCGTAATGAGGATATTGAGGACAGGGATCTGGTTGTTGTTCTGGGGAAAGGGCGTTTCCATGAAACGCTTGGCTTATCTTATATCCGTTCGTCGTGTTTTTCTGTCGATTGGTCGGTGATCTTTGTCGCCCAGGGAGGGGATAGCGATTTTTACCGTGCGAGTTTCGTGACAACCTTTGTTCATGAGCTTGGACATTACCTGGGGATGAGTCACGACAAGAATTTTTACAGTGATGGTCCGAGTATGATGTGGCCGTTCTATGCCCCAAATGCTGTGGGTTATTCGGTTCAGTCAATTCGAGAGTATCTGAATTACATGGAGGAAGACGGAAGTCGATGCTTTGCTTTTGCTGACGATGATCTGACCAGTTCCGCAGATAAATTGGTGGCGATGACAGATCAGTCAGATGTGAAGGACAACTCGCTCTTGGTATTTTCTTTGACCGAGGGAGTGACCTTCGTGGATTTTCTTCGCAGGCCTGGAGATGAGAAGGGAACATTATACTTATCTGACGATTTGCCTGATGGAGCCTGGCTGAATGCGACAACTGCTGAATTTCGCTACAAACCCTCGTTTGATACTGTGTTCGATGGGAAGGAGAGCAAAGAACTTACATTCCACCTGCGGCTGAAGTCTTTTAACAAGACTGCCCAAAGAACAGTGACGTTGCTGGTGCATAATTTGAATCGGGCACCTCAGTTGCTTGAGCCGGTGCTTGCCGTAGGGCATGAGACGTATTCGTTTCGTGGACAGGCCGGCCGGCAGATAACCCAGGTGATTCGTTTTGTTGATCCTGATGGCGATGACTTGCGTTTTGCCGCCTCAGTTCCAGGGAAACTTGCTTCATTTCCCGGTAATGCATTCCTTGCCTGGAATGACGGGATGTATTTTTTGAAGTGGGATGTCCCGGCAGGTCTTTCAGGTCAGTTTGAATTTCCAGTAGCTGTTGTTGATGGCGAAGGGAGTCGTGCTCAGCTTTTGGTGCAGGTGCTGGTCGGCAGTGAGGCTGTAGGTGAATTGAAGGTTGAAAATACTGACAAGGGTGCGGAGGTGACTTCGTTGGCCTCAAGTGCCGGTGCGGATTCTCAAGGGTCATTTGTCTGGGACTTGGAGCATATGCCAAAGGGAGTGTTGGCGGAGTTTGTCAATGTTAATTCCATAAAGCTTTCACTTCTTCCCGAAGCTTTTGCCGCCGCGGACCGATTTACTGATCTGTCGAGTTTTGCTGTTGGTAGGCAGGCTCAGTCAGGACTGGTTCTGGAACAGTCTCTACTTTCGTTTGATAGTGGAGCTCAGGTTTCTAGTTGGCCGGGTAGTAGTTGTCAGACCGGCGTTATCGGTGGTGATTTGTCATATCGAGCATCTGATGGCGTTTGGTATTATTCGAAGGGTGGAAAACCACTGAAACAGTTTGGCGGTCTATATGGAGATCTTCCTGTATTCTATCTGGAGAGAGGAAAACAGCGACCGGCAATATATCGTCGTCATGCTGGTCAGGGTTACTGGGTGATTGATTCGTCGAACGGGACAAAGATAGTTCCCTGGGGATTAGCCAGCGATGTGCCGCTTGCGGCTGATTTTGATGGAGATGCAATTTCTGATCTGGCTGTGTTTCGTCCGGAAAACATGAGCTGGCACATAAATTTCAGTAGTGGCATGGCTTCGCAGGAGTTACACGATAATATTTCTGTGGCGAGCAATTCATTAAGACATATGCCATTTGTCGGAGATTTCGATGGTGATGGGTTCGCCGATCGTGCTCTTTATCTCTGGTCGAAAAAGAGCACGGAGGGGGTTCACTTATGGTTGGCTTCGGGGAGGCACTTGTTTCTCTCCTTTGGCAGGAGCAATTCTTTTACTGATGCTGGTGTTGGTTTTGTTGTTCCAGAGTTGCCATTTGTCCGAGATAGCGACAAGGACGGACGTGATGATATTTGCTTTCTGGTAAATAATTCCGTGAGTTGTTTTTCTACGTTGGCGGGGAAAATCAGGTCGTTTGGTCGGGTAGAAAAACACGAATTGGCTCAGGCCGAGTTTTTTTCAAGTCATCGGGCCTTGTCTCTCGGCCTTGGGGCACGGGGAGATGTGGATCATGATGGCAAGTCGGATATCGCTGTCTGGAGAGGTGATTCATTTCTTGATACGGGAGAGTTTTTGACTCGTGTTAATTCCGGCCTGAGGCGCTCAGGGGAATTAGGTGTTGGTTATGGATATCCTTTTGTCGGGCGTTTTTCCTTATCAGCGGAGCAGACCAATGTTTTATTTGCCAATGGGCTCTGGCATCTTTCGGGTGACCAGCGGATCCTGCAATGGGGGGAAGCTGGCGATTTTCCAGTTCCAGGTGATTACAATGGTGATGGACTGGATGACTTGGTTGTTTACAGGCCCGGCGATGGTAGTTGGTGGATTTCATTTTCTGGAGAGCAGACGTCGGCGATAACATTTTCTCTTGGTGAAGGCGGGCGCGATGTACCCTTGGCCGCGGATTTTAATGGCGATGGCGCCGTTGAGCCAATTATCTGGCGCCCTGAAATTGGCCTTTGGATAGTTCGTTATCTGGATGGAACAACAGATACATTCACATTTGGTCGAAGCGGGGATGTTCCGCTGGCCGGGGATTATACTGGAGATGGTCGAGCTGAGGCCGCTATCTGGCGACCGTCTACAGGTGAGTGGATTATTTCAACAGGCGATGAACGGGTCATAGTCAGGCAGTGGGGGCTGTCCGGTGACGTGCCTGTGCCGTTTGATTATAACGGGGACGGGTCGCTGGACCTGGTGGTATGGCGACCGCAAAGTGGTATGTGGTACATTCGCGAGTTGTCATACACGGAAGACAAGGTATCACTTGTGCAGTTTGGGTTGCCCGGTGATGTGCCAGTTTATTTTAAGCGCTATCTGCGGATTTTTTAGGCAGGTAGGTGAAAGCCTATTCCGCAACTTATTTTCCAGCTTACTCTTCAGCTTATTCTTTAGTGGGTTCGTTCGGGGAAGTAATTTTCGGGTTCAGCCGCAGGAAGAAATCAATCGCATCTTCAAGTGACGGTTGTACAGGGAAAATATCGTTCGCGCAGACATTCACTTTTTCAAGTGAGGCAATCAGGGTTTCGGGGCATAGGCCGTTTCCGGTGATTGATATCAGAGCTCCGATGTTGTGCACTATTGATGTGTTGAACTCCTTTTGTAGGTAGCCACAGATTTCATTGGCCTTTGGCAGTAGCTCCGCGGGAAGGCTGATATGAAAGCATTGGGAAGCCAGAGAATAAACAACATCTTCAAGCGAACCGATTGCCGCTACTTTGCCGTTGCTGAGGACAATAATGGTATCGGCCAATCGTTCCACGATACCCATCCGATGGGATGAAAGAAGAAAGGCTCTATTGCGTGACTCTTCGCGAACAATTTCGGCAAAGTCGCTCGCCTGCTTGACATCGAGTCCGTCGAAAGGTTCGTCAAACAGGAAGAAGAGCGGATCGGCGATAAAACCAACAGCTGTCTGTACTCTGCGGCGTTGTCCTTTGGACAGGTCCCGCCCAAGTTTATTGAGCAGAGGCGCGATATTCAGGGCTTCGATGTATTTGGCGCCAGCCTGACGATAATACTTGGCATTTCGATGTTTTATGTAACACCAGGTCTGAATGTATTCCTCTACAGATATGTCACTGAAGACAGAGCCCTGTTCCGGAGAGAAGGCCATGTGGAGAGAGGGGGTTATTGCAAACTTCTCACCAGCACTGATAATTTGTGTGTCAAGCATCCCCGAAGACAATGGCAGTAAGCGCAACAGCGCTTTAATCATCGTTGATTTACCTGAGCCATTGTGACCGACAAGGCAGATTCTGTTGCCGGAAAAAGCAAGTGCGGGGATATCGAGAGCAACAAACGACTCGTATTTGACAATGGCCTGTTGGAAAGTAATCAAGGCGGTAGGGTAATCGTGGATTTTCTTGTTTTTCACGCTACACCTCGTCAAGATGTGCGGCGAACCACCGGACATTTCGTCTTACCAGAACACCAGACAAGACGATTGAAAGCAATGCCTGAATTAACATAGTTTCAGTGTTGAGCATTGTTACCG
Organism: bacterium; assembly: GCA_028689495.1. Lineage (GTDB taxonomy): Bacteria > Bdellovibrionota_C > UBA2361 > SZUA-149 > JAQTWB01 > JAQTWB01. The sequence goes on along the minus strand of JAQTWB010000019.1, from coordinate 31,655 downwards.
GAGCGAAAAGTAACGGGCCGAGGCCGACAATCGGTATCGCCGAAGCAATATCGCGTGCAAGATTTATCGCCGATGAAGTACCGAGCAAAATTGAGAGACACCACAGCATAAATCCTGACAAACAGAAAATTATGGGCACGTATTTGTAAATAACAAAGAGGAAAGGCACTCTGTGTTTCAAATCGGCGATTGAGCCGAGAATCGTAATAAACGCCAGAGCGGCGGTTGCGGAAATAATCCATGTCAGACAATAAAGTGGGCGTTCAAAAAGTGATGTGTTCATACCGGCACTGTTGACAGCTTGGTAAAGGACATAACTATTGACTGGCAATGTCGGGAGGAAAAAGAAGAGAACTCGGCAAAGTGAGATATACCAGATTGCCAGATAGAAAGTTTTGTTGCCACAGGAAGCCACGAGTGGCATTAATGCGCCATTTCGGCCAAAGTATTCCAGTACTTTGCGGTGACTCTTCAAGGCTAGCCAGAGGGATGCTGCAAGAAATACCGCAATATTGAGCGATAAGGCCAGATTCCTGGATATACCACTGATGAGAATCGGCTGGGTATATCCTGGTGCAAGTAATGTCATTGTTCCGTTAAGTTCGTCAAAATTTTCATTTGATTTGCGCGCTTTCAGCTTGGCCTGATTGCGGTCATCGTTATCCATTTTTGCGATTACGTAAATCAGCATTGCGTATGGCGAGTAGATATTGCTTTTAATGGTCTCACCGTGATGATCGATTACAATTGATGTTTTGCAACTTTCCCTGCAGATGTGGAGTTTTTCAACGGCTCCATTATAGCTTTCCACGTAGGCTGAAGCATCGAATGTCGCTGGAGAATCGGTGTGGATGGCAATATCATACCCCTTTGGCTCGCACCCGAGGAGCGGCAGCTCCTTTCCCCCATGGATTTGCCATCGGCACACTTTAATTTCTTCCAGTTCCTTGCCATCGTTTTCATAAAGGAAGTGCAGTATCGGATTGTAGTTTTTTCTGCCGGCGAGTTCTTCTTCCATCTCATTTGCAGTTTTTATGTTTGGGCCGCTATAGGCCATGGTGACGAACAACTGAAATATGACAAGGAGAAAGCCAATGAGAAGCGGGCCTACCAAAAGTGTAAGAGATATACGAGGTATTCTGAGAAAGGCGTAGCAAATGCGAAATGGTGACATTTTTATTTTACTCACCTGTAACTTTCGAATATTCCTCAGAAGGTGCAAAACCACGACGAATAGTATTTTCGGTAACAACTCGTGGTATGACAAACTGCATCAGGTAGTCGGGACCGCCAGCCTTTGAGCCAACTCCTGACATGTAAGCGCCTCCGAAGGGTTGTCGCTCGACCAGAGCCCCTGTGGAGGAGCGATTGATATAAAGATTTCCCGTGCGAAATTCTTCAATCGCTATTGCGATATTGATCGGCGAGCGGCTGTAGACCGCTCCGGTTAGCCCATAAGGTGTGTCGAGTGCGATTCCGATTGCGTCGGTAAAGCTCTCGGCCTTGATAACAGCGATTACCGGACCGAAGAGTTCTTCATTGAGGAGAAAATGACCTTCGGGGATATTGCAGAATATCGCCGGGGCCAGGTAACAGGATTCCTCTTCGGGAATTCTTCCTTCACAAGGTAATTTGAATTCTTTGGTTAGTAGAGATTGGCAATCTTTAGTGGCTTGGGCGATTTTCAGGCGCAGTCTGTTTGCCGATACACTGTCGATTACCGGACCGAGATAGCAGGCTGGATCGGTTGCTGGCAGGATATTGATACTTTCAACCGCCCTTGCCAGTCGCTCAAGTAGCGTATCCCAGATGCTTTCATGGACAATTATTCTTGATGCGGCACTGCACTTTTGTCCGGCGTAACCGAAAGCGGAATAGATGACTCCGGCCACGGCTTCATCAAGGTCGGCGCTTTCGTCGATGATGATTGCGTTTTTGCCACCAAGTTCAACAATGACACGCTTGATGTGTCTTTGTTCAGGCTTGACCTTCGAAGCTTCTTGAATAATTTCCAGTCCGACATCCTTTGAGCCCGTAAAAACAATTGTTTCTACTTTGCCATTGGTGACAAGCAGTCGGCCTATCGTTTCGCCTGGGCCGGGGAGAAATGCAATGCAGTTATCAGGGGTTCCCGCCGCAAGGAAGATTTTAAACAAGGTTTGCGCAATAAGTGGAGTTTGTTCCGCTGGTTTAAGAGCGACCGTGTTACCTGTAACCAGGGCCGCAGCAAACATGCCGCAGGGAATCGCCAGAGGGAAATTCCAGGGAGCGATAACAGCAGCAACACCTCGAGGTTCATAGCTGTAGATGTTACTTTCGCCCGGCGCTGATCCCATGACTTGTGGTCTAAACAGTGTTTCAGCCTGCAGCGCATAATAACGACAGAAGTCAATTGCTTCCGCCACGTCCTTGTCTGCTTCAAGCCAGGGCTTTCCAGCTTCAATAGTAATCAGGGCGGCAAGTGAAATACGTTCTTTTTCAATTATGTCGGCTGCTTTTAACAGGACGGCAGATCGTTCTTTTACAGGAGTATTCCTCCAGGTTGGGAATGATGCTGACAGCATTTCCAGGGCAACTAATGTATCGCCTTCTGTGGCGTTTGAGATATTTGCAATTACCCGTGTTGGGATATCGGGCATAACGGATGTGTCATTTATTGGTCGTGAAATTTCCAGATTGCCGATTATTGGTTTAACCGATACTGGACAGTTAAGCAGTTTCCTCTCTTGTTCTCTCAGAGAAGCCAGATATTGTGTGCGCTTATCTTCTTCAGAGAAATCTAGTAACGGAGTGTTTACGAAAGAGTTTTTTGGTTTGTCTTTCGAAACGGGTGCCAGAGTATGGGCAGAGTTCGCTGCCGGATTACCGAGAAGTTCGTCGTTACTCAGTTCGTCGTGAAATGTTTTTTTAAGAAAGCTTTCGTTTGAGGTATTCTCGAGCAGTCTTCTGACAAGATAGCTCATTCCCGGTATCATTGCCCCAACCGGAGCGTATTCGCGAACCAGATAACCGTTATTTGCGAACCAGTTTTTTACCGGTTCGGCCATTCCATAGAGCGATTGTAGTTCGTAAGAGTTTTTCGCTACGCCGAGCATCTCAGCCAGGCAAACGGCATGACAGAGAGAGCGAATATTGTGGGAAGCAAATGCCGGATAGACATAGTCGATATTTTTAAGCAAAAGTTCGGTCAACTTTTCATAAGCCATATCGGTCTGTTGTTTTCTGCTCCAGACTGGATTGGGCCAGCCGTGTTGCGACGACAGAAGTGTTTCTGTGTCCCAATAAGCACCTTTGACCAGTCGAATGGCAAACGGAATATTTCTGGCACGAGCAAATTCAATCAACCCGTCCAGGTCAGCAGCTGTTCGTTTGAGATAAGCTTGCAGGACGATTCCTGCGCCATCCCACGATGAAAATTCTGGTAATGAAAGAGTTTTTTTGAAGGTATCAATAATTATTGAAGTGAAGGAGGTATCTTCCATGTCAAGATAGACAAAGGCGTTGCAGTCAATGGCCTTACGGAAGATTTTGCTGAGAGTCTCCGAAAGTATTGCTATTGAGATGTCACTAGCCAGTGGGCTTGTCTGAGAATACAGGGCGGATAATTTGACAGAGATGTTGATTACCCGTTGCTCACCGGGATGTGAGTCGATAATGGGTAGACTCTCCGACCAGACAGGCACGGCGTTATGTAATGTTTCGAGTAGTTCCAGATACTGTTCGAGATAGCGCTGTGCTTCTGTTTCGCTTAATGTTGCTTCTCCGAGAATATCGATAGTAAAGCCCCGCCCTTTCTTTCTGATGGCACGAAGCTTTTCTAGAGCTTGCATGGGGGTTTCACCAACAATGAATTGCGAAGCAACACTTCTGATGGCACGTTGAGCAATTGCTGCAATCGGTGATGATGTGATGCGGCCACTGCGCCAGTCCAGCAGACCTCCCAATAAGCGGGGCAGCGTATTTTTCAGAGGTGCAAAGTATTCCTGGGCGATTCGGACGATGGTATTTGGGTCATCAAGTGATGGCAGAACATCAACAAAACGGAAAAGGGCGACCTTTAGATTGTCCTGCTTCATTCCCCAACCAAGCAAACGATCGGTGATAAAGTCGGGATGCATACCTTTGCGGGATGCCTTGCGAATATCGGAAAGAATATTCTCGCCGAGAATTTTGATTGCCGATTCCAGTTCTTCAGTGTTCATTTGGGCTCCAGTGTCGCACTATCAGATAGGTAGGGAATTGTCCGTCAGAAGAGAGTTACTTTCCCTGAAATTTAGATGGTTCATGCAGGCTAAGTCTTCGTTTTTTTGGCACCTATTTGTGCCATAAGCGGTATGACGAATCTTGCCGTTGTATTTTGCATCTTATGACAGTGTCGGGGTGAGTGGGTTAACCCGGAACTTACGTGTAAAATCCGGGTTAGCTCGGAATTTGTTTCGGTTATTAAATCTCTTGCAAATTTTGCGGGGCGAACATGGGAATGAAAAAAAACGATCGGACAACGGCTTCAGTTATGGCTGATGGTTTGATGCTCGGCCATTTTGTTGTCGCCAATACGGTGGTGATTTTTGGCCAGGTTCTACCTGGATTTGCTCAGGCAACCAGACTTTATTCGTCTTATCCTGGCCTGGAGTTTGTTTACCGCTATGTAGACCTGCCCGTTTGTCAGTTTTTGCGTTGGTTTGCCGGTGTGAATTTCGACCTCGAACATGCAAGCAATATCATAGTGACGTTTTTGCTTGGAGAAACAGTTATTCTGATCGCGACTTCCTTTTATGGGCTTTTTGCCTATGGCGTTGCGAAAATTGCCCAGATCTTCGTTGGTGAGAAGATCTGATTGACCTAAGCAAACATCCCCATGTTTTTAGGGGATTACTCCGATTTATGGGTTAGTGTAGACGCGCCAGCCTGGCGCGTAACCGAAGCTTCACAAGAGCCTGGAAGGCTCTTCTACTATACTTCAACTGTGCGGGCAGAGTAGACCGCTCCTTGGGGTGAGCGCAGTCGAACCCATCTTGGTGCGTAACTTGAACCAGGGTGAATCCTCAGAACGAGTTATATTTTAGGATTGCCCGGGCTACTTCACTTGAGTCGACACAGTACGTGCCTGCTTCAACCTCTTCGCTTATTCGTTTTAATTTACGCGCTCTTTCAGCGACCCACTGCAGCTTGAGCATTGTGGGGTTTCGTTTCCTGGCCTGTCTTTCGACTTCCGGGGCGCCTGTCTCCATGGCGAGCTGCTTTTCCAGGGCGGCGACTTCTTTAGCATAGTTCTTTGAATCCATTTTCCGTTTCCTCACTTTCTATGGTTGGCAAATCTGTTATGGCAGGATGTGTGCAAAAATGAACATCGTTGCCCAGTAATGAACATATACGTCTTCCGAATCGTGAAACTTGAGGAATTTTTCGGAAATATTTTACATTTTTTTTGATTGCGGGCGGCGTATTTAATGGCTTGAAAATACGGGGGTTTTGTGTCGGGAGGTTTGGCGCTACATTATCGAGCGTGGATTTATATTGTGTCTCCACTCCCTACATTTCTATCGTTTGATGGATTTTTTGATGGTGAATAATTTGTTTCGAATTTTAATGTCGAGGCATCAATATGGAATATTGCATTAAACTACACGTGCGAAGTTGTCGTAGTATACCCCGTATTTCTTCGAGAATAGCTATCTCAGAGAATCATGAAAACAAGATAGAGCGGTAAGCTGGCTATTGCATTCAGGTCGATGTTGACTTGAACCGCAATTTTCCAGCGAATCCCTTGTGAGCCTGGTTAGGCAGCATATAGTTTGTTTATTTTTTGAGGGCTATGAAACTTAGTAAAAGAATATTTCTTGGATACGGTGTGATAGTTGGATTGCTGGTGGTAAGTTCACTCATTGCATTGAGCTCGTCCGACAAGATGAATATTGCACTGGAGCAAATTACGGGTCCGGGGTGGCAGACAGCAGACGGGGCGATGGAACTGTCGATTTACCTTGAGCGTTCATTAAATCTTGCCAAAGAGATTGCTGAAGCCAATGAGGAGGGAAGCATAGATGCGCTGGTTGATGTAAGGGAGGAACTCGCCAGTGCATATCAGCAGATTACCGCAGCGAACTTTCTTGAGTCGCACTATCTTGATGATCTCAAGCAGGCTATGTACGCCTATAACAAGGCTCTCGATCAATTTCTTGTCCAGAATTCCGCCCTTAAAAAATCAAAGAAGGTATTTGATAACAATGTCACCAAGTTTGTTGAGTTCAGTAAGCTTGTTGAAGAAAGGGGAGATAGTGCAGTTGAAGACCTAGAGCGTAATCCGGATAGTGAATTCTCCTGGAATAATGGTTTGCAACGCCGATGGGAGGCTGCCGACGGCGGAATGGAAGCGAATATCGGTCTTCTGCGTCAGTTATACTATGTCGAGAAGTTAAAGGCGGAAGAAAATGTTGAGGTATCTGCGGCCAATCTGCAGGACGCCATTGAATTTCAAGAAGAAAGTGTTTTGGGGATGTTGGAAACAGGACTTTTTGAGGTGTCGGCTGGAGATTATGGTGATAATATGGCCGATGTTTATCGGACATTTCTTCAGGACCACCGCAAATATACCAACGCGTATGTAGCTGAGCTTCGTAAATTCGCTGAAGTGCGTAATCAATTTAAAAGCGCGGCTGAAAAAGTGACCGATATTGCCAATGCAGTTGAAAGTTCGGGTGATGAGGTTGTCGAAGGTCTGACGCTTGCGGCTGGTGCTGCGTACATTTCAACCCATAGGACAATTATTGCCTCAATTGTAATTTGTCTCCTGATTTCTGCTGCTGCAAGTTGGCTGATTTCAAGTTCTATCAATAAAATTCTCGAGCAAATAATGATGCAGCTGACTGAAGGTTCAAGTCAGGTTGCATCTGCGGCCAATCAGGTCGCCTCTGGAAGCCAGGTGCTGGCGAATACAGCCACAACTCAGGCTTCGTCTTTGGAGGAGACTGCCGCCTCTCTGGAGGAGGTGTCATCGATGGTGAAGCATAATACTGACAATGCACAACAGGCAGCTTTGCTCGCTGGTCGCGTAGAAAGTGTTTGTCGAGACGGTGTCGTCTCAATGACAACGATGGGGCAGGCAATAGATGCAATAAAAAAGTCCGCCGATGAAACCGCCGAGATAGTAAAAACCATTGACAATATTGCCTTTCAAACAAATTTGTTGGCGTTGAATGCTGCCGTTGAAGCGGCGAGGGCTGGCGATGCGGGAAAGGGATTTGCTGTTGTTGCTGAAGAGGTCCGCAACCTGGCCCAGCGCAGTGCTGAGGCTTCAAAAGATACATCCAAAAGGATTGAGCGTTCTATTGAGTTAGCCAATAACGGGGTGTCCGTCTCAGGGCAGGTGGCTGACCTGCTTCAGGAAATTAACCAGGCATCAATCAAGACTTCCGATATTGTCAAGGAGATTTCTGCTGCCAGTAAAGAACAGACAGTGGGTCTTGATCAAATCAACATAGCCATTAATCAGCTAGATCAGTTGACTCAAAGCAACGCAGCTTCGGCTGAAGAGTATGCGGCTTCCAGTGAACAATTGTTGGCGCAAACACGTGGTGTGGATTTAACAGTGCATGCACTCTATGAACTTGTTCGTGGGAAAGAGTGAGGAAGTTTTACAGAGTATCGGGAAGCACAAATTCGTTTTCGGTTTTGTTTTCAGCGACTTATTGGAGAACTCGGGAAAATCAAAAGGCGATACCTATATTCGTAAAGTTAATGATTTGAAATGCCGATGATACCCTTGGTGGAATAAGGGATACATCATATGTGGCATGTTTAATGGTTGGACCAGCACAGGTATATTCGATTGTGCGTCGATATGGACTATGTCCCTTTTGGATAGTTTTATCTATCCTTGCGGTAGTTCCACATTTTGCCATTGCGCAGGATTTTCTCTGGGCTGAACGCGGAGCGGCGACCAATGCCGTTGGTATTGTTAGCGATGCCTCCGGTAATACCTACATTACCGGCACATTTACTGGCACGGTGGACATGGACCCCGGGTCGGGTGAGGATTTTCACACTTCAAATGGCGCCGAAGATATTTATATCCAACGGATCAATGCCGATCGCAGTTATGGATGGACGCGGACTGTTGGTGGCATTGAAGGTGACTTTGTTTATTCGCCAAAGCCGATAACGCTCAATTCCCAGGGAGAGGTTCTAATATCCGGGGTTTTTAATGACACCGTCGATTTTGACTGGGGGCCAGGCACGGACAGCTTGACGACTACCTGGGGACAGGGAGAGGCATTTATTTTGAAAATGTCGATTGCGGGAGATTATCTCTGGACGAAAAAGTTTGATGGCTGGGGAAGCTATATAGAAGGCCTTACCGTCGACAGTGTCGATAATATTTATGTTTCAGGTGAATACTGGGGCACTATTGATTGCGATCCTGGAGTGGGAACGGCAAATAAGGGAAGTAACGGCTTTTATGATTTCTATATCTGTAAACTTGACAGCGATGGCAATTATCTCTGGGGCGCAAGTTTTGGCGCCAATTCCATGTATGATAGCGGTGCAGAGCTTGCGATAACTCCGACCGACGAAGTGTATGTGACAGGACGGTTTGGTGGGACTGTCGATTTTGATACCGGTGCAGGCACCTATAATCGCACATCTAGCGGAACCTCCGACATCTATGTCAGCAAGTGGTCGTCTGCCGGTGTCTGGCAATGGACAAGAACATTTGGTGGGGCGACGGGTGAATATCCGATGGCGATTACCTCCGACAGCAGTGGGGCGGCGATATTGACAGGTCTGTTTTTAGGCACGGTCGATTTTGATCCCGGAGCTGGAGTTTATAACTTGACTGACGCTACAGGCACCCGCTTTATCCTCAAATTGACAGCGGCGGGGAATTTTTCCTGGGCCAAAGCTTCAGGAGGGCTTTCCTATGCTATTGGCACCGATAGTTATGACAGAGTTTATAATGCGGGCAATTATAGCGGCAATGTCGATTTCGACCCGGGTGCCGGTGACGATACTCTGACGGCAAATGGCACGAGTGATGCATTTCTCAGTGTATTTTCATCAAGTGGCAGTTATCTCGGCAGCAAAGTTTTTACTGGTGAAGGTTTATCTGAGACAAAGGCAGTTTATATATCAGATGACGATAATCTTTATCTGGTCGGTGATTTCAGCGGTTTGGCTGATTTCGATCCGGAAGCTGGAAAATTCTATCTTAAAGGCGCAGGTTACGGATCGGCATATCTGGTCAAGTTTGACCTTCCTCCCGCTCCCGGGCTCAACGTTCCGCTTATCTCTCAACCACTTCAACGGCAGAGTTTTTCCTCGCTTTCTAATAGTGTCAGTGGAACGGCAACGCCTTTGCAGACGGTAGAAATATTTGTCGACGGTTTATCGCAGGGCACAACACCTGTTGACGGTGCAGGTAACTGGACTTTGCCAGTTACTTTCAGTGAAGGAACCCACGAGATTACGGCAAACGCGATAGACGGCGGCTTTGTCGTTTATGGGCCATCGGCCGCTATAACTATATACATAGATACACTGCCGCCGCCTTCACCAGTAGTTCTTACCCCGCTCAATGGGGAGGCTACCAGACGAGACCACGTGCAGTTTGGCGGAACTTCTCTGCCCAATGGCACGGTCGAGGTATATCGCAGCGGACTATTGTTTGCCACAATCAATGTCGATGGACTGGGGGAATTTACGGCGGAATTGCTGTTGCCTGAAGGATTATCCGTATTTTCATTGGTTGCCTATGATGAGGCGGGAAATCAAAGTGTGGCGAGTGATAACATTTCAGTCTATGTTGATTACCCACTTGATTACGGAGAGACGATCAAGCTTGGCGGCGTCAATGCTGAGTATCCCTCATCGTTTACAGTCGATTCCTCGGGAAATAAGCTTGTATTGGGTCTTTTCAGTCTAACAACAGACCTCGATCCCGGTCCTGGAGTGGATAGTTATACCTCCGCTGGCGGTGATGACATTTTTATTGTCAAGCTCGATGTTGCAGGTAATTATCTTTGGGGACGCAGGATTGGCGGAACGGTATTGGACACGGGGACATCTATCGTCACGGACTCTTCTAATAACGTTTATATTGCTGGATACTTCACAGGAACACTTGATTTTGACCCAGGTGTCGGTGTTGTTAACCGCACTTCGGCTGGTAATAATGATTGCTTTTTGCTGCGGTTGAACAGCGACGGAAATTATTCGTGGGTAGTGACATTTGGTGGGACTGGGGATGATCGGTTGAATGTTGTCTCAATTGATCTGGCAGATAACCTTTATCTTGCCGGGACGTTCAACAATACGATTGACATGGACCCCGGTGCGGGCGTTGACAACAGGACTTCTCAGGGGTCTTTTGATATTTTTCTCAGCAAGTTCAATAGCGCCGGGGTTTATCAATGGTCACGTGCTGTTGGTGGTAATTCCTATGATACAGCCAGTGTCATCGAGGCAGACTGCCAGGGAGCACTGGCGATTGCTGGCATGTACAACAGCACGGTTGATTTTGATCCGGGTTCCGGGGTTGACTCGCATACTGCCGTGGCGGGGTCTAGTCCTTATATCAGCAAATATGCTTATGACGGAACTTATCTTTCTACTATCGCTTTTGATGGTGGGGGTGGAGACACGATTTACGGATTTGCTTGCGATCCAGCAGGAGGGATGTATCTGGCTGGTGGCGTTCGCAACACAGTGGACCTCGACCCTGGTCCTGGTGTTGCTTCATATACTTCAAAGGGACAAGCTGACGCATTTATTTTAAAGTTAAACTCTGACGGAGGTTATGCCTGGAGTTATGCCTATGGTGATTTTAACAATAACAATGATCTAGTTTTCGGATTGGCCGTCGATGATGCCGGACGGGTTACTGCCGGGGGGATGTTTTATGGCCAAGTTGGTTTTTCGCCGATAGCTGGGGAAGATGTTTATACTTCCAAGTCATCAGATGGATTTATCATTCAATATGACAGCGATGGTAATTATCTTGGTGTGCGGATCATCTCGGGCAGTAATTCTCAGGCTGATAGTGTCAGCGAGATTGTCGTTCGGGGGGCCGATGTTTTTGCGGTTGGTACATTTGTTTCGGACAATGTCGACTTTGACTTCAGTTATGGAGTCGATCAGATAAGCACAACAGGCTCGTACGATACTTTTGTAATTCGGCTGGTCCAGGATGTTGTAGCACCTGTTCTACCCGTCATCGACACTGCTATCGATGGAGTCAATATTTCGTCGGGAAATTTGACGATAGACGGGCAGGCTGGAGCCGGGGATCGGGTCGAGTTGTTCGTTGACGGTGTCAGCGCTCTGGTCGTCGTGGCGAATGCTTATGGTGCCTGGCAGGCTGCACTTGTTGTGGCGGGAGAAGGCCAGCATGTCATTACAGCAAGAGCAATCGACACATCGGATAATCGCAGTGCGGTTACCGACAATTATACTTTGACACTTGATCTTACTGCGCCGGTAGCACCGATTATCAGTGGTCCGGCAAATGGTTATAGTTCGTTAAATACAACTGTCTTATTGCAAGGCAGCGCTGAAAGCGGGAGCACGGTAACCCTCTTTGAAAACGGTGTTTCGGTTTATAGCGGCCAAGCTACTGGTGGTAGCTGGTCTGCGACACGAACTTTGACGCCAAGTAATTACAACTATTATGCCAGGGCGACAGATCTGGCGGGTAACGTAAGCACGGATTCAGCTATTGTCGGTGTGACGATTATTCCCGATTTGTGTCCGAGTGATACGTTAAAAAGTGTTCCCGGCGTCTGCGGTTGTGGAGTCGCCGAAGATATCTCCGACAACGATCTGGATGGGACTGTCAACTGCCTTGATTCAAGTCCCGATGGCAGTACTTTGCGTGGCCAGATTGCCTTGACCAATATGCAGGCGTCTCCACTTGCCGGAGTGACAGTTAGTGCCGGGGGCAGAAGCACCACGACCAATATCGATGGCTCCTTTGTTTTGAGGAACGTTGTATCGGGGGATCAGACAATTCGCGTCAGTCTCGACGGTTATCGTTTCAGTCCGGCGGAAAAACAACAGTCTGTCACAGGAGATATTTCAGGTATCAATTTCGTAGCCACGCCGAATTTGACAAATCCGGCGTATGCATTCTGGAATGGTTATCTGGAAATGGTTAACGTGCTGGAAATGATGAACACCGGAGAGGAGCCGCTGGTGCTGAATTTAACGGTGTATGGTCTTTCCGGCGAAGGTCAATCCATAAATCGTAGTTGGACGATTCCGCCTCTAACGCAAAGAGATATTATCATCAACGACCTTCCGGGATTTGCACCGGATACATACGGGATGCTGAAGTTAACTTCTTCGCATAACAACTTTGATGGACGGGTCTCACTTTATTATCCCGATACGAGTGGTGAGGTCGATTCCATGTTTGGTTTTGCGTATTCGGACGCATTGCGTAACAGCAGTCAGGGGCAGACCGCCGTAATGTTTAACAGCTATCATCCGGGGAACAATACTTTTGACGGCGACAATACTGTTTATAACTGGTTGACTATCGGTAACCTTGGCAGCACGACCGAGGGTTTTACAGTGCGCCGTTACAATCTCGAAGGAGTTCTTGTTTTTGAGCAGCATGTTGTCGTTCCGGCACTTGGTCGTCGTGATGTTGACGGAGGGCACATAAATCCAGGTCCGAATAACGTTGGCACCAACATCATTATTCCGGATAACATTACTGCCCCCTATATGGCAAAGCTCGTACGTTACGCTGAGGGCTCGAATTTTAACAGTTTTGATTATGCGATATCTCTTCCGTCAGTAACTGCACAATCACGGACAATTCATGCCCCGATAACCGGCGCTACGGAAAACTATATTGAAGCTGCAAATATTTTGGGGGAAGATGTTTCTGTGCAGCTTGCTTTTTACGATGCTGAGGGAGCGCTTCTTGCCAGTGATACTGTCAATTTGCCTGCGTATTCTCAGCGACATTTTCCGACTTTGGGGTTGTTTAGTGGTGAGGCAAAGACGGGTTATGTTTCGCTTACTCCTGATACACCAGGTGCTTTGATTGCGCAGAGCGTGTTTTATCACCGAGAACTCTCTAACCGTTCGATCCAGACAGCATATGCATCTCCGGCCCGGGAAAGTTTCGGTAATGAACTTTTTACAACATATAATTCATTTCTGGCGATGAAGAATAGCTTGCGGATTATCAACCTCAGCTTAGAGGAGTCAAGCCTCAGTTACAGTTTGCCGTTGGAAGGCGCAGATGAAGCGGAGACAAGTGTTGACCTGCCGGCAAATGGCGCCTCTGAGCTTTCTGTCTCTATAGGCCGAGTCAGGTCTGACAGTTACGGACTTGTGCGCTTGCGAACTACTGAAAACGGTGTGCTGATGGCGGAGATGCTGCGACTTCGGCAGCTAACTTCAGGGAAAAGAGAGTTCGGAATAGTTACTCAGGCGCGATAGCAAATATCGCTTTGTTTCTTTATTCCTTTCAGATATTCCTTTCAGAGCAGGGATAGCAGAGAGTTTCCTGAGAGGCGTCGACCAATATCGGAATATGAAGTTGCCGGTGCATTTCTTTCTTCCGACAGTATATGTGCGGCTTGAGATATTGTCGTGGGCTGACAGCTACGCTGTAGCATATAGTGTACAATTGCCGTTGTCCTCCCCAGGTAACCGGGGAAGTTTTCTTTTGTGCAGGCATTTGAACTCAAGTGCAGAGTTAGAACACTTACCTGCTGCTCAATAAGTGAATCAACAACTTGTTTCATCTCTTTCAGTGAGGATGTGGATGGGGATAGCCAGGTGCCGTGTTTCGGTTGTTGTATAGATTTTTTACCTTTGAAGCAGTTCAAAATAACGTTACGCAGGATGGCGGAGTGTGCTTTTACCCGCGCATCAGGCTCACATGAAAATATTGTCGGAGGTAGTTCGGCCAGTCTGTGAGCGCTGGAGTGTCCTATGGATTTGACGGGCACAAGTTCGCAGATGTCGCGGGAGAAGTCGAAATACGGCATGACAGAATAGTCTGGACCAAAAGTTGAGCGGTGAGCAATTCCGGGAGTAATTGAACTATCGACGAGATAACCGCAATCAAGCAGGCAGGAAGCCAGTTCAGAGGAGAAGCTCCAGTGACCGGCACGGAAGGACGTCGGTTGAATTTCCAGCTTCTGTTTGATTGATCTGGTCAATGTTTGAATTTTTCGTCTCAGCAGAGCGACCGGCAGGTTGCAGCACATGCGGCGTATTTGTCTCATTTCTTCGGAATCATCGGCTGATGTCAGGGAGTAAGGTGGTGTGTTTTCGGGCAAGAGAAGTGCGCCTATTTCGCAGCGTTCATTTTGGGCAAATGATTTTAACATGGCTGCTGTATGTTCATTCCGCGATACGGCATCGGAAACAAGATAGGTCGCCGGAACATGCCAATTGCTGAGAATGCCTTGCAGATGACTTAGCCGCAGGGAGTTTTTAAAGGAGGGGATGCCCTGGGAGAAATTGTCGTTACGCGGTCGAGTCGTTGCGCCTCTTCTGATTTCAAGGTTGCCACGACTGCCTGTGACCATTGAGAGTGAAGTTGACGAAGTTCTGTCTTCTTCCTGAACATCGACCGTGATTACCAGCAAAGTGGGTTTCATGGGGGGCTCCTTGTAGGCGGGTGAATTCGTCATTTCAGCACGGAGCTGTCCTACCACTAAACTTGATCTTTGTTAAACATAAAATTCGGGCTGGAATTCACCACGGTCTTTTGATTGCCGGGTATACGATGAAAGTGGCGTCAGGTAAGGCACTTGTCAGGTTGCACACTAATTGAAAGGCTTACGGAAGGGCAATTATGTTGTCAGGAGGATATAGACTATTTCGTGGGATGGTAGCGACGTATGCTGAATTGTTATTCTAGCCCGGAATGCACGTAAGTTCACAACCTCACGACGGGCTTACGTGCAACATCCGTGCTTGCACGTAAGCTTGGGGCTAAGTCTAAAATTCCTGACACCTATGGTTGTTTGCTGACCATAGACCAATCGATATGCCGGTAAAGGCAATCAATATAGTTTCAATTGTGCAGAGCTGAGAAATCTTTGGTTCTTTCAACCGAAATTTAGGTTCATTTTTTGAAACTGTGTGTCATTTCTTGAAGGATACAATTCACCCCTTTACGTAAAGTTGAAACATTATTTTTATCGTGTTAATGGGAGGGTCAGTGATATGCCAGTCTAATCTTGATACTGTGCGTAAGCTCCCCTAAACATTAAACCAAAGCGAGGTTGTTACGACTGCGACGCTATGTGTGTGGGCGATTTCTTTGCTCTTTTTCATTCCATCCCAATAAGTGGCTTACAGGCGAGGGCAGCGGCGGGACCTTTGTTCGACCGCTGTCTTACAGCCAATAAGGTTTTTTTGTATTTTGGAGGAATTATGAACAAGAGTGATTTACCTTTCGAGGATCGTGATGTCTGGCACCAGGTTGTAAATCTCGTTGCCCTAATTCGTGATTACAGAATCCCTGAAGCAAATGAAGGGGTAGTATTTTGTCCTGATTATGCCGGTGGCGCTTATACCCTTCCGCGGGTAATTGGTTGCGTTCCAGGTATATCTTCTTTTTTTCTTGGTGCGTCATGCCTTAATGATACAAGGCTTTCTACAAGAGACTTTACATGGTCTCCCGAGCGTTTTGTCACAGGTAACTTTTCAGATAGTTTGGCCGTATCCAACTTTTTGGCATTGCATAAGCTTCTAGGTGCAACAGTCAATCCGAAGCGAATTGTTGGAATGGGCATATCGGCCAACATTGCCTCAACGGAAGTTAATGCAGGTAAAAAAGGTGGGCAGCGTGTTTGTGTGTCGGCGAGGACTTCTCGGAGTCTGGTCCGAGTGGAGATCTCTTTTAAGCACAGCAGTGATTCTCATTATGGTGGCGCGGGTCAGGAGCTCATTCGCGAGTATCAGGATCAGATTTGTGCTTTGACTGCAGTCAATCTTCTGGCAGATATGTATGGTCTTGAGAAAGTTCCCATGCGTGATAAGTGGGGGATCACTGTTACCTGTGGCAGTGTAGAGCCAGGTGATACCGGGTTGGTTATTGCGGGTCAGACAATGATGGTTGATGACTTGTTGCCGAGGAATGCGAATGTAACATGGTATGACGTTCACGGTATTAACCAAGGTTCCGGACTTTGTTTAGGTTCGGCAGCACTCGGGATGAGCTGGACCGGAAATGCGTGCTGGCACGACTATGCCATTCTAAAAAAAGTTGTTCTAATCCCGGTTAGTGCCAACCCATTTACACCTGCACATGATGAAATGGGGCTTGTGATGCGCTCTCGTGGATTCACACCAGTGTTTGTAATTGGCGCACACAATGCTGAAAAAGGCGAGATAGATAGAGAAGAGCTCATTCGTCGAGCCAGTCAGTTTATTGGTCGGTGGCCAGTTGTTGTGACCAAGCAAATGAGTACGTACTTTCAGATGTCCAAGTATATAGGAACCAGGTTCGCGATAGGAGGAGATACAGCGGTTCGTATATTTGAACCGCTGTATTGTGAATCACATGGCGGACTGCGGCAAGTATATGATGGGCTAAAAGAGCGAGGTGTGCGTTTTTATGTGTTCCCACGTCCAGGGAGCACTATTGGTATGTTATCGGCCGACAGCGTGCCAGATGAATTCCAGGATTTGTTTGAAAACCTGCCTTGTCTTTTGAACGTCGAATTTTCCTCATCGGTTGTCAGAAGTAATCATACCTGAAGATGGATGTTGGGAGGAATGCTGATTTTTCACATTCCCTCCTAACTGACAGTTGGAGATTTATACGCTCGAACTATCTTCTAATGTGTTTGTAATTTCTTGATGGTTAGACAGTTTGTTTGAGAGACGGTTTTGCAGTTTTGTCTCTCAAATCTTTTTGCGATCAAGGTTGATATTGAGAAATTTGGATTCGGTGTTGCAGTCTGACACTGTTTCGCGGTTTGTTGATTTTGTAAGCCTTGTGGGTGGTGATAGATATTGAACCGGTCTTTTATTTTCTATCTTGTGTAAACTTTGGCCTTTACCTCGAGCAGAGGTTATCTGCTCGAGGGGGGTTGCAAACAAGGTTTTGCTGCTTCTTCGAAAATACTTTAATTTTTTGGAGAATGTTATGAAAGAGTTCTATGTTCCATGGCCAGTTCAGACCGATGCTTATCAAAGTGGGCATTTTCTACAGATTCCTCCCGGAATGGAGGATTTTCAGCTGTCAGCGGCAACGTTCAGGAAGCCACTTCATTATTTTGGTGATTTGGGTACAGACTATCGAATTATTTCAGCTGGTGCCGCTCCATTTCTGCAACTAGAGATGAGCGCACGTATCAGTGAAAAAGGGATTGCTTCAGGCGAAGATTTTCTTTCTCATTATCATGCCACCTTGCCTTCTGAAGGGCGTCCTGACAAGCCTTACCCGTTTAACAAAGAAATGTTCGAAAGAATCGCAAAAGAATTTGCAGGGCGGATTCCAGTTTGCATCATGGGGTTACCGGATGGGCACGCTCATTATGTCGGTGAGCCTTGCATGCAGGTGTGGACTGATGTGCCTGGTATGGGCGAATGTGTCGGATTGCTCGAAGCAATATCGTTGCCATACCTTTGGTCAAGTTCCGCTGTCGCTACGCGCGGCCGGATGAGAAAGCAGTGGTTTCTTGAGACCTTTCGCAAGTATCATCCTGGCATGAAAGATGACGACTATCTGCTTGAAAGCAGATTTATTGATTTTGGCTTGAGAGGGGCAGCGGCAGCGCAGATAACGGGTATTGCTCATCTGATAAACTGGTTGGGCACCGATAATTTTCCTGCGGCGTATGCAGCTCAGACTTATCTTAATAGAGGGAAGCCATTCGGCGCTAATTCGATCGTCGCAAGTGCCCATCGTTCTGTGACGCCATGGAACCGTGAGGTTCAGGCAATTCACAATATGATTGAACGGTGCAAGGGTGGCATTTTTGCGTTTGTTGCAGATTCTTATGATTATAAGCGTTGCATGCACATGCTCGGAAGTAATGCCGAGGCAATTCAACTTGCTGGTGGGCATTTGGTGGGTCGTCCCGATTCGGGTAACCCCGTGGATATGATAATCCTCGGGCTTCAGGTCTTCGCCAAGTATTTTCCAGTTGAGATTGTTGATGGGCTAAAGGTTCTTCAAGGTGCTTCTTTGATATACGCTGATGGTGTTTCTGACCGGGCGATATTCAAGGAGATTTATCCAGCCGTTGTTCAGGCTGGGTTCTCACCTTTGAATCTTGTATTCGGCATGGGCGAATATAATCATCGTGCAGTCCGGTCTGACCTTGAGCTGGCGAGTAAAACATCCGTTGTCGGTCACTATGATTACGGTTTGGCAGACGCCGTGGATATGGACTATTGGAGCTTGAGTTCTACCAGGAACGAACAAGTGTTGACCTATCACAATGTGATGAAGAAAGGGGAAAGTCGCTTCAAGTTGTCGATACCGGGTCCGGTGGCCTTTCGTGCCAATAATACGAAGAATCGGATTATGCCAATAACCGTGGAACAGCTAAAAAGAGGCGAGATTGGTGATTATGTTGTTCTATATGACGGCAGGCCAAATCCTCTTCCTGTTTACAGTTATACATTTGATGATACGCGAGCTTTGGCTGAGCGTACATGGAATGCTTTGGTTCCAAATCCGGGGGACACCTTGTCAGGCGACATCAGAACTATGCAGGAAGAGTATCTGCAGCAAATCAATGCGCAGGCATAGAAAAGTCACAAACGATAATTAAGGTTAAATACGCAGCGTGGCTTAATCCGCGCTGTGTGTTTTCATTGCAATCCTCCTTTGCATCGTCCCCGCGAATTTCCGCATCCAAACACTTGCGAACTCACGATTCACAAAAGAGGTTTTAATGCGCAAGTTGCTGTTTATTTTAACTGTTTGTCTCAGTTTAACTATCCTGAATAGGGCACAGGCCCAAGCCCCGGCACCTCAGGTGACATTATCCACTGCTTCGCAGGCCCTGTTCTCTGATCCGGTGACGGTCTCGCTGTCGATGGAAAACAGCAGTGTCAATCCGGCGGCAACGGGCTTTTATCCGATTATCGAAGTTATTCTGCCTGATGGTGTTGAGTGTGATGCTGGTTGTCAGTCGGCAATTGCTTCGACAAATCCGGTTGGTGCGCCTCTGACACTTGAGGTTCATGGGGGATATGGAATTCCTGGGGCGAGTTATCTCAATTCGATTACCGGTGAGTCGATTACACTTCTTGCCAATGAGACGCTGATTATTATTACGCCGCCGCTTGGCACTTTGTCGGTGGGGCAGCCGGCGGTGAGTCTTGAAATTCCGGCAACATTTAGTGCTGCGGCAGTTTTGGGCACGGCCGAGACGGTCAGGAGTCGCGGTATTTTTGTGTTGGGTGATGCGGCTAATGGTGCTCGTGGTGCCTGTGGTGGCGCAAATGACACGCTTTGCCAGACACAGGTTACAAGCAACATCACGCCGGTGGTGCTGCTTGTCGACACAACTCACAGTGCCTCACCCGCCGAGGCCACCGGGCCTAATTTTCCAAGGACAATCAACATCACAGGTGATGTGGCGACCGGGAAGACTGTCACAGCGGTGACCTTCACGGAAACAATACCTGATACAATTATTGTCAATGATCCACCGGCCGCTGATTGTACCGGTTCCGGATCTTTTACTTTCGCTCCGGTGCCGACATCTTGTTCTTATAGTGCCGACGCAAATGGCGGTGGCAGTTTTACCGCGACTTATGCTTCGATAGCAGGCGGCGCGGGAAATGACGTGACTATCAGTTATACAGGCTATGTGCAGCAGTATCTGAATAATGATGGCTCGACTTCGATTATCGACCCTCTGACGGGGAACGCGACAAGTTCAAGTAATGCAGTAACAGCTGACTATACCTACCTGGCTGTACCGCGGGCACAGATTGTTGATTCGGTGACAATTCCGCAAAAATCGCTGGTCGTCAATAAAAGTGCTTTGGTCAGCACTGATGCCGCTCCGGTTGGCAACAGTCCCGGAGATACTGTGACCTGGACGGTGACTTCCTATGTTTCTGATTATTTTGCTTTTGATGATTTATTGTTCAGTGATGATATTGGTGATGGTCAGACCTATGTCGGCGACTCGTTCAGGTTTTATATGTATGAGAATACATCTTTGGGGTTTGTAAATAATCTGCGAACCAATGACGGTCTATTTGGTGGTGAGCTGGTTGTGGGCGCGAAGGATGGGGTCGGTGTTACCCATATTGCTCTTAATGTCTCAGGAGCGCTTGTTAATCTGTTGGCCGCTGACGATACTCTGACCGGAGGTCCGACAGGTCCGGGCAATGCAACGACTACAGAGATTTCTTATCAGACGACAATCGATGAAAACTATGTGGCGGGTGGAGCTGGTGGCAATACCCTTGTCGTCGATGGTGCCGATGATATTCCCAATACTTCGACAACAGATTTTCGGCTATTGAGCACAGTTAACCGTCAAACGCTGGTCAGCAATGCGGCGGTGACAATTGCTACGATTCCTTCATTGAGCAAGGAGCTTGTTTTCAAGAACGGCGGAGCGCCGGGAGTGCCGCCGATACTTCTCGGACTTGGTGATACAGTTACATATAAACTGACAATTCCGATTCCGACTGGTGATGCCGAGGACTTTTCGATTACCGATTACCTGCCGACGCCAATTCTAGATGCCACTGACCCTGATGCGAACGGGGTAACAAATCCTTTTATCAAGATCGCCCAGGGGGACGTGGCTCCATCAGCCGGGGAGTGGCGTTATACATCGACGAGTTATGTGCCGGGTTCAGAAACTTTCTCTGTAAATTCCGATGACAACACAGTTAAGTGGAATTTTGCCGATGTCGTCGAAAACGGCGCTGCTTCGGCGCTTCGGACTATGGAGATTCTGATTACGCTCGCCGCGACAAATGAGCCTTACGGAAACGGTTTGCAGCTCGTCAATATCGCTTTTGCCCAGCAGGGAGACAGTCTTGTTGAATCAGTAGTCAACATCAAGAATGACCTTGTGGAAATTACCGCTGAATCGCCTGAGCTTGTCGTTACGAAAAACGCTCTGACTATACTTTCCGGTAATGGAGCAATTGCCTCCGGCAATGTCACAGGGGCTGATGCCGCTGAGCGAATTCGCTTTGAGGTCAGTCTGGAGAACATCGGTGCGAAAGAGGCGTTTGACGTGGAGTTGAGCGATAACCTGCCGGTTGGCCTGAGCGCAGATGCTGCATTTAATATCGTGGTCGCTGACGGTGGTGGTGGGGCTGGTTGTAATATCGGCTCGTTCAATACGGCTGGCACCGCTGGTAATAACCTCAATATTGTTGACGGCCGTATCCCTGTAGGAGCTATCTGTCTGATCACTTATGATGTGGCTATCGATGACACTGCCTTGTTGGGAAGGGTCTACACCAATACGGTAAATGTGCTTTATGCCTCCGAAGTTGCCGGGCCGAAGTTCTCACCGCTTTCAGACACAGCGACTGTGACAGTTCGCAGTCCGGTGATTGGCAAGGCTTACCAGAATGGTAGCTCAAGTGACGCTTTAACTTCCGATCCGAACTTGAGGCCGGGAGAAAGTGGGGATTTTCTCTTTACAGTTACTGTTCCCGAAGGTCAGGCTAACAGTTTTGTGATTAACGAACGCGATACAGGTGATTTGTTTGCTGGGCTGACACCAGCGAATATCAGTTTCACTGCGGCTATTGAGACAAACTGCTCCAATGTCGCTCCACCTTATAATACTTATTACAATTTCGTTGGTTTGACAGATGTTTGTTTTTCTCTCGATCCGACAAATGTCTTGAACCAGACGCAGTCTGACAGCACAAACTACAGAATCAGTTTTGGAACGCTGGTCAATTTCAACACCAATGACGGTGCGACAGAGACTTTTACTCTGACCGTGACGCCAACTGCACGCGATATAACAACCGGGGCGAAAACCAACTATGCACTTGTCGAGTGGAATAACGGTTCCGCGACATCTGTGCAGGGCACATCTGCGTTCAATATCGTCAAACCGGCGCTAACTCTGACCAAGACCACAACTGCTGTGGCTCCGGTGTCGATTGGAGATGTACTGCCTTATTTGTTGACTGTGACCAACAGCGGCTCGTCCAAGGCCTTTGATGTCGCCGATGTGGTTGATACCCTGCCAACCGGAGTAGGTGGGGCCACGTTGACAAGTGCTGAAGCTCAGGCTGTGGATGTCACGGGTCAGGGGAACTTCAGCTTTTCGGCCGTAGGGCAGACGGTGACAGTTGCCGTTGTTGATACGGCAAACCAGCCCGATATCGTCGAGTCACAGAATTATGCTGTGGCTTTTGATGCGACAGTACAGGGCACGATGGTTAACGATACGACAAACGGTCCGGGTCACCCCGGAGGTGTGGTCGACGGACCAGGATGTGTGAATTCAATCACGAACAGTTTTGATGTGGCTCAGTTTGATACAGGTGATGCTGGCAGTGGTGTGACTATTTCATCTGTTACGGCTGCGACAAGGGTTCTTACCCTGGACAGTGATGGTGATGGAATCCTGAACTCGGTAGAAACCGTGGGAATGACCTGCCCGGACTCTGACGGAGACGGCGTCGCCAATCACCTTGATACAGACTCCGATGACAATGGTATTTCTGATACGATTGAATATGCTGCTGGTAACGACCATGATGGCGATGGCATAGATGATTATCGCGACACCGACGATGATAACGATGGAATATCGGATTGGCTCGAGCTTGTCGACGAAGGTAATGATGCGCTTGGTGACCAGGATGGTGATGGGGTGCCAAATTGGCAGGATCTCGACAGTGATAATGACGGTATACTTGATAGCGAGGAGGGGAATAGTGACAGCGACGGTGACGGAGTGCCTGATTACCTTGACCTTGATTCAGACAAGGATGGCATATCTGACATTGTTGAAGCAGGTGGTGTGGACGTGGATGGCGATGGGCGCGGAGATCTGCCAGTCGACAGTGATGGTGATGGGCTGCTTGATATCTTCGACAGTGATTCTTTTGGCGTGGCGCTTTCTCCTTTTGATAGCGATGGCGATGGTAACGACGACTACCTCGATATTGACGCTGATAACGACGGGCTCGTCGACAATATTGAATCACAGTCTGAAGGCGGTTATGTCGCACCGTCGGGCAATGATACCGATGGCGATGGGCTTGATGATGCTTACGATATCGATAACGGTGGAGCGGCGTTGGTGCCGGTGAACACCGACGGAGCGGATGCGGTCGACTACCTTGATGCTGATTCCGATAACGACGGTATAAGCGACATTGTTGAAGGGAGTGACGCCAATGGTGACGGAATCGCCGATTATGTTCTTTCGGGCGTTGATACTGATGGTGACGGACTGGATAACGTTTTTGACAATTACAACCTTCTTTCTCCACCGGGAACTGGCAGCAATATCACCGGTTCACGCTCCTCTCTGCCTGACCTCGACAGGGATAATCGGCGTAATTTTCGTGACATCGACGATGATGGCGACGGTATGCTGACGAGTTTCGAGTCGTCGGTGTCAAGTGACAGCGATATTCACCCCGACTATCTCGATATTGATTCGGATAACGACGGACTGGTTGACAATATCGAAGCACAGACTACTCCCGGTTATCGGGCGCCAAGTGGTCTTGATACTGACAATGACGGTCTTGACAACGAGTATGACACAGATAACGGGGGTACTGCGCTTGCACCAGTCAACACTGATGGCGCTGGAGCTGTCGATTATCTCGACCTTGATTCAGATGAGGATGGAATTGTCGATAGCATAGAAGCCTGGGACGCAAATGGTGACGGTATTGCCGATTCCGTGCGCGCCGGAATTGACAGTGACGGGGACGGACTTGACGACAACTACGACACTTGGAATCGCCTCGTGCCCCCGGGCAGTGGATACAATAGTACAGGGGCAAATGCTCCGGAACCGGATTCGGATAACGATGGAGAGAAGAACTGGCGCGATATCGACGATGACGGGGATAATATTCCGACGGTTGCCGAGACAGACATTGATACCGACGATGATGGCATTCCGAATTACGTTGACACGGATTCTGACGGAGATGGAGTTACCGATCTTGAAGAAGGCACAACGGACACTGACGGAGATGGAATAGTTGATTATCTCGACGCCCTTAACTGTACTTTAACCGGCAGTCTTAAGACGACCGAGAATGATGGCATCGCTGGAGCAAATATAACTTTGCTGCCGGGTAACCTGACAGGGATTTCCGCCGATGATGGTGGTTTTTCAATCCCTGGTGTCTTTGCCGGAAGTTATTCTCTTGAGGCTCGGGCGGAGGATGGGCAGTTGATTTCTGTGCTTGAGGATTTCGCAGTTGCCGCCGGGAATTGTGGGCTCAGTAAAGTGATGACCGTTGATTACCAGCTTCGCTCTCCGGTGTTTTTTGTTTGGAACAGCTTTCTTCGGCAGAGCAATATCCTGGTCGTTGGCAATAAGGGTGAGAACCAACTTCACGCCAGTGTGGTCGTCTATAATCTTGAAGGTGTCGTTCTAAAGAGTTTCAATTTGACTCTTAAACCGCACAGTGAACGGGATTTGTTTGTCAATTCATTTGACGGTTATTCGTTGGATACCTACGGTTTTGTTAAAATAGTTTTTGATAATGAAAAGGATTTCGACGGACATTCAGCTTATTATCGGATGAGTAAAAACGGCGAACGTGTAGAGTTTGCTATACTCAAACCGTTTGAAAGTATGCAGCGCGGAACCACTTATGGTTTGTTTAATACAATCGAACCGACAAGCAGGCCGGAAAAGCAGGACGACGAGAGCCCGCAGTGGCTGCAGATTGTCAACCTGCACGAGAGTCTCTGGAAAAAGTTCACAATTAAAATCTATGGGCAGACAGGTGGTTTGCTGCAATCAAGTGATGTGATTATTCCGCCGCGTGGAAGGCGCGACCGACAGGCTGGACATCAGGTGCCGGGGATAGGTCACGTTGGTCTTGTTGAGGTTGTGCCAGCCGACCAGCAAAGTCCGTATCTTGCTCAGCTCTTTTCTTATAATTCTGATGGTGAGATCGCTGTGCTGGCACCCACCTGGAGTTTTGCCGGTGGGGCGACGACAGGGGCGGGTGTTTCCGATACGCAGTATGTTCCTGTCTCAAGTGGGTCCGGGGCGCTGAACTGGATTAATGTCGCCAATACCGCAGCTGTCGCTGGTGGGGCGTTGGTTGAAATCCATAACTCGTTGGGTCAGGTTGTGTTTGCCGAAAGCTGGAATCTTCCGGCGCGGTCTCAACGGCACTTGTTGGCAAGCAGTTTTCTGGCCGATGGAGAGACGGGTATAGCCAGGATTACACCGGCTGCGGTGCCGTTACTCGTCAGAACAATGGGCTACTTTTATAACAGCCATGGATTTGTCACGGCCTCGTTCCCGGAACCGGCGCGACTGGCGCAGGTGGGGCCACTGGGCTCGTTTTGGAATACATTCTGGGAGCAGGAGAATT
Organism: bacterium; assembly: GCA_028689495.1. Lineage (GTDB taxonomy): Bacteria > Bdellovibrionota_C > UBA2361 > SZUA-149 > JAQTWB01 > JAQTWB01. The sequence goes on along the minus strand of JAQTWB010000019.1, from coordinate 6,134 downwards.
GGCTCCGCCTCTACAATATTTCCGACCAGAATACACAGGCGACAGCCAAGGTTTACGGGATAGATGGTGCTTTGCTCGGAGTGACGACCATCACTCTCGCACCAATGACGTCGAGAGATATGGAGATTCGGACAATTCTTGGCATCTCGACCGCAAATAACAGTTACGGTGTTGTCACTGTCGAGTCATCGGTTAATGGGGCAATTACCGGGGATGTCTTGCGTGTAAAACGGGAAGCAGACGGTTCCATGCAACCCGACATGGTCAAGGCATTACCGCTTCGTTGAACTCGATGAGTGTGAAGTGACACCAGAACACTCGTTCTCCCAGTCGGGCAAAAAGAAAAAGTTACCCCTGATAGTGGGTCGAATATCAGGAAAACAAAACAGCACAAACGGCACGATTGATTATTGGTGTGATAATTTTCAACCTCCAAGATTATCAAGGGAAATCGACATCAACCCCGAAAGGGTAAGGTGAGGCGATGTAATAGTTTATGCCATGTGGAAGTTTGTGTTTGAGCTTGAGTTCCGCCCTTTGCTAGTTTAGTAGGGTTGAAGTTGTTTCAGATGATCTGTTCTTTATTTTTTATTGGAGTTTTTGAATATGACAGGATTAATTCGAGGCATGAAGCAGAGCAAAAAACTTCTTGCTCTCCTCCTGGTGCTGCTGCCTGCCACAGCTTTTGCTGTGCCGGGAGATTATGACGGTGATGGGACTTCTGATTTTTCAGTAGCTCTTGTCGCCAAGAGTTCCTCAGCCAATGTTGGTAATACCGCCTGGCTGACCCGCCCAACAAACAACAGCACTCCGCTTTTCTGGACCTGGAATGTTCCGGCAGATGCTTTTGTTGCCGGACGTTTTTTTCTCGATAACCCGCGTTATTATCCGGGGGCTGTCTGGGTAAGAAGTTCCTCTCTGCCATTGGAATGGTACATCAAAACTCCTGAAAATCAGGAAGTGTTTCTCCAGTTTGGTTTGCCGGGCGATACTATTCCTGCACTGGGCGATTGGGATGGAGACGGCCGCGACGATATCGCCGTAGTTCGTGATATCAACGGAGTTTTGAACTGGTTTGTCGCTCAGACTTCAAATGGCGTGTTGATGCAATATGTTTTTGGTGTCACCGGTGACAAGCCGTTTGTTACTGATGCCGATGGCGACGGAGAGGCGGAAATGGTTGTGCTTCGCGCAGGTTTCTGGTGGTTCATTATGAATCCAGGCGAAGGTAGCTTCTCTCAGGTGCAATGGGGACTTGATGGTGACATTCCTCTGCCACCGGTTGACCTTGATGGTGACCACCTTCCGGATCACGTAATCAGTCGTCTGACTGGATACCTACAGAAGGCTTATGTGCGTTACGGTAATGGTCAGACAGAAACACTCGATCTCGGTTTTGATTCTTCAATTCCACAGATTGGACATTTTTCCGGGAACCTTCCTGTCTTTGCTTGGACGCAAAGGGATACTGGCTGGAATGCGATTCGCTCTGTTACACGAACACCAAGTTTCTTTCAGCTCGGCATACCGACAAACGTGATTATTCGTGCTGATGGAACTGTTGTTTCTCCGACTGACGATGGCCGTTATCCTGCGACCACGACTGACAATGGTGGAACAGATAATGGTGGCACCGACAACGGTGGCTCGGGAGGCAGCGCATCCTGCAAGACTGTTTACAGTTCTGGCTGGTTGTTGAAGCCTAACTCACAGGACACAAATGACGCTCGTGAAGGAAAGCCGCTGATTCTTTTTACTCGCAATTATCCTTCAAGCAGCTGCTTGAATATTATTGCCAAGGATGGAACGGTTGTTGGTCATTATGGAAAATATTCATCAAACCGATTCTATTCCGGATATGGTTGTGGTGAGGGACATTCCGGTTCAACTCTGGCTACAAAAGCTAGTAACGCTGCGGGAAGCCGTTCAATATATGTCCAGGATCCAAATACTGGCGCCTGTTATGGGCCGGGAGATCCATCGCAAAGAACAGACAAGCGCTGATTGACATCAGACGTGTGATTGAGCCCGGGAGCCCTCAAAAGCTCCCGGGCTTTTTTTATTTGTCGAAGGTTTGGTCTGATGGATTTATTTCACTAAGCAGCCTTATCATGTATAGGATATGAGATTGCCGTTCTTGGGTTGTAGGGACTGTATAAAGCGTGACATGGAAATATTATCTGAAATTGTAAGAAGATTGTTGATTCAACTGCCGCCAGAAATGGCCCATGAGCAGGCATTGAGGCTTGTTGGTTTAGCCAAATCAGTTGGTATACCGATTGGTGGTAAGACGGTAGAAAAACCTTTTGAGATAGCCGGGCTGAAGTTACTTAACCCCGTAGGTCTGGCCGCCGGTTATGACAAGAATGGAGAATATGTTGATGCCCTGGCAGTGCTTGGATTTGGTTTTATAGAGGTTGGCACTGTGACACCAAGGTCACAGCCCGGAAATCCTCGTCCACGGATGTTTCGCATCAAGGAAAAATCGGCATTAATTAACCGCATGGGTTTTAATAACAAGGGTGTTGAAAATCTTGTGCATGCAGTGCGTGGCAGGAAGTTTACGGGACCGCTGGGGATTAATATAGGCAAAAACGCGACAACAGCCCAAGATAGGGCGGTGGATGATTATCTGTCCTGTCTTCGCGCGGTGTATGATTCAGCTGATTACATCACAATTAATATATCTTCGCCGAATACTGTCGGTCTGCGCAATTTGCAGGCTGCAAGTTATCTGGCGCCTCTTTTGTCATCGCTGGCAAATGAGCGAACCATGCTTCAGGGCGATTCAGGACGATTTGTTCCGATCTTCGTCAAGGTCGCTCCGGATTGCCAGGACGACGAGTTTGGTGAGATGGCGAAAGTGATTTCTGAGTCGGGTATGGATGGAGTGATTGCCACGAATACCACAGTTGCCCGTGCTGGAGTTGAAGGTTTGCTGCATGGAGAGGAGAAGGGTGGGTTGAGTGGAGCGCCTCTTGCGGAGAGAGCGGTGGAGGTGGTGACACTTTTGCGATCACAATTGCCGCCCGGGTTTCCGTTGATTGCCAGTGGTGGGGTCGTTTCAGTTGAACAGGCGCTCAGGCTGCGCGCGGCTGGTGCCGATGCCGTGCAGGTTTATACCGGTCTTGTCTATAAGGGGCCAGGTCTTGTGGCCGATATTGCAAATGCCTGGTGATGTATCTGCTGAAGGAAATCCGGTGATAAAAGACACTTTAGCCAGTCGTTCATTTTCAGTAGGACCAGTTGAGGTCAGTCCGGCTTTATTGCTCGCGCCGATGTCGGGAGTGACAGGCCGTGCTTTTCGGCGGATGATTAAAACCGAAAACCCCGAAGCGGTCGGTCTTGTTGTCACGGAATTTATCAGCGTCGAGGGTCTGACTCGAGGAAACGCAAAAAGTCTGCGGATGATGGAGTATTCAGAGATTGAGCACCCGGTATCGGTGCAGATTTTTGGTTATGACATCGACCGGATGATTGAGGGGGCACGAATTGCCGAAGAAGCGGGAGCGCATATCGTTGATATCAATTGTGGATGTCCGGCGCCAAAAGTCGTGAAGCGCGGTGGGGGATGTGAGCTGATGCGACAGCCGGACCATCTTGGGAAGATATTGTCGGCGGTAGTTAAGGCGGTCAGTGTTCCCGTGACAATGAAGATGCGCTCGGGTTGGGATAACCAGACGCGCAATGCTGTGGAAATTGCTCATATAGCCGAGGACTGCGGTGTGGGTATGATAACTGTTCATGCACGAACCCGTTCTGAACTCTATCGCGGTCAACCGGACTGGCAGATCGTTGCCGATGTTGTTGATGCGGTATCGATTCCTGTTGTTGGCAGTGGTGATATCGTTGATAAAGATAGTGCAGATCAGGCACTGCAATCAGGGGTTTCCGGATTGATGATTGGTCGAGGGGCAATGATGAATCCCTGGATTTTTCGTGAGCTGATAAGTGGTCAGTCGCCGGAGAAAACTGTTACTCAGGTAGCCGGAGTATTACGAAGTTATTTGCAGTTGCTCGCTGACGAGGTCCCGGAAAAGGCTTATCTGGGGAAGATGAAGCAATTTGTCTCTCAGGTCACACGTCTGATTGACGGAGCGGGACCTGTGCGTAAGGAACTATGCCGTACAACCAGTCTCAGTGAATTTTTACGGATTGTAGCAGAATGGGAGGAGCGGGCGTGATTGTCGCTGAAAATATTTCGATGAGTTTTAACGGGCGCCCGGCCTTAAATGGCGTGTCACTGGTACTTAAGCCTGAAGAAGTAATTGGTTTAATCGGGCCCAGTGGCGGAGGGAAGAGTATTTTGCTGAAGATCCTTGGCGGGGTAATCGCACCTCAAAGTGGTTCACTTGGGTATTTTGTCGAAAACAAACCGCGCAGTTATCACGATATGTCAGTCGGGTTTTTATTTCAGGAAGGAGCCCTTTTTGATTCAAAATCGGTGATTGAGAATGTCGCTTTCCCGATGCTTGAAGCGGCAAGCGGTAATTTCGGTTTGGTCAGCGAAGTTTCGCGGGAAGATGCATATAGCAGAGCTTTGCTGATGCTTGATGAAGTCGGCTTGAGAGCCGCCGCCGAGAAACATCCCGGCCAGCTTAGTGGCGGGATGAGAAGACGTGTCGCTCTGGCGCGGGCACTGGTGGCCAACCCTGACCTGTTATTGCTTGATGAGCCGACTGGCGGGTTGGACCCGGTGGCTTCGAGCGTTATTCTTGAGTTAATTGCCGAGCTCCACCGACTGCACAAACCGACCATTGTCATTGTCAGCCATGATTTGCGTCGTTTGATCCCGCGCGTTGAGCGGGTAATTGGTTTGTTTGATGGAGAGGTTGTTTGTGATACAGAGCCATCAAGCATGCTGGATGTGTGTAGTGGCAGGGTGCTGTCGTTTGTCAGTTCCAGGTATGAATTTGTCTAGATGAATCTGTCGGAGTCTTTAATTGACCGGACAAACAGCCCTTAAAAATATGATTTTTAGCGTAGAGGTTTAGGCCAGTGAGTTACCGCGGCAGCAGGTTACATAAATCGCGTGAGGCGTTTCTTGAAGGGATTAGTGTGCCGCTACCCCGCCCATTCGCTCCGGATCCTTTTCAGCTGGAAGCTATTGAATATCTGGAAAATGGCGACGATGTATTGGTGATTGCCCCGACGGGTGCCGGGAAAACATATATTGCTACCCAGGCAATTGAAGCGACTGCCCGTAAAGGGGGCAGGTCGATCTACACGGCGCCCCTCAAAGCGCTATCGAATGCCAAATATTCTGAATTTAAGCGACGATTTGAGCCAGAGTTTTCGGTCGGTTTGCTGACCGGGGACAGGAAGATTGATCCGGAAAGTGACGTAGTTGTCGCGACTACGGAAATTTATCGCAATGACCTTTACAGTTTGCGGGGAGATTATTCACTCGTTGTGCTCGACGAATTTCACTACTTGGCCGATCCGCAGCGCGGAGCGGTCTGGGAGGAGAGCATTATTCTTTCGACAAGAAGTAGCCGGTTGTTACTGCTTAGTGCTTCTATTTCCAATGCTGAAGTGATCGCTGCCTGGATGAAGGAGGTTCGTAACAAGGAGGTTCGCATTGTTACTGTGCCCAAGCGACCTGTTGAACTCCGCATTGGCTACCTTCACCCAGATTACGGCGCAATCCCCCTTTCGGACGGTGAGAATAATCTAAACGAGGCTGTGGCATCGTTTTATTATCAGCGACAGAATGAGCATGGCCCGAGACGCGAAAGGGGTGGACGTGGTGAACGCTCAGGCAGTTCGAGAAGAAGGAAAAGGTAAGCGTGTTTGAAATTTCATTACCGCAGATATTGATAGCTCTTGAAGGTGATAATCTGCTGCCGGCTATTGTTTTTCGCACGGCACGTGCCCAGTGCGATCTTGATGTTGAGCGTGTCGCGCAGGCGAGGAACTGCATGTTGGACAGGAGCGCTCAGTCAAAGATTCGTGAATACGTATATACGATAATAAAGAAGCTTGAGATTGATTCGAAGCTTGTTTTTGATCATCCGCAGTTTGGTGCACTGCTGAAAACCGGGGTGGGAGCACACCATGCCGGTCAATTGCTCGTCTGGCGTTTGTTGCTGGAAGAGTTGATGAGTGCCGGATTGTTGCGGGTGCTTGTTGCG